>NZ_LT976853.1:883375-1022990 GCF_900249755.1 Cupriavidus taiwanensis
CAAGCCGTTCTCGCCGCGCGAGCTGCTGGCGCGCATCAATGCCGTGCTGCGCCGCAAGCTGGCGCGCCCCGCGGCGGCGCCCGAGGACCGCGAATCGGTCGCGTTCGGCCCGTTCCGCGTCAACTTCCGCCAGCGCACGCTGTCGCGCGCCGGGCAGGCGCTGTCGATCAGCGATACCGAGTTCGCGCTGCTCAAGCTGCTGCTGATGCATCCGCTCGAAGTGCTGTCGCGCGAGCGCATCGTCGAGCTGATGTACGGCAGCGCCAGCGGCATCAGCGACCGCGGCATCGACGTACAGATCTGGCGCCTGCGCCGGCTGCTGGACGAGGACGCGCAGCGCCCGCGCTATATCCAGACCGTGCGCGGGCGCGGCTACACCTTCGTGCCCGACGAAGCGGAAGAGATTCCCGCGGGCCTCCCCGAATAACCCGGCGCCGGCCACGCGCCGGCGCCGCTGGCGTCCCGGCTACCCGGCGCCACCAGGACCTGCTTCCCGATGAAGTTGCGACGTATCGATACCCTGTTCGGCCGCATTGCGCTGCTGATCGCCGCGGTGCTGGTGATCAGCCATTTCTCGTGGCTGGCCATCCTGCGCATGGACCGGCGCCAGCAGCAGGTCGACTATTCGGTGGAGCAGATGCTGTTCCAGCTCGACAGCATCGAGCGCGCGCTCGATGCGAAGCCGCCGGCAAGGCTGCCCAGCCTGGTGGAAACCGCCAACACCGCCGACGCCGACGAGCACGCCACCGCGCCCAAGGGCGGGCGCTCGCGCCGGCTGGTCGAGCAGTTCATCAGCCGCTTGCCGCAAGGCACCGAGATCCGGCTGGAGGACGAAACCACGCCGCGCATCTGGATCAAGCTGCCAAGCCGCGCCGACTGGATCGCGATGCCGATCCTGTGGGTCCACAACCCGCCGCCGGACAACCGGCTGGTGCCGGGCGTGATGCTGGTGGTGGGCGTGGCGATCGTGTTCGCCGTGCTGATCGCGTGGCAGATCCAGCGCCCGGTGCGCGACATGGCCAACGCCGCCGCGCTGCTGTCGCGCCAGCACGCGGTGCCGCCGCTGCGCGAGCGCGGCCCGCATGAGCTGCGCCAGCTGATCGAGCGCTTCAACCGCATGGTGGCCGACCTGGCGCGCATCGACCAGGAGCGCAACACCATGCTGGCCGGCATCGCCCACGACCTGAAGACGCCGCTGGCGCGGCTGCGCCTGCGCGCCGAAATGCTGGCCGATCCCAAGGCCGCCGCCGGGGTCACGCGCGACGTCGATTCGATGGCGGCGATCGTCGAGCAGTTCCTGAGCTTCGCGCAGACCAGCGAGCCCACCGCGCGGCCGGTGCCGGTGGACCGGCGCGTCAACGAGCTCGCCGCATCGCTGGCCGAGCAGGAGCGCCAGGTGGTGCTGTCGCTGGGCGCGGGCGAGGGCTTCCGCATGATCGCGACGCAGCTGGACCGCATCGTCGGCAACCTGGTCGACAACGCCTACGCCTATGGCAAGCCGCCGGTCTGCATCGCGACCTCGCGCACGCCGGACGGCTACATGCTGGTGGTGGAAGACCAGGGCGACGGCATCCCCGACGATGACAAGGAACGCGCCACGCTGCCGTTCGTGCGGCTGGACCCGGCGCGCGGCGGCAATGCGCATTCCGGGCTGGGGCTGGCGATCGTCGACCGGCTGGTGCGGCAGGCGGGAGGGAAGCTGAACCTGGTGAATGCGGAAGGGGGCGGGCTGCGGGTGGAGATGGTGTTCGGGGCGGCTACCGTGTGATAACCGCTTGTTTGCTCCCTCTCCCGCTTGCGGGAGAGGGTTGGGGTGAGGGCGGGGAGCATCAACGAAGTGACGGCCGTCGCAATTGCCACCGCCGGGCCCTCACCCCCGGCCCCTCTCCCGCAAGCGGGAGAGGGGAGCAAACCGGCAGCGGGCGGACGCTCTCAGCCGTTTGCGTTCAACCCTTCAAACCTTCTTCTTCTCCCCGATCCGGCTCTCCTTCCCCGCCAGCAGCTTGGCAATATTCTGCCGGTGCCGCGCAATCAGCAGCACGCTGATCACGAAGATCGCTCCCGCCATCACGTCGACGCCGTTCATCAGCACGTGGAAGAACGGCGCGAAGATTGCCGCCACCAGCGCCGCCAGCGACGAATAGCGGAAGAAGAAGGCGATGATCAGCCAGGTGGCCAGCGTGCCCAGGCCCAGGATGGGGTCGATCGCCAGCAGGATGCCGGCCGCGGTGGCCACGCCCTTGCCGCCGGCAAAGCGGTGGAATACGGGGAACAGGTGGCCCAGGAACACTGCCAGCGCCACCATGGCCAGGCCGGTGTCATCGAGGCCGTGCGCCGGGCCGAAGCGCGCCGCCAGCCAGACCGCCAGCCAGCCCTTCAGGGCATCGCCGATCAGCGTCAGGATCGCGGCCTTCTTGTTGCCGGTGCGCAGCACGTTGGTGGCGCCGGGGTTGCCCGAGCCGTAGGAGTGCGGATCCGGCAGCCCCATCAGCTTGCTGACGACCACAGCGAAGGAAACGGAGCCGATCAGGTAGGCGGCAAGGGCGAAAAGCAGATTGGCCATGTGGAGTGGGGTGGATTCAGGCTGGCGCGATTGTAGCGCGGCAGGGGGCTCGCCACGACCGTGACTTCCCCGATTGGCGTGGAGGCTTGCCTCGACCCGGGCTTGCGCACCGCGGCCGGCAAGTCAGTCCGGCAGCGCGCACTGCACCGGCCGGGCGTCGAGCAGCGCGGGCAGCAGCTTCGGGTCCAGGCTGACCAGGTAGCCGCGCCGGCCGCCGTTGATATAGATGCGCGCCAGCTCCAGCACGGTCGATTCGACGTACACCGGCATGCGCTTCTTCGTGCCGAACGGCGAGGTGCCGCCCACCAGGTAGCCGCTGTGCCGCTGCGCCACCTCGGGCTTGCACGGCTGCACGCTCTTGCGCCCGGTCTGGCGCGCCAGGTTCTTGGTCGAGACCGAGCAGTCGCCGTGCATCAGCACCACCAGCGGCTGCGCGCGCTCGTCTTCCATGATCAGGGTCTTGATCACGTCATGCTCGGGCACGCCCAGCTGGCGCGCCGACTCGCCGGTGCCGCCGTGCTCGACGTAGTCATAGGGGTGCTCGCCGAAGGCCACGCCGTGCTTGCGCAGCGCCTGCGTGGCGGGGGTTTCCGAAACGTGCCTGGTCTTGCTCATGACAGTAAGCCGCCCCCTCGCTCAGCCGCGCGGATGATGCTGCTGGTGCAGCTCGCGCAGGCGTTCGCGGGCGACGTGGGTATAGATCTGGGTGGTGGAGATGTCGGCGTGCCCCAGCAGCAGCTGCACCACGCGCAGGTCGGCGCCGTGGTTGAGCAGATGCGTGGCGAAGGCATGCCGCAGCGTGTGCGGCGACAGCGGCGCATGCACGCCGGCATCGCGCGCATGGCGCTTGATCAGGTGCCAGAACGCCTGCCGCGTCATGCCTTCGCCGCGCTGCGTGACGAAGAGCGCGTCGCAGGCGCGCCCGGCGAGCAGCACGGGGCGCGCGCTGGCCAGGTAGCGCCGCAGCCAGTCGCCGGCCTGCTGGCCGAACGGCACCAGGCGCTCCTTGTCGCCCTTGCCGCCGACCACGCGCGCGACGCCCTCGTTCAGGCCGATCTCGATGGTCTTCATCTGGGTCAGCTCCGAGACGCGCAGCCCGCTGGCGTACATCAGCTCGAGCATGGTGCGGTCGCGCAGGCCCAGCGGGGTCTCGGTGTCGGGCGCCTCCAGCAGCGCGTCGACCTGGGCCTCGGTCAGCGTCTTGGGGTAGCGCGGCGGCTGCTTGGCCGGGCGCAGCAGCAGGCACGGGTCGGTCTGCACCAGGTGCTCGCGCAGCGCCCACTGGTAGAAGCGGCGGAACACCGCCAGGCGCCGGTTCGCCGACGACGCGCGGGTCTGCGTGTGGCGCGCGCTGAAGTACGCCGACAGCGCACTGTCATCTGCCTGCAGCAGCTCGCCGCGCTGCTCGTGCTGCAGCCAGCGCGCCAGCAGCGTCAGGTCGCGCCGGTAGGCGTCCATGGTATTGCGCGAGAGCCCGTCTTCCAGCCACAGCGCATCGCAGAAGCGGCTGACCAGGGCCATGTCGGCGTCGCTGGCAGCGGCGCCAAGCCCGGCTGCCGCCGGAGCGCCGCTCATATCAGCATGGCGCCCTCATGGCGCAGCAGCCAGCGTTTGACGTCGAGGTAGAAGCCGTCCTCGGCATGGTGCGAGAAACCGCCGATGCCGCGCGCCGAGACCACGCGGTGGCACGGGACCAGGATCGGGAACGGGTTCTGCCCGCAGGCCTGGCCGACCGCGCGCGGCATCGCGCCGATGGCGTCGGCGATGGTGCCGTAGGTGGTCACCGCGCCGCGCGGCACCGCGCTGATGGCCTGCCATACGCGCTGCTGGAAGTCGCTGCCGGCCGGGGCCAGCGGCAGGTCGAAGACGGCGTCGGGATTGGCATAGTAGGCCTCCAGCTGTGCCGCCAGTTGCTGCGTCAGGACGTCGACAGGGGCGCGTGCCTCGACGTGCCCGGGAAGGTACACGATGGCCCGGATGCGCGCGCCGTCCGTGCGCACCCCGATCTTGCCGAAGGGGGCGGGGAGGATGGCGTCATAGGTGGCGGGCATGGCGGTCAGGCTGGGGCGAATGCTGGATTTTAGTGCTTTTTGGCGCGGGCAAGAAAAAAGGGCCGCCTCGCGGCGGCCCTTTGCGGGTGGCGTCACACCGGCCGGATCATTGCTCCAGCTTGATGTTCTGCACCTTCACAAGATTCTTCATCTTGTCGAATTCCTTCTTGATCTCGGCCGCGTGCTGCGCCGGGGTGTTGCCCGACGGCTCGGCGCCGGCGGTGCGCAGGCGCTGCTGGAAGTCCTTGTCCTGCAGGGCCTTGACCGCGGCTTCGTTGAGCTTCCTGATGACCTCGTCAGGCGTGCCGGCCGGCGCCACCAGGCCGTACCAGGCCGGATCGTTCGGCTCCTTCAGGCCCATCTCGCCGAAGGTCGGCACATTGGGCAGCGAGTCCAGGCGCTTGTTCCACGCCACCACGATCGGACGCAGCTTGTTGGCCTTGATGTAGGGCATCGACGACGGCAGGTTGTCGACCATGATCGGCACCTGGCCGGCCAGCACGTCGTTCAGCGCCGGGCCCGCGCCGCGGTACGGGATATGGACCATGAAGGTCTTGGTCGAGACCTTGAACTGCTCGCCCAGCATGTGGCCGAAGCCGCAGGTGCCCGACGACGCGTACGAATACTTGCCCGGGTTGGCCTTCAGCACGGCCAGGAACTCCTTGTAGTCCTTGGCCGGGAAGCTCGGGTTCACCGCGATCACGTTGGCGACGTTGGCCAGGTTGGTGATGGGCTTGAAGTCCTTGATCGGGTCGTACGACAGCTTGGGGTTGCAGGCCGGGTTCACGGCCATGGTCGAGACCGTCGAGATGCCGATGGTGTAGCCGTCCGGCGCGGCCTTGGCGATGGCGTCGGCGCCGATCGAACCGCCCCCGCCGGCGCGGTTTTCCACTACCACCGGCTGGCCCAGGATGCGGCTCATCTGGTCCGCCGCGCCGCGGCCGACGATGTCGGTGGTGCCGCCCGGGGCGAACGGAATGATCAGGCGGATCGGCTTGGTGGGGTAGCTCTCGGCTTGCGCCGCGGAGGCGGCGGCCGCCAGGGCCAGGGTCAGTGCGAGTTTGCCAGCTTGCATGAGATCATGTCTCCCGTCAGAAATCCGGGCAGGGTGCTGCCCGGAAGCAAAAAAACCGTCGCAGTGCCACAGGTCGGGCGGTGCGTCGGCAGCGTAATCTGGGTCAGCCGCCCAGCAGGCCGCGCTTGACGCCGGCGTCGGCCGGGCGTTCGCCCAGGAACACCCGCAGCAGGGCCTGGTAAAAGTCTTCGCCGGGGATTGGCCGGCCGCGCGGCGTGCCGTTGATGGCGATGACCGTCCCCGTTTGCGGGGAAAAATCCAGGTTGATGACGTCGCCCTTGTGCGCGGTGCCGAGCTCGCCCAGGGTGCGCTCGAACTGTAACAGCCGCGCCGCCAGCGCCCGCATCTGCGCCTCGGTGTGGTTGTCGCGCATGCCCTGGCGGATCGCGCGCACCACGGCCGGCGGCTCGGTCTCGCGCAGGATGCGTAACTGTAGCCGCTTGGCCCCCGGCGTGCCCAGCACCACGGTGGCGTTGCGGGCCTTTTCCTCCAGGTACAGCGCCGCCACGTAGCCCTTGGTCAGGAAGCCGGTGCGCAGTGCCGCGCCATTGAGCTGCAGCTCCTTGCCGCCCACGCGCGCCGCGTCGTCAAAGCGCATGCCTTCGATCTCGAGCGCGCGCGCCGGCCCGGGCACGGCGTGCACCGCGGCCGCGGCGGCCAGCGCAACCAGCACGGCGGCCAGGCGCAGGCGGCGGCCCGGCCTATGGCCACGGCCAGGGCTGAGTCGGGAGCGGAGGAGGGTGTCCACGCGCAGGCGCGCGCAACGGATGCGGGACAACATGGCGGCAGGCGTACAACTTGGCATGCCATGCTGCCGGAAATCTGGAAAAATACCTATCCGTATCTGCCCTAGTCTGCACATTCCGGCATTTTTGCCGTTATCTCTCCCCGCCGCTGTTTCCGTGCGACGGCTGCCCGGGCCGCTGCAGCGTCATGCCACCCCTACAACAACAACCCTAGATGTCTTCCGCCCTCCTGCTGGTCCCGGACTTCAGCCTGATCCTGATCGGCTGGCTGCTGGTGCGTTATTCCCCGTTCGACCGCGCCTTCTGGGGCGGGGTGGAGCGGCTGGTCTACTTCGTCCTGTTCCCGGCGCTGCTGCTGCAGTCGACCAATACCGCGGTGCTGGATTTCTCGTCGACCTCGGCGATGCTGGGGCTGGCGCTGCTGGTGCTGGCCACCGGCATCGCCGGCGGCTACGCCGTCAAATGGGTGCTGCGCCCGGACCCGGTCAGCTTTGCCTCGGGGCTGCAGACCGCGTTCCGCTTCAATTCCTATATCGGGCTGGCGCTGGCCTCGCGGCTGGGCGGCTCGGAAGGGCTGGCGCTGATGGCGGTGATCGTCGGCTGCACCGTGCCGCTGTGCAACGTGGCGGCGGTGTGGGCGCTGGCCCGGCATGGCCAGACCGCGCTGTGGAAGGAACTGGCGCGCAACCCGCTGATCCTGGCCACCGCCGGCGGCCTGGCGACCAACCTGATGGGGCTGCACGCGCCCGAGGTGCTGGGCATGACGCTGAACCGGCTGGGTTCGGCGTCGACCGCGCTGGGGCTGATGACGGTGGGCGCGGGGCTGCAGGTGAGCGGCGCTACCGGCACCGCCGGGCCGGTGGCGTGGTGGACCGGCGTCAAGCTGCTGGCGATGCCGTGCGTGGCCTGGCTGGTGGGGCGGCACCTGCCGCTGACCATGCTGCAGTACCAGATCGTGGTGCTGTACGCCTCGCTGCCGACCGCTTCCAGCGCCTACATCCTGGCCGTGCGCATGGGCGGCAACGGGCCGATGGTGGCCGCGACGATCTCGCTGATGACGGTGGCGGCGATCGTCACCACGCCGCTGTGGCTGGCGCTGGTGAGCTAGCGTCTGGCGGCGGGCCGCCCTGCGCCAGGGCCCAGTCGATATGCTCGCGCACCAGCGGCGTGGCGGCCTCGCGCCGCTCCAGCAGCGCTGCGCGGATGCGCGCGGCCAGGGCCGCGTCTTCGGCGCGCGTGCCCGACCGTGCCGCGCGCAGGCTGTTGCCCAGCCCGACCGCCAGGTTGCGCAGCCAGCGTTCATGGCCGATGCGGCGGATCGGGCTGCCTTCCAGGCGCTGGTTGAATTCGGCCTCGGTCCACGCGAACAGCGCCACCATGTCCGGCGCGTCCAGTCCGTTGCGCACGTCGAAATCGGGCACCGTTGCCACGTGCGCGAACTTGTTCCACGGGCACGCCAGCTGGCAGTCGTCGCAGCCGTAGACGCGGTTGCCCATCGGCGCGCGCAGCTCCACCGGGATCGCGCCCTTGTGCTCGATGGTGAGATACGAAATGCAGCGGCGCGCATCGAGCCGGTAGGGCGCGACGATGGCGCGCGTGGGGCAGATGTCCAGGCAGCGCTGGCAGCTGCCGCAATGGCCGGACTCGGGCGGGTCGGCCGGCAGCGGGATGTCGACCAGGATCTCGCCGAGGAAGAACATCGAGCCGCCGTCGCGGTCCAGCAGCAGCGTATGCTTGCCGCGCCAGCCGAGCCCGCCCTGGCTGGCCAGCGCCACTTCCATCACCGGCGCCGAATCGGTGAAGACGCGATAGCCGAACTTGCCGATCTCGGCCTCGATCCGGCTGGCCAGTTGCTGCAGGCGGCTGCGCAGCACCTTGTGATAGTCGCGTCCGCGTGCGTACAGCGACACCACCGCGGTGGCCGGGTCGTCCAGCCGCGCCAGCTCGTGGCGGCGCCAGTCGGCGGCCTGCGCCTGCGCGCCGGCGGCGGGCAGATAAGGCATGCGCGCCACGATCGCGCGCACCGTGCCGGGCACCAGTTCGGCCGGCCGCGCGCGCCGCAGGCCGTGGTTGGCCATATAATCCATGTCGCCGTGGCAGCCCTGCGCCAGCCAGGCCAGCAGTCCCGGCTCGGCATGCGCGAGGTCGACATCGGCGATGCGCACCGAGGCAAAGCCCAGCGCCGCGCCCCATGCGCGGATCGACGCGGCCAGCGCCGCAAGCTCTCCCGGGCCCGCAGCCGCATGGCCGCTGGTGTCTGGAACGGGAACGGGGGCGGGCGGCGGCGCATCTGCCGGCCCGGGGGCGACTCGGTCGATCATTCCTGAATTGTACGCAATGCCCTTGCTCGAAGAACGCACCCTGACGCTGCCCGACGAAGCCGCCACCGCGCGCCTGGGCGCCGCGCTGGCCGCCGCCGTGCAGGCCATGCCGCCGCGCACGGTGCATGTGCAGCTGTCCGGCGACCTGGGCGCCGGCAAGACCACGCTGTCGCGCGCCGTGCTGCGCGCGCTGGGCCACGCGGGCAAGGTCCGCAGCCCCACCTACACGCTGTGCGAGCCCTATGACGTTGCCCGCGCCGACGGCTCGCCGCTGACGGTCTACCACTTCGACCTGTACCGCTTTGCCGATCCCGAAGAATGGCTCGACGCAGGATTTCGCGACTGTTTCGCCGAACCGGCCTTCAACCTGGTCGAGTGGCCGGAGAAGGCCGGGCGCCTGCTGGGGGAACCGGACCTGCACGTGTTGCTCCAATCGGACATGGCCGGCGCCGATGACGCCGGCGAGCGGCGGATCGCGACCTTGCGCGCCTATACTCCCACTGGACTTACCTTGCTGAACGCATGCTGATCAAGCGACTTGCCACCGACCGCCCCGATGGACCCGACGGCCTGCTGCAGGCGCGCCGCAAATGGATGGCGCAGGCGCTGAAGCTGGGCGCCGGCACCGCCGTGCTGACGCTGGCCGGTCCGCAGATCGCGTTCGGCGCCGGCATCGTCGCGGTGCGCGTGTGGCCGGCCGAGGACTATACCCGCGTCACCATCGAATCCGACTCACCGCTGGCCGCGGTGCACCAGATGATCCGCGACCCCGACCGGCTGGTGGTGGACATCGACGGCCTGGACCTGTCGCCGACGCTGCGCGAGCTGGTGGCCAAGATCACCCCGAACGACCCGTATATCCAGACCGTGCGCGTGGGCCAGAACCGGCCGCGCGTGGTGCGCATGGTGTTCGACCTGAAGGAAAACGTGGCGCCGCAGGTGTTCACGCTGGCGCCGATCGGCAGCTACCGCAACCGGCTGGTGTTCGACCTGTACCCGGTCAACCCGCCCGACCCGCTGTGGAAGCTGGTGCGCGACACCGAGGAAAAGCAGCGCCGCTTCGCCACCTCCGACCCGGCGCCGGGCGCCGAAGGCATTGCCGGCGCCCCGGCCGGCGCCGAGGAAGACGCCATCGGCGCGCTGGTGCGCCGCTTCGACGAGAAGGGCGAGGTGCCGCCCACCACCGCGCCGCCGCCGGTGGCCGCAGCCCGGCCCCGGCCGTCCACGCCGTCGGCCTCGCCGGTGCCGCCGGTGCCCGCCCCGAACGCACCCGTGGTGCCGCCCGTCGCGCGCGACAACCCCACCGCCGAGCGCCCCTTCAAGATGCGCCGCCTGCTGACCGTGGCGATCGACCCCGGCCATGGCGGCGAAGACCCGGGCGCGATCGGCGCGGCCGGCTCGCGCGAAAAGGACGTGGTGCTGCAGATCGCGCACCGGCTGCGCGCCAAGATCGATGCGCAGCCCAATATGCGCGCGATGATGACGCGCGACGCCGATTTCTTCGTGCCGCTGAACGTGCGCGTGCAGAAGGCGCGCCGCGTGCAGGCCGACCTGTTCGTGTCGATCCACGCCGATGCCTTCCTGTCGCCCGAGGCGCGCGGCGCGTCGGTGTTCGCGCTGTCCGAGCGCGGCGCGTCGAGTACCGCGGCGCGCTGGCTGGCCAACAAGGAAAACGCCTCCGACCTGATCGGCGGCGCCAACATGGGCAACAAGGATGCGCAGGTGGCGCGCGTGCTGCTGGACCTGTCGACCACCGCGCAGATCAACGACAGCCTGCAGGTCGGCAAGGCCGTGCTGGGCGAGATCGGCGGCATCAACAAGCTGCACAAGGCGCGCGTCGAACAGGCCGGGTTTGCCGTGCTGAAAGCCCCGGACATTCCGTCGATCCTGATCGAGACCGCCTTCATCAGCAACCCGGAAGAAGAGCGCAAGCTCAACGACAACGCGCACCAGGAGCAGCTGGCCAATGCCATCCTGAAGGGGATCCGGGCGTATTTTGCAAGGAATCCGCCGTTGTCGAAGAATCCGTCGGTTTGAGGTTTCGGCGGGCGTGAAAAAACCGGGGCGTGCCCCGGTTTTTTGTTTTTCCGCTGCCGCTTGCAGCAAGCTCCCCTCTCCCGCGCGCGGGAGAGGGGTGGGGGTGAGGGCCGGAGTGTCAAAGGCTGACGTCCGTGGGTTAAAACCATTGGCCCCGCTTGAAGTGGTTCCTAGCTAAACCACCCCTCACCCCGGTCCCTCTCCCCCTGAGGGGAGAGGGAGAACACCTTGCTTAGGCTAGTTCGGGCGGCTTTGGCGCACCCAAAGACGTTGGCTTCGTTTCTTGGTTTCCTCACGCCCGCGCCGCGGCCTGGTCTTCCAGCAGCGCATCGCGGTTGGCATAGCGCGACGCGATCACCGAGCATACGATCAGCTGCAGCTGGTGATAGACCATCAGCGGCAGCACCAGCAGGCCCAGTGCCGGATGGCCGGCAAACAGGATCTTGGCCATCGGGATGCCGTTGGCCAGGCTCTTCTTCGAGCCGCAGAACACCGCGGTGATCTCGTCCTCGACCGAAAAGCCGAGCCGGCGCGCGGTCAGCGTGGTGAAGCCCAGCACCACGAACAGCAGCACCGCGGCAATCCCCATCACCGCGCCGATGGTCTGCCACTGGTACTGCTGCCACAGGCCTTCGGCGGTGGCGTCGCAGAACGACGAATAGACGATCAGCACGATCACGCCGCGGTCGATCTTGTTGGTGATGTGCTTTTTCTTCGCCAGCCAGCTGCCGATCAGCGGACGCAGCAGCTGCCCCAGCGCGAACGGCAGCAGCAGTTGCAGCGCCACGCCGGTCAGCGCCTTGCCCAGCGGCATCGACGCGCCGCTGGCGCTGATCACCAGCCCCATCAGCAGCGGCGTCACCAGCATGCCGATCAGGCCCGAGATGGTGGCGTTGAAGATCGCGCCCGAGACATTGCCGCGCGCCATCGAGGTCATGGCCACCGACGACGACACCGTCGACGGCAGCGCGCACAGGAAGAACACGCCCAGCAGCAGGTCGGCCGGCAGCGTATTGCGCAGCGACAGCATCAGCAGCGCGCCCACCACCGGGAACACCACGTAGGTGAAGACCTGCACGAACACATGCAGGCGCCAGTGCTTGGCGCCCGCCACCAGCTTGTCGCGCGACAGCGCCGCGCCGTGCAGGAAGAACACCAGCGCCACGCCCAGGCTGGTGACCACGCCCAGTTGCAGCGGGCCGTCGCCGGTGCCGAGTTCCGGCGCGGCCAGCGCGATGGCGATGGCGGTCAGCATGACGAGCACAAAGCCGTCGATCAGGTCATAGAGTTTCTTGAGATTGCGGACAATACGGGACATGACTGCGGGTGGAATCCTGCGCTGTTAGGGTTTTGCCTAGTATTGGACGCCAGCCGGGTCTAGAATGCAAATTCATTTATAGAATCTATTTATCCGGTTGTTGCATGAATTACACATTGCGGCAGTTGCGTGTGTTCCTGGCGGTGGCCAACAGCGGCGGCTTCAGCCGCGCCGCGGACGCCGTCGGACTGACCCAGCCGGCGGTCAGCCGCGGCGTGGCCGAGCTGGAAGATGCGCTCGGCGTGCGCCTGCTGGACCGCACCACGCGCGAAGTGGTGCTGACCGAAGCCGGCCATGCGCTGGCGCCCGCGCTGGAGCGCCTGCTCGGGCAACTGGACGACACGCTCGAGGAAACCCGCCAGCTGGGTGAGCGCTATCGCGGCCGCGTGGTGATAGCCGGTGCGCCGACGATCTCGGCCCGGCTGATGCCGCTCTACGTGGCCGCCTGTGCCGCGCAATACCCGGAAATCCGCCTGACCGTGCGCGACAACGTCCAGGCCGACGGGCTGGAGCAGGTCCGCGCCGGCGCGGTGGACTTCGGCGTGCTGATCGACCCGCTGGTGCGCGACGGGCTGCTGGTGGCACCGGTGGCGACCGACCCGTTCTGCTTTGTCTGCCGGCGCGACCATCCGCTGGCGCAGGCCGAATCGGTGCCGTGGTCGGCGCTGCATGGCATGCCGCTGGTGCTGCTGGACTTTGCCTCGGGCAGCCGCCCGCTGATCGACCGCGTGTTCGGCCGCCACGGCGTGGTGCCGCAGGTGGTGCAGGAGCTGGGCCATTCGGCCAGCGTGTTCGGCATGGTCGAGGCCGGCATCGGCGCGTCGGTGCTGCCGTCGTTCTCGCTGCCGCTGCCGGCGGCGTCGCCGCTGGTGTGGCGCCCGCTGGTGCCGCGCGAGGAGCGCAGCATCGTCATGGTGCGGCGCGAGGACCGCTCGCTGTCGCCGGCCGCGGCGGCGGTGTGGGAGCTGGTGCGGCGCCTGACCGTGCGGGCCGAGGCGCCGGCGGTCAGCGCGGCGGCCTGAGCCGGCAGCGTCCGGTCACCGCGCGGTGACCATCACCGCTTCCAGCTCGAAGCTGCCGTCGGCCTGCACGCGATAGTGCTCGCACACTTCCGCGGGCGCCACCCGCCACAGGTGGCGGATCGCCTCCACCGCCACCGCAGGCGTGCGCATGCGTTGCACCCAGCTGTCGAACTCGATGCCGATGCGCCAGGTTTCGGAGACGGCAATGCCGTGCGCGGCAAAACCCGCGGCTTCGAACATCGCCCGCCACGCCGCCGGGGTGTAGTCGCGCACGTGCGAGGGATCGCGCAGCAGCTCGACCGATTGCAGCCACGTGTCGCGCAGCGGGTCCGGCGCGCCGGCAATATCGATCAGCACCACCTTGCCGCCGGGCTTGAGCACGCGGCGGATTTCGGCCAGCGCGGCCGGCACGTCGCGCCAGTGGTGCGCGCTCATGCGCGACACCACCGCGCAGAAGCTGGCATCGTCGAACGGCAGTTGCTCGGCCGCGCCCTGGCGGGTGCGCAGGTTGGCCAGCCCGCGCTCGCGCGCGGCGGCGTCGACCACGGCAAGCATGTCGGCCGACAGGTCGTACGCGGTGACCTCGCCCGCCACCGCCGCGGCGGCAAAGCTGGCATGGCCGGCGCCGCAGCCCAGGTCGAGCACGCGGCTGCGCGGGCGGTTGGCCGCGGGGATCAGCGCGGCCAGTTCGTCCTTCAGTTGCTGCAGGTCCGCGCCGCTGGCGTGGACCGCGCTGGTGAGATAGGCGCTGGCGGTGGCGCCGAACTGGGCGGCGACGAGTTCCTGTTGCTGCATGGTGCTGGGCTCCTTGGGCCGCGGCCGGGTGAGCAGGGGTGAGGCCCGGCCGGCGGTCTTGTTGTTGGGGGGGCTTGCCCGCGAGGCGGGTTCGGCATACTGTAGGCGGGCCGTTTTCCCGGTACAAGTCACCGCTTTATCCTGGTATAAGCGCCACCAGCCTGCCATGCCGCCACGCGAACAGCCGTCAGATCCCCCGTCCGCCTCGCCACCCTCGCGCGAAGCCGTGCTCGGCGCCTTCCTGCGCGCGCACCGCGAACGCCTGGCACCGGCCGACGTGGGCCTGGCCCCCGGCCAGCGCCGCCGCACGCCCGGCCTGCGCCGCGAGGAAGTTGCGCAGCTGGCGGGCCTGAGCACCACCTGGGTGACATGGCTGGAGCAGGGCCGGCCGGTGGCACTGTCGGCGCGCGCGCTGGCCAGCCTGGCCGCGGTGCTGCGGCTGTCGCGCGCCGAGCGCGCCTACCTGTTCGAGCTGGCCGGCCGGCGCGACCCGCAGCACGCCGCCGGCGAGCCAGTGCCGCCCGCGGTGCTGGCGAGCGTGCATGCCATCGGCGGACCGGCTTACCTGCTCGACCGCCAATGGACCGCGCTGGCCTGGAACGCCGCGGCCGCGGACCTGTTCACCGGCTGGCTCGACGCCGCCAGCACCGAGCGCAACCTGCTGCGCGCGATGTTCCTGTCGCCGGCGCTGCAGGCCCTGGTGCAAGACTGGCCGCACCGCGCCGCGCGGCTGGTGGCCGAATTCCGCGCGCACAGCATCCGCCATGCAGACGCGGCGCCGACGCGGGCATTGATCGAGGGATTGATGGCAGAGAGCGCGGACTTCCGCGCTGCCTGGCTGTCGCAGGACGTCGAAGACCGCGAGGGCGGGCGCCGCGGCTTTCGCCATCCGCGCCAGGGCGCGCTGCAGTTCGAGCAGCTGACGCTGGTGCCGGCGGCGGCGCCGGGGTTGATGCTGGTGATGCTGCTGCCCGGCTGAGCGGGCAGCCGCCGGTCCTTACTTGGGCTGCATCCGGATCGCGCCGTCCAGGCGGATCACTTCGCCGTTGAGCATGGGGTTCTCGATGATCGAGCGCGCCAGCTTCGCATACTCGGCGGGCCGGCCCAGCCGCGACGGGAACGGCACCATCTTGCCCAGCGCGTCCTGCACCTCCTGCGGCATGCCCAGCAGCATCGGCGTCTCGAAGATGCCCGGGGCGATGGTCATGCAGCGCACGCCGTCGCGCGCCAGGTCGCGCGCGATCGCCAGCGTCATCGCCACCACGCCGCCCTTGGACGCGGCATAGGCCGCCTGCCCGATCTGCCCGTCGAAGGCCGCCACCGATGCGGTATTGATGATCACGCCGCGCTCGCCCTCGCTGTCCGGCGCGTTCTGCACCATCGCCGCGGCCGCCAGCCGGATCATGTTGAAGGTGCCGACCAGGTTGATGCGGATGGTCTTGTCGAAGGCATCGAGCGGATGCGGGCCGTTCTTGCCGACGGTCTTGTTGGCGGTGGCGATGCCGGCGCAGTTGACCAGGCCGGCAAGGCGGCCAAGCGACTGCGCCGCGGCGACCACGGCCTGGCCGTCGGCTTCCGAGGTCACATCGCAGCGCACGAACCGGCCGCCGGTCTCGGCCGCCAGCGCCTGGCCGGCGGCCTCGTTCAGGTCGGCAATGACGACCCTGGCCCCGCCTTCGGCGAGCAGGCGGGCCGTACCCGCGCCAAGGCCGGAGGCGCCGCCGGTGACGATGAATACGTTGTCCTTGATTTCCACGGTTTTGTCTCCTCGGTGTGATTTCCGTTTACGTAAACGTTAAGTATTGTACGGAGGCCGGGACGATGTGCAAGGGCCACGGGGGAAATCGGGGCGGCGGTGAGCTTAAGCACCTATGCGCGCCGCAACGGGCGGAATAAAAAAGCGGCCCGAAGGCCGCTTTCACTTACTGGCAATGTCCAGCGAGTCGATTACTTCAACGCCTCGAACACCCGCGCAGTAATCTCGTCCACATTGCCCACGCCCAGGATCTTGCGATACTTCGGCGGCGCCACCTTGGCCGCGGCGTCGCCGTTGGCGGCCCAGGCCGAGTAGTAATCCACCAGCGGACGGGTCTGCTGCGAATAGACGTCAAGACGCTTCTTGACGGTTTCTTCCTTGTCGTCGTCGCGCTGGATCAGCGGCTCGCCGGTCTCGTCGTCGACGCCGTCGGTCTTGGGCGGGTTGTACTTGAGGTGGTAGGTGCGGCCCGATGCCACGTGCACGCGGCGCCCGCTCATGCGTTCGATGATGGCGTCGAACGGCACGTCGATCTCCAGCACGTAGTCGATCGCCACGCCCGCGTCCTTCATCGCCTCGGCTTGCGGAATGGTGCGCGGGAAGCCGTCGAACAGGTAGCCGCTCTTGCAGTCGTCCTGCTTCAGGCGGTCCTTGACCAGGCCGATGATGATGTCGTCCGACACCAGTCCGCCCGCGTCCATGACCTTCTTGGCTTCCACGCCCAGCGGCGTGCCGGCCTTCACCGCGGCGCGCAGCATGTCGCCCGTGGAGATTTGCGGAATGCCGAACTTCTCGCAGATGAACTTGGCTTGCGTGCCTTTGCCGGCGCCGGGCGCGCCCAACAGGATCAAACGCATTTACGGGTCCTCAGAGTTTTTAATCCGGTATGGCGGGAGATCAGAAGGAGGGTAACGCCGTAACTTGACGCGAGACTGACTGCGGTCCCGGTGCGCGCTGACTGCGTTCAGCGCGGGCACGGCTCAGGCGTACCCACGCGGTCGGCCGGCGGCGGCTGCCAGGGGGATGGCGGCGCGGCGCACCGGACGGGCTCTATCTTTATCTCCCCACCGAGCCTTGGCCGGCGGCGCGATTGCTCGTGCCAGCGGGGCGGCTCTGTATCGGCAAGCATTATGCCATGAGGCCGGGGCGATTCGGCCCGAAATCGGCCCCCCGGTTCAGGTTGCAGCAGAATCAACCTGAGCGGGCAGGCGCCCGCCGGGGCGCCCAGGGGGTGCCTCGGAAGGTGCCTGTCAGGGCCCTTCCTGGGCCATCGACTGCGCCCACAGCGCGCGCACCCGCTCGAGGTCGGCCTGGGTGTCGACGCCGGGCGCGGGCGCGGCGGCGGTCTGCATCACGGCGATGCGCTCGCCGTGCCACATCGCGCGCAGCTGCTCCAGCGCCTCGGTCTGCTCCAGCGGCGCTGCCGCCAGCGTGGGGAAGCGGCGCAGGAAGCCGGCGCGATACGCGTACAGGCCGATATGGCGCAGCACCGGCATGGCCGGCAGCGGCACCTGGGCCAGCGCGGCGGGCACCGCCGGCACACCGGACCAGGCGTCGCGCGCCCACGGAATCGGCGCGCGCGAGAAATACATCGCGCGGCCGGCGGCGTCGCACACCACCTTGACCACGTTGGGGTTGAACACCTCGGCGCTGTCGTGCAGCGGATGCGCCGCGGTGGCGATGGCGCAGTCGGCGTGGCGCGCCAGGTGCAGCGCCACCTCGTCGATCAGCGCCGGCTCGATCAGCGGCTCGTCGCCCTGCACGTTGACGACGATGGCGTCGTCGGCCAGGCCCAGTTGCGCCGCGACCTCGGCCAGGCGGTCGGTGCCGGAGGGGTGGTCGGCGCGGGTCAGCACGGCTTCGATGCCGTGCGCGGCGCAGGCCTGCGCCACCGCGGGCGCGTCGGTGGCGACCACGGTGCGCTGCGCCGACGACGCATGCGCGCGTTCGGCCACGCGCACCACCATCGGGCGCCCGCCGATATCGGCCAGGGGCTTGTCGGGCAGGCGCGTCGACGCCAGCCGCGCGGGAATGACGACCGTAAACGCGGGAAGGGTCATGGCCGCGCTGCTCAGTTGCCTGCCGGCGCGTCCGGATCGACGACGCGGCCCGGCACCGACTGGCGGGCCTCGTCGGCCAGCATCACGGGGATGCCGTCGCGGATCGGGTAGGCCAGCTTGTCGGCGTGGCAGATCAGCTCCTGCGCGGCGCGGTCGTATTCCAGCTTGCCCTTGCACAGCGGGCAGACCAGGATTTCAAGCAGCCGGTTGTCCATCTCGGTGTTCCTCGTTGCGCCCGGCGGCGCCGCTCGCGGCGGCCGGCGCGGTCGGCGCGGGTTGGATTTGCGCCTGCACGGCGCGGCGGATTTTATCGATCAGGCCCGCATCGATCACGGGCCTGGTGGGCACGACCCAGATGCGCGGGTCGTCGAAGCGCTCGCATTTTACGGCATCCTTCTCGGTGATCAGGATCACGTCGGCATCGAGCGCATCCGGATGGTCGGCGAACGGGTCGGCGACGAAATCATAGTGGTCGGGCAGCGGCAGGGTCTTGGGCGCGAGCCCGGCGCCGCGCAGGCTGGCGAAGAAGCGTTCCGGGTTGCCGATGCCGGCCGCGGCCAGCACGCGCCGCCCGGCAAAGGCGCTGACCGGCCGCGCCATGGCGGGATCGGCGAGCTGCCAGGCATCGTCCAGTTCCAGCCGCATGCCGTAGACGCCGGGGCGGTCGGGCGTGGCGCGGAAGTTGGGGTCGTTGATCAGGGTGGCGTCGCGCGGGCGCGAGAGCGGCTCGCGCAGCGGGCCCGCCGGCAGCATCAGGCCGTTGCCGCCCATGCGCGCGTCGAACATCACGATCTCGAAGTCGCGCTGCAGCTTGTAGTGCTGCAGGCCGTCGTCGAGCAGCAGCACGTTGACGCCCGGGTGCGACACCAGCATGGCCTGCGCGCACAGCGCGCGGTCGGGGAAGACCCACACCGGCACGTCGGTCGCGCGCGCGATCAGCAGCGGTTCATCGCCGACGTCGGCGGCCTGCGAGGTCGGCTTGACGCGGCGCGGGTGCTTGAGCTGCACGCCGTAGCCGCGCGAGACCACGCCGGGGCGCAGCCCGGCCTCGGCCAGCGCCTGCGCCAGCGCGATCACCGCCGGGGTCTTGCCGGTGCCGCCCACGGTGACGTTGCCGACCACCACCACCGGCATCGGCAGCCGCGTCGACCTGAACCAGCCGCGCTGGTAGCCATGGCGGCGCACCCGCGCGACCACGCCGAACAGCAGCGAGAACGGCAGCATCACCCACGCGAACCAGCCGCGGCGTTGCCACTGGGCGGTCACGAAGTCGGCAAGGGCATGGCGGGGAACGGGCATGGACGCGGCGGGCCTGAGACGGTGGTCGGGATGCGATTGTAGTGCGCTCGCGGCTGCGCCCCTCGGGGCGGCCCAGTCATTATGGGCATTGGCGTGCGCATGGGGCAAGCCCGCCGGCGCCCGGCGCGGCGTCAGCGCGGCTGCGCGCTCTGCGTGGCGAAGGTCAGGCGCGACAGCCCGGCCAGCCGCGCGGCCTCCATCACGTTGACCACGGCCTGGTGCGTGGCCTGCGCGTCGGCATTGACGATCACCACCGGCGCCTGCCCGCCGGTGCCCGCGGCGGTGCGCAGCTGGTCGGCGAGGCTGGTGACGTCCTTGTGCTCCATCACCTGCTTGTTGACCGAGTAAACGCCGCGCGAGGACACCGACACCACGATCTCCTGCGGCTGCTGCCGCGCGCGCTCGGCGTCGGCGGTGGGCAGCTGGATCTGCAGCTCGGTAAAGCGCGAATACGTGGTCGTGATCATCAGGAAGATCAGGATCACGAGCAGCACGTCGATCAGCGGGATCAGGTTGATCTCCGGCTCTTCGCGCCGCTGGCGGGAACGGAAGTGCATGGTGTCAGGTAGGCGTGCGGCGCTCAGGCGCGGCGCTGCGGCAGGATGGCGTCGAGGAACGAGGTGGCGCGGAATTCCAGTTCGGCCACGTAGTCGTCCACGCGGCGGCGGAAGTAGCGCCAGAAGATCAGCGCCGGGATCGCCACGATCAGTCCGAAGGCGGTGTTGTACAGCGCCACCGAGATGCCGTGTGCAAGTTGCTCGGGGCTGGTGCCGGTGCCGCCCTGGCTGCCGAAGATCTCGATCATGCCGATCACCGTGCCGAGCAGCCCCATCAGCGGTGCCACCGAGGCAATCGTGCCCAGCGCGTTCAGGTAGCGCTCGAGCTCATGCGCGACCACGCGGCCGGCTTCCTCGACCACGTCCTTGGCGGCGTCGCGCGAGGTATGCGGCTGCAGCACCACGTGGCGCAGCCCCGCGGCCAGCACCCGGCCCAGCGGGGAATTCTGTTCCAGCGTGTTGACCACCTCCGGCGTGGCGCGGCGCTGCTGCGCGGCCGCCAGCGCTTCTTCATACAGCCTGGCGGGCAGCACCTTGCTGCGCTTGAGGGACAGGAAGCGTTCGACGATCAGCGCCAGCGCGATGACCGAGGCGAGCAACAGCGGCCAGATCGGCCAGCCGGCCGCTTGAATGATGGAAAACAATTGGACCCCCGGGATCGACAACCGAATAACGAAACCCCAAACCACCAGCCGGCATGCCTTGAGGCGCGTCGGCATGGTGCCTTGCTGCGCGCTCCGGCATTGCTCTGAAGAAACAGGCGCCACTCTAACCTGCGGCCTGACGCGCGGCAAGCGACGGCGCACGGCGGTCTCCGGCGCGCATCGGGTCCGGCGGGCGCTGAATGCCGCTTTCCACAGCGGGCAGGGACAGTGTTGTGGATCGATTGTGGAAAGCTGCCGGACAAGATGGCTAACTCATTGATCGGCAAGGGTAAAGCAGATGCTGCCTAAATTTTGGGCAATCCCGCCCCGGACGCGCTGCGGCGCATCGGCCACGTGCCTGCCACAACGTCATGCGATGCAGCGGTGCGCAAGCGCACGGTTCGGCACGCCTTTCCACAAAGCAGCGGGACAGGACTGTGGAGGGCTTGTGGACAGCTACCTGAGAGGTTGCATAAGCCATTGATTTCAAAGGTAGTCCATCTCATTGCTCAAAAAACAGGCAGGCCGGCATATTTACTGCGGGCCCGCGTCGCAACTGGTTCGCGCCGCCAAAAACGGGGTTTGTCCACAGCGGCAAGGGAGAGCACTGTGGATGGCTTGTGGACAAATCCGGGAGAACATCCTCAAGCCCTTGAATTTAAACGGTTCCTGTTGCGATGCCACCAAATTGTGCACGTGCAGCACCAACCGTTTGTGGCAGGGCCGCATTCGGGACTGCGCCGGCCACGCGAAGGCCAAGGCGCTTGGGGCAATCTGCAAGCCTGTTATCCGCCACCTTGCGCGTGGTAGTGCGTTTTGGGCCTCATTTTATCCAGAGAAGCTGTGGATAACTTTGTGAACAAGCCCTTCGGCCCTTTTGTAAGTGGTTGATGCAAAAGAGAAATGGTTATATTGCCTAATTTTTGTTGTGCTTATAAACCGCATAAGAATCAAAGGCTTGCACGAATTCATGCGGCTTCCAGGGAAGCGGCCTGGCATTACGGCCACCCCCTTGACATTGCAGTTATGCTGTGGACATGTCTGATCCACGCCGCATGCCCCGCGGCTCGCCCATGCCTGACTTGCCGAATTTTTCGCGTGACCCTTCCTCCACCGCGCCGCGCAGCGGCCGCGATGTGATCCCCGTCGGCGAACTCAACCACGCCATTGCGCGCGTGCTGGAACGCAGCTTTCCGCTCGCCTGGGTACGCGGCGAGATCTCAAACTTCACGCGCGCGGCGAGCGGCCACTGGTATTTCTCGCTGAAGGACGCGCGCGCGCAGATCCGCTGCGTGATGTTCCGCGGGCGCAACCAGCATGTCGATTTCCAGCCGCGCGAGGGCGAGGCGGTTGAAGTGCGCGCCGTGGTCTCGATGTACGAGGCGCGCGGCGAACTGCAGCTGGGCGTCGAGGCCATGCGTCGCGCGGGCCTGGGCAACTTGTATGAAGCCTTCCTGCGGCTCAAGGAAAAGCTGTCGCAGGCCGGGCTGTTCGCGCCCGAGCGCAAGCGCCCGGTGCCGGCGCAGCCGCGCAGCATCGGCGTGGTCACCTCGCTGCAGGCGGCGGCGCTGCGCGATGTGCTGACCACGCTGCGGCGGCGCGCGCCGCATGTGCCGGTGGTGGTCTATCCGGTACCGGTGCAGGGCGCGGGCGCGGCGCAGAAGATTGCCGACATGCTCGATGCCGCGGCCGCGCGCGCCGAATGCGACGTGCTGATCCTGTGCCGCGGCGGCGGCAGCATCGAAGACCTGTGGTCGTTCAATGAAGAGGTGGTGGCGCACGCGATCGCGCGCTGCACGCTGCCGGTGGTCTGCGGCGTAGGCCACGAGACCGATTTCACCATTGCCGACTTCGTCGCCGACGTGCGCGCGCCGACGCCCACCGGCGCGGCCGAGCTGGTCAGCCCCGATCGCGCGCACCTGCTCGCGCAGACGCTGCGCGCGCGCGATGCGCTGCGGCAATGCCTGCGCCGCGGGCTGGACCTGCGTGCGCAGCACCTCGACTGGCTGGCGCGGCGCGTGCGCAGCCCGCAGGCGCAGCTGCAGGAGCGCCGCGCGCAGGTCGACAATCTGGCGCGACACTTGCGATCGGCATTGCGTGACACCGTGGTGTCGCAGCGCCATCGCCAGCAACTGTTGGCGATGCGCTGGCGCGCATGCCGTCCCGACGCCCACGCCGCGCACGCCGACGTGGCGCGGCTGTGGCAGCGGCTGCAGGCCGCGGCGCTGCGCCAGCACGAGCGTGCCGGCCAGCGCCTGGCGCGCAGCGCCGGCGCGCTGGAACTGCTGGCGCCGCAGCGCACGCTGGAGCGCGGCTACGCGGTGCTGCTCGACCAGCGCGGACGCGCACTGCGCGCGCCCGCAGAGATCCGCGCCGGCAGCGTGGTCGAAGCGCATCTGGCCGAGGGCGTGGCCGACCTGTCGATCGCCGGCGTGCAGGCCAAGCTGCCTGAATTCTGAGGCGGCGCGCAGCGCCGGGAATGCCTCCCATTCGTGTCCTGCCCACGTCGCAAAGGCCTCGCGCAAATCTCCCGGAAAGCCGCGCGCGGACAAACTAACATCGGAGCAGGGGGCTTTGCGGGGCGGTTTGCGTGGGCCTTGCAAGTCCCCTACAATCGGCAATTCCGGACCCAACAACCCCAACCCACAGAGACAGAACAATGGAACACAAGCTCCCCCCGCTTCCGTACGCGCATGATGCCCTGGCTCCGCACATCTCCAAGGAGACGCTGGAGTTCCATCATGACAAGCATCACCAGACCTACGTCACCAACCTGAACAACCTCATCAAGGGCACCGAGTTCGAGAACGCGACCCTGGAAGAGATCGTCAAGAAGTCGTCGGGCGGCATCTTCAACAACGCTGCCCAGGTGTGGAACCACACCTTCTACTGGGATTCGCTGAAGCCCAACGGCGGCGGCCAGCCGACCGGCGCACTGGCCGATGCCATCAACGCCAAGTGGGGTTCGTTCGACAAGTTCAAGGAAGAGTTCACCAAGGTCGCCGTCGGCACCTTCGGTTCGGGCTGGGCCTGGCTGGTCAAGAAGGCCGACGGCTCGCTGGACCTGGTGTCCACCTCGAACGCCGCCACGCCGCTGACCACCGATGCCAAGCCGCTGCTGACCTGCGACGTGTGGGAGCACGCCTACTACATCGACTACCGCAATGCCCGCCCGAAGTACGTCGAGGCATTCTGGAACGTCGTGAACTGGGACTTCGCCGGCAAGAACTTCGCTGGCTGATCGACGGATCGTCCGCATCGCAGAAAACAAAAAAGGGCCGCCAGGCCCTTTTTTGTTGCCCGCCATTCCGCGCTGCCACCCCTTCCTGCACTTCCCGCACTTCCTGTGTCCGCGGCGTCCCATGCCTGGAACACAGCGACACACCTGCGCGCACTACCGCGCCACGCGCCCGCGCCCTATGCTGCGACTGTCCATGCCAGTGGTCCGCCATCACGATAACAAATCGATATGGTGACCAAAAGAAAATGCGAATGGACGCTGCGATACCCGGTTTCTAGAATCCCTTCACGCTGCATCGCCGCGTAAATCCGCCGCATGAGATAGCGCAATCAAGAATCCAGAAATGCTGATGCCGTAGTCCGGGCAGGGGTTGCTGCTGCCCGCGATTCCGTGCACGGGGCGGGGCAGGCATCCCCGTATCGATTCGGACAGGCGCAAGACCGACACTGGAGACAACATGAACCACCCCCTTGCGGGCGCCACCTTTGCGGCGCTCGCGGCCTGCTGCACCGTCGCTTCGGCGCAGAGCCACGTGACGCTGTATGGGCGGCTGAATACGTCGATCGAGTATTCCGACGCGTCCACCGCGACCGACGGCACCAAGCTCGACGGCACCGGCCGCCTGACCAACAACCGCTCGGTGTTCGGCATGCGCGGCGAGGAAGCGCTGGTGGGCAGCCTCAAGGCGATCTGGCAGATCGAGAGCTCGATCGCGCTGGACACCGGCAGCGGCCAGCTGGCCGGGCGCAATACGCGGCTCGGGCTGGCCGGGTCGGCCGGCAGCTTCTTCATGGGCAACTGGACCACGCCCTACCTCGAGGCCACTTCGTCCTACGACCCGTTCTACCCGACCACGGCCGGCTACATGGCGCTGATCGGAAACGGCTCGACCCCGACTTCGGACAACATCCAGGACACCAGCGCCTTCGACCGCCGCCAGAAGAACAGCCTGCACTACCGCAGCCCGAAGTGGAACGGCTTCAGCGGCGGCGTGACCTGGGGCATCAATGAGGAGCGCACCACGGTGCCGCGCAACCCCAGCCTGTGGTCGTTTGCCGGCGCCTATGACAACGGCCCGCTGAACGTGGTGCTGGCCTACGAGCGCCACAACAACTACCAGGCCGCGGGCCGTGACGACGAGGGCATGAAGGTCGGCCTGTCGTACCAGTTCCCGACCACCAAGGTGTCCGCCATCTACGAGCGGCTGCACTACCGCACCGCCACCGGCGACCTGAAGCGCGATGCCTACTACGCCTCGGTGGTGCAGAAGCTGTGGACCGGCAGCCTGCGCGCGGGCGTCGGCTTTGCCGGCAACGGCCGCGGCAGCGCCACCGAGACGGTGGGCTTCTTCCGCAGCGGTCCGGATACCGGTGCGGTGCAGGCCACGCTGGGCTACGAGTACCCGCTGTCCAAGCGCACCTCGGTGTTCGGCTTCTACAGCCGCATCTTCAACAAGAAAAACGGCACCTACGACTTTGCGATCAACGAGCTGGGCATTTCCGCCGGCGCCGATCCGCAGACCTTTGCACTTGGCATGCGCCACGTGTTCTGAACGAGGCTTGCCCCAGGCCATTACCAAGATCAAGGAGACCCCCATGAAATTCCGCCAAATGCTGCGCGCGGCGCTGGCCGCCGCACTGTGCCTGCCCCTGCTGCCCGGCGCGGCGCACGCCGACAGCTATCCCGACAAGCCGATCCGCCTGGTCGTGCCGTTTGCCGCCGGCAGCGCCACCGACCTGCTGGCGCGCATCGTCGGCGCGGGCATGAGCACCGGTTCGAACATGCAGGTCGTGGTCGACAACCGCCCCGGCGCCGGCGGCACCATCGGCACCGCGGTAGTGGCCAAGGCGCCCGCCGACGGCTACACGCTGCTGCTGACCTCCGCCGGCCACGCGGTCAATCCCACGCTCTATCCCAAGCTGCCGTACGACACCACGCGCGACCTGAAGGGCATCTCCACGGTGGCGACCATGCCCTACCTGCTGGTGGTCAGCGCTTCCAGCCCGTACCGCACGCTCAAGGACCTGCTGGCCGCCGCGCGCGCCAACCCGGATTCGGTGACCTACAGCTCGGCCGGAAGCGGCAGCTCGTCGCACCTGAGCGGCGAGCTGTTCAACGTGACCGCGGGCGTGCAGACCCGGCATATCCCGTACAAGGGCGCGCCGGCGGCCATCACCGATGTGATGAGCGGGCGCGTCGACATGTTCTTCGCCCCGTCGATCACCGCGCTGCAGTTCGTCAAGGACGGCAAGCTGCGCATCCTGGGCGTGGCCACGGCGGCGCGGGTGCCGTCGCTGCCCGACGTGCCCACCATCGCCGAAGCGGGCGTGCCGGGCTATGTGTTCGATGCCTGGTTCGGCGTGCTGGCGCCGGCGGGCACGCCCAAAGAAATCGTGGCGCGCCTGAACACGGCAATGCAGCAGGCGCTGAGTGCGCCGGCGACGAAGGAGAAGCTGATGGCGCAAGGCGCCGAGGCCAAGACGTCGACCCCGGCCGCGTTCGACAAGCTGATCGCCACCGACATCGCCAAGCTCGAGCCCATCGTCAAGCGCTCCGGCGCGCAGCCGGGCCAGTAACGCCGGCACCGGCGCCCGGCGCATCATCCGGGCGCCGCCTCTTTCAAACCAGGGAAACATCGCTATGGGTTGGATTGCACGGGGCCTGGCGCAGGCCATGGCTGCGGCTTGCGTGATCGCGGCCGGGGGAGCACAGGCGCAGGCCGGGGCCGCGCACGCGGACCGGATCCTGGTCAACGGCACGGTGCTCACCATGGACGCCGCGGACACGGTGGCGCAGGCCATCGCCATCCGCGGCGACCGCATCGTCGCGGTGGGCGCCAACCCGAAGATCCGCCGCCTGGCCGGCCCGGCCACCGAGGTGATCGACCTGGGCGGGCGCACGGTGATTCCCGGGCTGATCGATACCCATATCCACGCGATTCGCGGCGGCCAGAGCTACGCCTTCGAGACCTACTGGTACGAGGGAGAAACCACCAGCCTGGCCGCGGGGCTGGAACAGCTGCGCAAGACCGCGCAGGCGCGCGGCCCGGGCAAGTGGGTCGCCGTGACCGGCTCGTGGCACCCTGACCAGTTCACCGAGAAGCGCGCGCCGACCGCTGCGGAGCTGACCGCGCTGCTGCCCGACAACCCGGCCTGGGTGCAGTACCTGTACGACTACGCGCTGGTCAACGCCAAGGCGATCGAGGTGCTCGGGCTCGACCAGCCCGACGCACTGCCGCCGGGCCTGCGCATGGAGCGCGACAGCGACGGCCGTGTCACCGGCCGCATCTTCGGCGCGATCCGGCCGCTGTCGGCGCTGTTCGGGCGCATTCTGGCGCAGAGCCAGGTCGATCCCAAGGCCAGCCTGCAGTCCTTTTTCAGCCGCCTGAACAGCCTGGGGGTCACCGCGCTGATCGACCCCACCGCCGGACCGGGGCCGGCGTACGATCCGCTGTTCGCGCTGTGGCGCGAAGACAGCCTGTCGCTGCGGGTCGGCTACCGCATTCCCACGCTGGTCGCGGGCAACGAGGCCGAGTGGTTCCGCAACACGCTGGCCTACCTGCCGCCGCGCCTGGGCGACGGCAAGCTGCGCTTCCTGGGGCCGGGCGAGATGCTGGTGTTCGGCATGGACGACGGCGTGAAGATGGGCCCCGGCTTCCAGCCGTCGGCGAAGGACCGCGAGGAACTGCTCAAGGTGGCGACCTTTGCCGCCAGCCGCGGCTATCCGGTCGAGATCCATGCCTATACCGACGATGCCGCCGGCGCGATCCTCGATGTCTTCGAGGAAGTGGCCAAGCGCCACGACCTGGGCAAGCTGCGCTGGGCCCTGGCCCACCTGAACACCGGCAAGCCGGAAACGTTCCGGCGCATGAAGGCGCTGGGGCTTGCCTACACGGTGCAGATGGGACCGTACTTCGAGGCCGGCGCCATCGGCCACGCCAACGACCACCACGTGGCCGAGGCCGCGCCGCCCGTGCGCCTGGCGCTGCAGCACGGGCTGAAAGTGGCCGGCGGCACCGATGCCACGCGCATCGGCATCCCCGGCGTCTGGCGCGCGCTGGAGTTCCACGTCGGCGGCTATTCGATCGGCAAGGAAGTCAGGCGCAAGGAAGACTTCCGGCTGTCGCGGCTGGAAGCGCTGCGGCTGTACACCGCGAACGCGGCGTGGATCTCATTCGACGAAGCGTCGCGCGGCACGCTGGAGGCGGGCAAGCTGGCCGACCTCGCGGTGCTGGACAAGCCTTACCTGACCGTCCCCGTCGAGGACATCCATCGCATCCGCTCGGTGCTGACGATGGTCGACGGCAAGGTGGTCCATGCCGACGGCGGGCTTTCCGCGCGCAAGGCGCGCTAGCCGCCAGCGCAGCGAAGGAAATACGGCATGCCGCACCTGACCGTCGAATACACCAGCAACCTCGCGCCGGTTGCGCGCATCGATGCCTTGCTGGCGGGACTGAGCGCGGTCCTGCTTGCGCAGGGCGGGGCGTTTGCGCCGGGCGGCATCCGTGCGCGCGCGCTCTGCCTGGAGTGCTACCGCATGGCCGACGGCAGCGGCGACGATGCCTTCGTGCACGTCACGCTGGCGATCGCGGCGGGTCGCTCGCAGGACGTGCTCGACCGGACCGTCAGCGCTTTGTTCGATACCTTGAGCGAGCATTTCGGCGAGTTATACCGGCGCCGGTATCTGGCGTTGTCGCTGGAGCTGCGAGAGTTTGGCGGGGGGTATCGGAGTCTTAACAACGTTCATCAGCGATTTGGATAGATGGGGTATTAGTGTTGGGCTTGATGCCGGTGTTGGGCATGTCGTTGTTGGTGACATGCTGTCGGCCTTTGAACCGCTGGGTTCCGCCCTGCTGGGCGGGTCACTTTTTGTCCGAGCGACAAAAAGTAACCAAAAAACGCGTCGCCTGTGCGGCTGGCAATCAATTTCGCGGCGTTGGTGATTCCAGCGGTGGTGATTTCCGTTTGGCTTGGGTGCCCGTTCGACCCTGCTAACGCTATGTGAGTTAGGGGTGGTGCCTGCGATAACCCACTATTGAACGATCCCAAACTAGGGTGTAGGCAGCCTGCTGCTGGCGTCAACGCGGGGACGCCTTCGGCTGCGCTGCGCGCCGGTCCTATCGCAGGGCGTGGGCTCTGGCATGGAACGCGTCGCTGCGCTTGCTTGGCGCTGGCAGGCCCGCAGGCCGCGGCTGCCGTGGCTGCTTCGCTGCGGAAGGCCTGACTTCATTGAGGCTCCCTGCCCTCACCCCCGGCCCCTCTCCCGCAGGCGGGAGAGGGGAGCAAACCAGTGGCAGTGGTCGCGGGCGCCGGCGGGGGCCCAGGCGGGGCGCCCTCGGGCGCCAAGCGAGCGCAGCGACGCGTTCCGTGCCAGAGCCCCCGACCTGAGATACTGCCTGCGCAGCAGCCGTAGGCGTCCCCGCGATAAGGCCGGCAGCAGGCTGCCTACGCCCTAGTTTGGGATCGTTCAATAGTCGGTTATCGAAGGCGTTGTCCCTGACTCACATAGCGTTAGCAGGGTCGAACGGGCACCCACGCCAAAGGGAAATCACCACCGCGAGAACCACCAACGCCGTGGAATTGATTGCCAGCCGCACAGGCGACGCGTTTTTTGGTTACTTTTTGTCGCTCGGACAAAAAGTGACCCGCCCAGCAGGGCGGAACCCAGCGGTTCAACAGCCGACAGCATGTCACCAACAGCGACATGCCCTAAAAAGGCATCGGGCCCAAAACCGCCAACGCCAGCAAACCCAACCACGCCCGCCAAGGACGCCATGGCATCAAAGCCAATCAGCCACCCCCACTACCCCCCATCCCCCACCTCCCCCAACACCCGACTATTCGGCCAATCCCCCTCCACCGCCAATTCCCTGGCCACCCGCCTCAGCGTCTCCATCACCGCAACCGAAGCCCGCGACGGCGGCCGCGCCGCCGCATAGCCGATCATCCGATGCAACTCCAGCCCACGAATCGGCACCGCCTGCAGCCGCTGCGCCTGCAGTTCATCCCGTATTGCCGCGGCGAAATGCACCGTCCAGCCGAACCCGCGTGCCACCAGGCGCCGGGCCACCTCGATCGATTCCACCTCCATCGTGACCTGCAGCTCCAGCCCCTGGCGTGCCGCCATCGCTTCCAGCGCCAGCCGCACCCCTGACTTGGGCACGCCGGTCAGGATCAGCGGCAGGCCCTGCAGCTGTTCGATCTCCACCGGCCCATCGCCCAGCGATGCATCGCCCCACGGGCCGATCGCGCACAGGCTCTCTGCCACCAGCGGCACCGCCGAGACCCCGGGGCTCGATACCGGCCCGCTCAGCAGCGCGACGTCGAGCGTGCCTTGCAGCAGCGCGTCCTGCAGCGCTGGTGCAAAGTTCTCCACCAGCCGCAGCCGGATCTCCGGATACTGCTCGCGCAGCGCTTCGGCCAGCGGGATGAACAGCATCGGCGCCAGCGCGGGCGTCAGTCCCAGCGCCACCAGCCCGCGCGGCGACGCCGCGAGGTCGGCGATGTCGACCTTGACCTGGTCCGCATAGCGCAGCAGGAACGACGCGCGGTCCAGCAGCACCAGCCCCTCGGGCGTGGGCGTGGCGCCGCGCACGTGGCGCTCCAGCAGCCGCACGCCAAGCTCTTCCTCGAGCAGCCGGATCTGGCGGCTGAGCGCCGGCTGGGCGATATGCAGCGCAGCCGAGGCGCGGCCGAAGTGCTGCAGCGTGGCCAGCACCTTGAAGTAGCGGAGTTGTCGGAGGTCCATGGCGTGTTGCTTCCATCGCGAGTGCGCAATCGATTGCACAAAACTTCAAAAAAAAGCGGAGCCTTCGGGGCAACCGCCTTACACGGGCTGGGTCGATGCCCGTACCACCAGTTCGGGCGCCAGCAGCGTGCGCGCCGTGGTGGCGATGCTGCCGTCCAGCGCGCCCAGCATCAGCGCGGCGGCGCGCGTGCCCATCTCGTAGAACGGCACCCGGATGGTGGTCAGCGCCGGTGACACCGCATGCATCAGCAGCATGTCGTTGTGCCCCACCACCGACAGGTCCGATGGGCAACTGCCGCCGGCGGCGCGCACGGCCGCATAGCAGCCCAGCGCCAGGAAATCATTGGCCGCCACCACGGCGGTAATGCGCTGGCGGCGCGACAGCAGTTGCGCGCATGCCTCTTGCCCCGCCGCTTCCGTATAGGCTGGCGCCCGCACCACCGGGCAGTGCGACGCGCTCAGGCCCAGCTCGGCCACTGCCTGCAGGAATCCCGCTTCGCGTTCATGGCCGGTCGACAGGCTGGAAGGGCCGGCGACATGCCCGATGCGCCGGTGGCCCAGCGCGTGCAGGTGGCCCACGGCAAGCGCCATCGCCTGGCGATGGTCGCCGACGATGCTCGATACGCGCCCGGCATCGTCGCTGCGGTTGACCATCACCAGCGGCACGCCTTGCGCCAGGCAGTGCGCCACCACCGGGTCGTTGCGCTCGGCGGTGGCCAGGATCAGGCCATCGACCTGCCGCGCCAGCAGCTGGTCGACGATAAAGGTCTGGCGCGCCTTGTCGCCGCCGGCGTTGGCCACGATCGGGATATAGCGGTGCCGCGCCAGCGCGTTCTCGATGCCGAGCACGATGGGCGGAAACACCGGGCTGCCGATGTCCGGCACCACCACGCCGATGGTGCCCGAGCGCCGCGTGCGCAGCGCCGCGGCGATGCGGTTGGGCGAGTAGTGCAGGTCCTGCGCCGCCTTCAGCACGCGCGCCACCAGTTCGTCGCCGATGCGGTGTCGGGTTTGCGGGTTGAGCACGCGCGACACCGTCGACGGATGCACGTCGAGGGCTTCGGCGATCTGCTTGATGGTGGGTTTGCTCATCGCTGGGTCGACGCGTGCGGCAGGCGCCACGCCATATCGTCTGGTTATCGGGATACCGGCAAAAAGTGGATTGGACGCAAGGCCGCGGCGGTTCCTACAATCGGCCCGGATGCCACCAGGCTTTGCGCTTGTCGTGCAATCGATTGCATTGTAATCTGCCCGGACGGCAATGCCAAGCCGCAGCCGGCACGGGCCAGCAAAAGGAGAGACAGAGATGAAAGCAGCGGTATCGCTCGCCGGCCAGGCGCCGGTGTACCAGGAGTTCGACGACCCGGTCGCCGGGCCCGGCCAGGTGGTGGTCAAGGTCGCCGCGTCAGCGCTGACGCGGCTGGACATGGCGATTGCCGAAGGCCGCCACTACATCAAGCCGGCGGCGGGCCGCTTCGTGGTGGGGCGCGAGGGCGTAGGGCGCCTCGCCGACGGGCAGCGGGTCTACTTCAACGTCAACGCGCCGCGCGCGCCGTACGGCTCGATGGCGCAGCGCGCGCTGGTCGATCCGGCGCTGACCTTCCCGGTGCCGGACGGCATCGACGACGCGCGCGCGGCGGCGCTGGGCAACGCCGGGCTCGCGGCGTGGCTGCCGCTGTCGTGGCGCGCGCGCATGCAGCCGGGCGAGACCGTGCTGGTGCTGGGCGCGACCGGCATCTCGGGGCTGCTGGCGGTGGCCGCGGCCAAGCTGCTCGGCGCCGGCCGCGTCATTGCCGCCGGGCGTGACGTGCGCGCGCTGCAGCGCGCGCGCCGGCTGGGCGCGGATGCGGTGGTGCCGCTGGACCAGCCGGGCGACCTGCGCGATGCGTATCGCAACGCGGCCGACGGCGACATCGACGTCGTGCTCGACTACCTGTGCGGCCCGCCCGCGGAAGCTGCATTGCTGGCGCTAGGCCATGGCGGGCGCCTCGTCCATATCGGTACCACCGTCGCGCCGACAATCACCTTCGCCGGCGCAGCCGCGCGCCAGGCGTGCTTCGACATCATGGGCTTCGCCTACTACCACGCGCCGATCGAGGCGCAGGCGCAGGCCTACGCCGAACTATGCCGGCATACCGCTGCCGGCCGCATGGAAATCGATATCGTCGCCGAACCGCTGGAAGCGGTCGGACGCGTGTGGGCGGCGCAGGCCAAGGGCGCGCGCCAGCGCTACGTCCTGATTCCCTGAAGGAATTCAGCGCGCCTTCGAGTCAGGCACGCGGGTCTGGTCGATCGAGGCCCCGCCGCTACCGGTGCGCGGCTTGCCGTGCAGGCCGTCGCGGTCGGCCTTGCCCGCGCTTTCCGAGGCCGGCTTGGGCTTGTCGCGGCCAGGCAGGCCGCCGGCGGTGTGCGGCTCCTTGGGCACGTCGCCGAGATCCCTGCCGAGACCGCCGGGGTTGGTCGGCGTGGCGCCCGGCGTACTGCCCGGCGCCACGCTGGCGCCGGGCGGCGGAATGGTCTGGCTGCCCTTGGGGCCCTTGTCGGTACGCACGCCGGTTTCGGGCGGCTGCGCCAGGCTGCCGCCGGCAAGCGCGCAAAGCAGCGCGACGGCTGCGGCGCGTGGGATCGTGTATCGCATCTGGGTCTCCTGATAAACGCAGGCATGCTGGTACGGCAAAAGCATTTGCCGGGCCACCTTGTGCACTGCCGTGCGGGGCGCGGCAGCGGATCGGCGCAACGCACTTTCTACAAGCACCGGCGGTAGTTACAAGGTGACGGCGGTGCCGGGTCGCGCGACTGCTGCATGCCGGGGCTGCGTGGCGCGGGAACGGAAGTTGCGCGCGCTGCAGCGTTGGCCTGCGATCGCGGCCCACCTCACCGGAGGCGTCATGAAGCACAGCAAGCACGATACGTCGAACAACCCGGCACTGGACCGGCGCCAGGGCCTGGATGACCGTGAACTGAAGGAAAACGCCGCGGACAACCAGCGTGCCCGCGAGCGCGCTCGCGCGGATTGGGAGAATGCAGCATCACACCGCAAGGACGATGAGCCGGGGCGCAAGCCCGACAAAACGGGCAAGGGCGAGATGCCCCCGGGTGTCGGCGCGCGCGACCTGCACGATCCCGGCAGCCGGGATCCCGACGCACCGCCGACCCTGAACCGGTCCTGATTGCCGGTCCTGATCGCCGGTCCCCGATCGCCTAGCCCGTCTTCACGCCGCGCGCCAGCCGCGCCGCGGCGCGCAGGCTGCGCACGATGCGCTCGAACGCCGCGGCGCGCGCCTCGTCGCTGCGCTGGCGCAGGGCAAACGAGGGGTGGTAGGTTGCTATGACCAGCCGCCCCTGATGCTCCACCGGCGTCTCCATCATGCCCGCCAGCGTCACGCTCTTGCGGCCCAGCACCGCGCGCGCCGCGGTTGCGCCGAGCGCGACCACCACCGTCGGGTGGACTTTTTCCAGCTCGCGCTCGAGCCACAGGTTGCACGCTTCGATTTCCTGCTGCGCCGGCGACTTGTGCAGCCGGCGCTTGCCGCGCCATTCGAACTTGAAGTGCTTGACCGCGTTGGTCATGAAGAGCTTGTCTCGGTCCAGCCCGGCGGCCTGCAGCGCTTCATCCAGCAGGTGTCCGGCCGGCCCGACAAAGGGCGAGCCTTGCAGGTCTTCCTGCGACCCCGGCTGTTCGCCGACCAGCATGATGCGCGCATGGACGGCGCCGGCACCGGGCACGCCCTGGGTGGCATTGCGCCACAACGGGCAACGCCGGCATTCATTCAGTTCGTCGCGGCTGACAGGCGGCTGCTTGCGCTCGGGCATGGCGGATGGCGGTAGCGCAGCGCGCGCGGGCGCTGCTGCCGGTTTGCAGCAGGTTTCGCGCCATGGCGCGGCCCGTGCCGCGGCGCCATCGGTATGGAACTTGCCTTCCCCCAAGACCCCGCGACGGCCGCGCCACCGCGTGCCGCGCCGGGAACCTTGCCTGGCTGCATCCAACGCCTGACGCCTGAACCGCGCGCATGTCCCAGACCATCCGCCCCGCTTCCCGCCGCCGCATCGCCGCGGAACTGTTCCGCGCGATCTGGCGCTTCCGCGCCCGCGTGCTGGTCGCGGTGTCCCTGCTGCTGCTGGCCAAGGCCTGCGCGGTGGCGGTGCCGCTGCTGCTCAAGCTGGTGGTCGACGAAGTCACGCCGGCCGCGGCCGGGACCGATGCGGCGCGCCTGGGGCTGGTCGGGATGCCGGTGTTCCTGGTGCTGGCCTATGCCATCCTGCGCCTGCTCGGCAACGCCTTCAGCGAACTGCGCGACGTGGTCTTTGCCTACGTGACGCAGAGCACGGTGGCGGGCTTCATGGAACGCGCCTTTGCGCACCTGCATGCGCTGGGCGCGCGCTTCCACGCGCAGCGCGCCACCGGCAGCGTGATCCGCGACCTGGAGAAAGGCACCGCGGCGATCGGCTTCCTGCTGGGCGTGGCGGTCTTCACCATCGTGCCGACGCTGATGGAGATCGTGTCGGTGCTGGCCATCATGATCGGCGCCTATGGCGCGGCCTTCGCCGCCATCATCCTGGGCGTGTTCGTGCTGTACGCCGGCTTCACCTATGTCTTCACGCAGCGGCGCATGCGGGTGCAGCGCCAGGTCAATGCGGTCGAGGCCACCACCAACAGCAAGGTGGTCGACAGCCTGCTCAACTACGACACCGTCAAGTTCTTTGCGCGCGAGTCCTTCGAGACCCGCCGGCTGGCCGAGATGCTGCAGCGCTGGGTCGGCATCAGCGTCGAGAACCAGTATGCGCTGTCGGCGCTGCATATCGGGCAAAGCCTGTGCATCGCGGTCGGGGTCGGCGCGGTGATGCTGCTGGCCACGCAGCGGGTGATCCAGGGCTCGCTGTCGGTGGGCGACCTGGTGCTGATCAACGCCTACATCATCCAGGTAGTGCTGCCGCTCAACACGCTTGGCTTTATCTTCCGCGAGTCCAACGACGCGATGACCAACGTCGAGCGGCTGTTCGCGCTGCTCGACGCGCACGGCAAGCCCGGCGAGGACAGCGACGCGCCGGCCGCGCGCCCGCTGCGCGTAAGCCGCGGCGAGATCGTGTTCGACCGCGTCAACTTCAGCTACGACCCCAGCCACCAGACCCTGTGGGACGTCAGCTTCCGTGCCGAAGCCGGCCAGACCGTGGCCGTGGTGGGCGGCAGCGGCTCGGGCAAGTCGACGCTGGCGCGGCTGCTGTTCCGGCTGTACCAGCCCGACAGCGGCAGCATCAGCATCGACGGCCAGGACCTGCGCCTGGTGACGCAGCGCAGCCTGCGCGAGCTGATCGGCATCGTGCCGCAGGACACCATCCTGTTCAACGACACCATCGCCTACAACATCGGCTACGGCCGCGAAGGCGCCACCCGCGCCGACATCGTCGCCGCGGCGCGCGCGGCGCAGCTCGACGCCTTTATCGACCGCCTGCCCGACGGCTATGAAACGCAGGTGGGCGAGCGCGGCGTGCGCCTGTCGGGCGGCGAACGCCAGCGCGTGGCGATTGCGCGCGCGATGCTGAAGCGCCCGCCCATCGTGGTGTTCGACGAGGCCACCTCGGCGCTGGACACGCGCTCGGAGCGCGCGATCCAGCAGGAGCTGTCCGAGGTCGCGCGCGGCCGCACCGCGCTGATCATCGCGCACCGGCTCTCGACCATCGTCGATGCCGACCGCATCCTGGTGATGGAGCACGGCCGCATCGTCGAAGACGGCAACCACGCCACGCTGCTGGAGCGCGGCGGCATCTACACGCAGATGTGGCAGTTGCAGCAGCAGCAGCGCGAACTGGAGCGCGCCGAACGGCGCCTGGCGCTGCAGCCGGTGCGCCTGGAGATCCTGGTGGCCAGTGTGGTCGACGGCCTGCGCGAGCTGATTGCCGAGCGCCATCTCAACCTGTTCACGGTGCAGAGCGAGGCGGAGCTGCGCGTCACCGGCGATCCGGGCGTGCTGCAGAAGGCGATCTGGGAGCTGTGCCAGCACATGATCGCCACCATAGAGCCGGGGGGGCGGCTGGAACTGCGGCTCGAGCGGCTTGACGGCCAGGCCGGCCTGCGGCTGTCGGCCACGGCGGGCGAACTGCCGCTGCCGGACGTGCAGGGCCTGCACGAATGGCTGGCCGAGCACGGCGTCACGCTGAGCGCCGACGGGCCCGCGCACGCCTACCAGCTGCTGATGCCGATGCGCGCCGTGCAGGAGCCCGAGCCGCGCCGCGCGCCCTCCGCGGCGCCAGGCGCCGAGGCCGCGCCCGAGGCGCCGGATGCGCAGGCGCTCAAGGGCCTGCGCGTGCTGCTGCTGGACGACGACGAGCCCACGCGCGAAGTGCTGAGCGCCTCGCTGGAAGACTACGGCGCCCATGCCATTGCGCAGCAGCGCGGCGACGACGTGATCGCGCTGCTGGCGGGAACGCATCCGGGGCAGTGGCCGCAGGTGCTGCTGTGCGATCTCGCGCTCGAGGAAGAGGACGGCTATACCGTGCTGCGCCGGGTGCGGCGGCTCGAAGCGCAGATGCAGGTGCCGCTGGGCAAGCGCATGACGGCGATCGCGCTGTCCGGGCACGCCGAGCCGCAGGACCGCATGCGCGCGCTGATGGCCGGGTTCCAGCTGCACCTGTCCAAGCCGGTGCGGGTGGGCGAACTGGTGGCGGCGATCCGTTCGCTGGCGGTGCGTTCGACGCAGGAAGCGTAGCGCAGCCGCGGCGGCCAACACGCCGCAGGCGCGCTGCTCGTGCCTCAGGCGCGCTCTTCGCGCAGCCGGCGGCGCAGCTTCAGCACCTCGGGCGGGATCACGCGCCGCTCCTGCCATACCCACGGCATGCCGCCCAGCACCTCGGCCACGCCGCGCCACCCCTGGCAGCGCCACAGCTGCGGCAAGGCCGCCGCGGTTTCTTCCAGCGCCACATGCCACGGCAGCCGCAGCCAGGCCGCCCAGATCGCATTGCGCGCCAGCAGCGAGCGGCGCTGCGCCGGATTGCGCAGCGGGCTGGGATGGTGGTGCACCACCAGCTGCGGCGCGTACACCAGCTGCCAGCCGTGCGCGGCCAGGTCCAGTGCCAGCAGCGTTTCCTCGCCGCCGAGGAAGAAGCGCGGATGGTAGCCGCCGGCCTGGCGGAATGCATCGGTGCGGAACGCGGTGGCGCCGGCCATCAGCCCCAGGATCGCGCGGCCGGGCAGCATCGCCGAGGGCAGGGGGCTGGCCGCCATGCGCGCGCAGGTGGGGTCTTCGCCGCGGTGCTCGCCCACCAGGATGCGCGCCGTCAGCGCGGCGACGCGCGGATGGCGCTCGAACATCGCGCACGCCGCCGACAGCGATCCCGGCGCCCACCAGCAGTCGTCATCGCAGAACGCGACATAGCGGGTGCGGGCCCAGTCCGCGCCCAGGTTGCGGCCGGCCGCGCCCAGGTTGTGCGCGCTGCGCAGCAGCGCGGCGTGCGGGAACTCGCGCCGCACCATGGCCGCGGTGCCATCGTCCGAGGCGTTGTCGACCACGGCGATGGGCGGGCGCTCCGGCAGCGCGCTCAGGCGCGCCAGCGCGGTGCGCACCGAATCGCGCCGGTTATGCGTCAGCACCACCACGCTGATGTCGCAGCCGCGCGGGCCGGCGCGCTCGGGGGAAGCGGTTGTCGAGACTGGCATGGGCATGGGCAATGGCTCAGGCCGTGTCGTCGCCGGCCGGCTGCAGCAGCCAGTAGCGTTCCGGCGCGCACAGGTCGCACAGCTTGTCTTCGCTGAACAGCTGCAGCTGGCTCTGGTAGGCGTTGAGCGCATAGCTCTTCTGCGTCAGGTACTGCGTCACCGGCAGGTTGACGGGCGTCGCGCGCAGGCCGCTGTCGCGGCATTGCACCAGCCGTTGCTGCAGCAGGCCGGGCATGCGGCGGTAGATCGCGTCCTCGTAGTAGAGCCATTGCACGGAGGGGGGCGCCGTGGCGGAGGCGCTGGCCGATGCCGCGCTCCACGCCGGGCCGCGCGCGTGCGCGGCCAGCATCAGCAGGCGGCAGGCGTCATGCACCAGGGCATGGTCGGAATGGAACAGCCCGAGCGGGGCCACCACCACGCCCTCGGTCTGCGTCAGCAGCACGGTGTGCAGCGCGTCGGCAAGCTGCTGGGGGGTGTAGCGGCGGCCATACTGGCTGTCCCAGAACTCCAGCCACACCGCATGCGCGCCCAGCATGGTCAGCGCGTGGTTGTCCTCGCGCCGGCGCGACAGCACCGCCTGCTCGGCGCTGGCAAAGCCGGCGGCCTGGTCCCAGTCGGGGGCCGGCATGTTCGCCGGCGGCACGCCCGCGAACACCGTCACCACGCGCGCCGCGCGCGCGGCCGCGATCAGCCCGCCGCAGCTGAACACGGCATCGTCCAGGTGCGGCGAGATCACGGTCACCGCGGCGGCGAGATCGACCACCATCGCCGTGCCCATGCCGCCCCCTCGCGCGCTCCGGCACGCCGTCAACTGAGTGCGGCACGCGCTTCGCGCGCGGTGGCCGACACCGGCACCACGTTGCCCGGCGCGCCTGCGGCATGCGCCTGCGCGGCGAGCCGCGCGGCAAAGTAATCGACGGTGCGGCGCAGGCCGTCTTCCAGCGTGGTGTGCGGCTCCCAGCCCAGCAGCTGGCGCGCCAGCGTAATGTCCGGGCAGCGCTGGTGCGGGTCGTCGGCCGGCAGCGGGCGCATCTCGATCGCCGACTGCGAACCGGTGGCGCGCAGCACCGCCTGCGCAATCTGCAGCATGGTGGTCTCGCACGGGTTGCCAAGGTTGACCGGCTTGCCGCTCGCGGGCGCCTCCATCAGGCGCACCAGCGCGTCGACCATGTCGTCGACATAGCAGAAGGCACGCGTCTGCGCGCCGTCGCCGTAAACCGTCAGCGGCTGCCCGGCCAGCGCCTGCGTGATGAAGTTCGACACCACGCGGCCATCGGCCGGATGCATGCGCGGCCCGTACGTGTTGAAGATGCGCGCGATGCGCACGTCCAGCCCGTGCTGGCGGTGGTAGTCCATGAACAGCGTCTCGGCGCAGCGCTTGCCTTCGTCGTAGCAGGAACGGATGCCCACCGGGTTGACATGGCCCCAGTACCCTTCCTGCTGCGGATGGTGCTCGGGGTCGCCATAGACTTCGCTGGTCGAGGCCTGCAGGATGCGCGCCCTGAGCCGTTTGGCCAGGCCCAGCATGTTGATCGCGCCGTTGACGCTGGTCTTGGTGGTCTGCACCGGGTCGTGCTGGTAATGCACCGGCGAGGCCGGGCACGCCAGGTTGTAGATCTCGTCGACCTCCACATACAGCGGGAAGGTGACGTCGTGGCGCAGCAGCTCGAAATTGGTCCGGCCCAGCAGGTGCGCGATGTTCTCCTTGGTGCCGGTGTAGAAGTTGTCTACGCACAGCACGTCCTGCCCGGCGCGCACCAGCCGCTCGCACAGGTGCGAGCCGAGGAATCCCGCGCCACCGGTGACCAGGATGCGCTTGCGATCGCTTTCCTTCATTTCCGCTCTCCTTGCATTGGCTTGCTTGTGCGGGCGTGCCGCCGTGCGCCGTCAGGCCGCGACGCGGCGGGCCCCGGCCTGCACCACCGGCGCGCCGGCGCAGACGCGCGCATAGACCGCCTCCATCTGGCGCGCCACGCCGGCCCAGGTGAAATGCGCCTGCGCGCGGCGCCGGCCCGCTTCGCCCAGCTTGCGCGCCAGCGCAGGATTGGCGGCGAGTTGCGCCAGCCGCGCCGCCAGTGCCGCCGGCGCCTTGGGCGGCACCAGGAAGCCGGTGTGCCCGTCGACCACCGTGGAGCGGATGCCGCCAACGTTGGCGCCGATCACCGGCGCGCCGCACGCCATCGCTTCCACCGGCGTGATGCCGAAGGGCTCGTACCACGGCGTGGTCACGAACACGTCGGCAGCGCTGTAGAACAGGCGCAGCGTGTCGCGCCCGCGCCGGCCGGTGAACACCACGCGTTCGGCCACGCCCTCGGCGCTGGCCACGTCCTGCAGCCGGCCGATTTCCGGCGTGGCCTGCACGCTGGGCTGGTCGGCATTGCCGCCGACCACGTACAAGGTGGCGTCGAGGCCGGTGTCGCGGCGCAGGCAGCCCAGCGCGCGGATCACGTTGTCGATGCCCTTGCGCGGCACCAGCCGGCCCAGCTGCAGCACGCGGAAGCCGTGCAGCGGCCAGCCCAGTGCGCGCCGCGCCGCGTCGCGCGGCACCGGCGCGAACTCGTCGGCGTCGAAGCCGCACGGCACGGTCTGCACGCGCGCGGGGTCGGCGCTGTACAGGTTGACGAGATCGTCCAGGTCCTGCGGACACTCCGCCACCACGCAGTCGGCCTCGCGCACCAGCGTGTCCTCGATGCCGAAGCGGTCGTCGGGGAAGCCGTCGGTGCTGCCCTGGTGCAACCTGCGCACCTTGCCCAGCGCGTGGAAGGTCATCACCAGCGGGATGCCGAGCGTGTGGCGCGCGCGCAGCGCCGCCAGCCCCGACATGAAGAAGTTGGCATGGAGCACGTCATAGCCGATGGCATCGCGGCGCACGAAGTCGGCCAGGAACGCGCCGAAATCTTCCATATAGGGCAGCAGCTGTTCCTTCGGGATCTGCACCGGCGGCCCCGCAGTGACGTGGATCACGCGCACGTTGGGTGCGAACGCCACCACCTCGGGCAATAGCGCCTTGTCGCGACGCGTGAACACATCGACCTGGTAGCCGCGGCTGCCAAGCTGCCTTGCAAGATGCGCCACATAGATGTTCTGGCCGCCGCAGTCGGTGCTGCCGACACTGGCGAGTGGCGAGGCATGTTCGCTGATCAGCGCGATCTTGCGCATGGTGGGCTCCGGTGTTGTTGCGGCCGTGCCCGCAATGCGGACAGGGGCTGGGAGGTGGTGGCCCCTGCAGCTAGCGTGCCAATGCAACGCGGGCCGCCACGCCCGTCGCGATTCGAAACGCGGAACCGATGGAGAAGCGATATAGCGGTTCTCCGCCTGCATGCAGCACCGCATAGCGCAGAAGACGCACCACGGGCGCCGTCCGGGGTTTTGGTCATTCTTACGCCGCCCCTTTGTAATTTGCGCTTACGGATTTTTCCTTTGCTGACCCGCGTTGCGCAGCGTTGCAACCGGCCCGATGTTTGCTGCGTCGATGGCGCTCATGCAGGTCTTGCTGCACGCGCTGCCGCGGCCTGCCGTCCAACCATCGATGGAGTTGCCCATGCCCATGACCCCCGATGCGGGCCTGCCGCCCCGCGCCTCCCAGACCGGTGCCAGCCGCTTCAGCGATCCAGCCGCGGCGCGGCGCGCGGTCGAACTGGCGTTGCCGATGCTGCAAGCCTCGCTGCGCGACAAGGCCGTCGGCGAAAGCGGCTGCATGCATGTCGTCGTGATGGATCCGACGCTGCAGCCGGGAGATTGCGCCTTCGAGGAAGCGATCCTCTATGAGCATTCGCTGCCGTCGCGCGAGGCCTGGGACGCGGACTACAGCCGCTATGCGCGCGCCAAGGCGAGCCTGAGCTGGCGCACCGGCATGGCCAGCGCGCAGGTGGTCCACTGCAGCCCGCACCGGCTGCGCAGCGACGACACGCTGCTCGGCGGTGCCGCCGTGGTGGACGGCATCGTGGTCGCCGTCAGCGGTGCCAACGCCTGGTACGACGAGGCCTTTGCCGGCTGCGTGGCGATGCTGCTGCGGGCCGTGGCGCAGGGAGCCTGCACGCGCGCGCAACCGGCACGCTGATGGCGGCATGCGCAGGTTCGGCTGACCGTTGGCACACATTTCGCACCGGCAGCAAGCCTGCGCACCAACAGACCCGTGTCCTGGACGCAGCTTGCCGCGGGCGCCAGGGCACCAGCGCCGATGTCCGATTCGTTGTCCGAATCGCCGTCCTCCACCCACCGATCGCCAGGGAACCACCATGCAAACCTCGCCTCCGCCACGACCCGCCGCACACACCGAGACCGCCATGCCGCTGCAGGACCGCACCTACCTGGTCAGCGGCGCGGGCAGGGGGCTCGGCGCCGCCATCTGCCGCACGCTGAGCGCTGCCGGCGCTGCCGTGATCGTGGCCGATATCGACGACAAGCTGGCGCACGACAGCGCCGGCGGGCTGGCCGAGGCCGGCGCGCAGGCGTGGCCGCTGCACCTGGATGTCGCCGACCCCGCTTCCGTGCGCGCTGCCTTCGAAGCCGTGCGTGCGCGCGGGGCCCGTCTCGACGGCATCGTCAACAACGCCGCCATCGACATCACGCTGCCGGTGGACGAGGTCGATGCCGAGACCTGGCGCAAGGTGCTGATGGTCAACCTGTACGGTCCCTACCTGATGGCGCATGCCGCCGTGCCGCTGCTGAAGGCGCAGGGCGGGGGGCATATCGTCAATATTGCCTCGACCGCGTCCAAGCGCGCGTGGCCCAATGCCTCGGCCTACCACGCCACCAAGTGGGGCCTGCTGGGCTTCTCGCACGCGCTGCATGCGGAACTGCGGCCGCACGGGATCAAGGTGTCGGCGATCGTCGCGGGCGGCATGCGCACGCCGTTCCTGCTCGACCGCTTTCCCGATATCGACCAGGGCAACCTGCAGGATCCGGCCAATGTCGCCAACGCGGTGCGCTTCGTGCTGACGCAGCCGGAAGAAACCGTGATCCCGGAGCTGATGGTGCTGCCGATGAAGGAGACCTCGTGGCCATGAGCTGCGCAAGCGCACACCCGCTCGGCGCCGCCGTGCTGCTCGACAAGGACGGCACGGTGCTGCAGGACGTGCCCTACAACGTCGATCCGGCGCGCATGCGGCTTGCGCCAGGCGCCGCCGCCGCGCTGCGGCTGCTGGGCGGGCTGGGCCTGCCGCTGGTGGTGGTGACCAACCAGCCCGGCGTGGCCCATGGCCTGCACACCGAGGCCGAGCTGGCGCCGGTGCGCGAACGGCTGGCGGCCATGTTCGCCGAGCATGGCGCCGCGCTCGCCGGCTTCCTCTATTGCCCGCATCATCCCGACGGGCAGGTGGCGCCGTACGCGCGCGCGTGCCTGTGCCGCAAGCCCATGCCCGGGCTGCTGCTGCAGGCGGCCGCGGCGTTGCGGCTCGACCTGGCGCGGTCATGGATGATCGGCGACATCCTCAACGACGTCGAGGCCGGCAACCGCGCGGGCTGCACTACCGTGCTGGTCGACTGCGGCAACGAGACCGAATGGCAGCTCTCGCCCGTGCGCCAGGCCGACTACGTGGTGCCCACGCTCGACGCCGCCGCGCGCCTGGTCGTTGCGCGCACCCGGGCCGCGGCGCATGCCGCGCCGGCCGGGGCACCGTGCCATGCGGAGGCGCCATGAACTGGCCCATGAACTGGCAAAGCGCGCGGAGCGTGCTGTGCGTGCGCCTGGACAATATGGGCGACGTGCTGATGAGCACGCCGGCGATGCAGGCACTGGCCGAGTCGCTGCCGGGCAGGCGCCTGACGCTGCTGACCTCGCACAGCGCCGCGGCACTGGCGCCGCACCTGCCTATGGTCAGCCGCGTGCTGGCCTGGGACGCGCCCTGGGCAAAACACGCCGAGGCTCAGGCGGCCCCGGCCCCGGCGCCGGGGCCGGAGATTGCCGCCTGCGCGCGCTGGCTGGCGCGCTTTCGCTTCGACGCGGCCGTGATCTTTACCGTCTACAGCCAGAGCCCGCTGCCCGCCGCGATGCTGTGCGCGCTGGCGGGCATTCCGCTGCGGCTGGCCTGCTGCCGCGAGAACCCGTACACGCTGCTGAGCGACTGGGTTCCGGATACAGAGCCCGACACGCAGCGGGGACAGCGTCCGCGCCACGAGGCGCAGCGCCAGCTGGACCTGGTGGCGCGGGTGGGTGCGGCGGCCCACGATACGCACCTGCGTTTTCGCGTGCTGGCGGCGGACCGCGCCGCGGTCGCGGCACGGCTGGCGGCGATCCGCGGCGGCCGCAGCGGGCCGGTGGTGGTGGTGCATCCCGGCGCCAGCGCGCCGTCGCGGCGCTGGCCGCCGGCGCGCTTTGCGCAGGTGGCGCATGCGCTGGCAGTGAAGGCCGGCGCGCACGTGGTGGTGACCGGCGATGCCGCCGAGCACGACATCGTGCGCGCCGTCTGCGCCGCGGCCGGCCACGCGCGCGTGGTGCCGCTCGCCGGTGCCTTGTGCCTGGGCGAAATGGGTGCCTTGCTGGAAGCCGCCGACCTGCTGGTGTCGAACAACACCGGGCCGGTCCACCTGGCCGCCGCGCTGGGCACGCCGGTGGTCGACCTGTACGCGCTGACCAACCCGCAGCACACCCCCTGGCAGGTGCCGCACCGCACGCTGTTCGCCGATGTCCCGTGCCGCTATTGCTACAAGAGCATGTGCCCGCAGGGACACCATCGCTGCCTGGAAGACGTGCCGGCCGCGCACGCGGTGCAGGCCGCGCTGGCGCTGCTGGGCGGCATTGCCGACAGCATGCCCGCGGTCGAGCTGCCCTGGCCCGGCCTAGCTGCTGCCGCAGCGGCGCCTGATGCGTTCGCGGCCGTGCCGGCCATGCCGCACGACCGTGCACCCCGCCACCTCCCACACGACGAGGCCGACCATGTACACCCTTGGCATTAACGCCGCCTACCACGACTGCGCCGCCTGCCTGGTGCGCGACGGCGAGGTCGTCGCCGCGGCGGAGGACGAGCGCTTTACCCACATCAAGCACGGCAAGCGCCCGGTGCCGTTCACGGCGTGGGAGCTGCCGTTCCATGCCATCGACTACTGCCTGGCCGAGGCCGGCATCGCGCTGCGCGATGTCGACCACGTTGCCTACGCCTTCGACCCGGCGCTGATGCTGGGCGCGCGCCGGCATGACGCCACCGTGACGCTGCCGCTGGAACCGTCGGCGCAAGGCGCGCCAAGCGGACATGAGTCGCCGTGGGACCCGCTGTTCCTGTCCTACGTGGTCAACGCGCCGCGGCAACTGGCCAGCGGCGCGCCGCACCACCTCGCCGCGCGCTTTCGCGGCGTGCGCCACGACGGGCCGTTCCGCTGGCATTTCGTCGAACACCACATGGGCCATGAAGCCAGCGCTTTCCTGGCGGCGCCGTTCGCGCGCTGCGCGGTGCTGACCATGGACGGCCGCGGCGAGCGCGCCACCACCAGCTACGGGGTGTTCGACGGCAAGGAATACCGGCGCATCAAGCAGATCGACCTGCCCGACTCGCTCGGGCTGCTGTACGAACGCGTCACGCGCCACCTGGGCTTCCTGCATTCGTCTGACGAGTACAAGGTGATGGCGCTGGCCTCCTACGGCAAGCCCGCGCATCTCGGCGTGTTCCGCGACATGGTCAGGCGCGATGCCGAGGGCGGCTACCGCGTGGCGCAGGCCGACCTGGCCGCCTTGCTCGGCCCGCCGCGCCAGCGCGGCGAAGCCTTCGGCGCCGCGCATTTCGATGTCGCGCGCTCGCTGCAGGAAGTGCTCGAGGAAACCGTGGTCGGCATGACCACGTGGCTGGCCGAGGCCACCGGCGAACGGCAGCTGGCCATGGCCGGCGGCGTGGCGCTGAACTGCGTGATGAACGCGCGCGTGCGCGACCAGAGCCCGTTCGACGAGGTCTGGGTGCAGCCGGCCGCCGGCGACGCCGGCACCGCGCTGGGCGCGGCGCTGTGGATCGACTTCCTGCAACGCGGACGTCCCGCGCGGCAATGGTCGATGGAGCACGCCTACCTGGGGCCGGCGTATGGCGAGGACGAGATCGCGGCGTTCCTGGACTGGGCCAGGCTGCCTTACCGCCGGCTCGACGACCTGGCCGGGCAGACCGCTGACCTGCTGGCGCAGAACAAGATCATCGGCTGGTTCCAGGGACGCATGGAGTTCGGCCCGCGCGCGCTGGGCGCGCGCTCGATCCTGGCCTCGCCGATCGATCCCGGCATGCAGCAGCGGCTGAACCAGATCAAGGACCGCGAAGACTTCCGCCCGGTGGCGCCGGTGGTGATGCAGGAACGCGCGCCGGACTGGTTCAGCGCCGCGAAACCCGGCCGCGGCGAAGCGCCGTTCATGCTGTTTATCTACGACGTGCGCCCCGAGCAGGCGGCACGGATTCCCGCGGTCTGCCACGTCGACGGCACCGCGCGCGTGCAGACCGTGCGGCGCGAGCAGAACCCGGCCTACTACGACCTGCTGGCCGCGTTCGAGCGCCGCACCGGCGTGCCGATCCTGGTCAATACCTCGTTCAACACGCGCGGCGAGCCCATTGTGTGCACGCCGCGCGATGCGGTGGAGTGCTTCTGGACTTCGCCGCTGGACGCGCTGGTGATCGGCCCGTTCCTGCTGGAAAAGCCCGGCGCCGCAGGTGCGCATGGAGAGGCCGGAGGCGCCCATGGACAGGCCTGAGCCAAAGGTCTCCGTGGTGGTGCCCACCTGGCGCAGGCCGGCGCTGCTGGCGCGCTGCCTGCAGGCGCTGTGCGCGCAGCGCCTGCCCGCGCACGCGTACGAGATCATCGTTGCCGACGATGGCTGCGAGGCCCGCATCGAACGGCTGGTGGCGCTGATGGCCGCGCAGCATCCGCAGCATGCGTTGCGCTATGTGCCGGTACCGGGCACGCAGGGGCCTTCGGGCGCGCGCAATGCGGGCTGGCGCCGCGCGCGCGCGTCCGTGATTGCGTTCACCGACGACGACACCGTGCCGGACCCGGGCTGGCTCGAAGCGGGCTGCGCCGCGCTGGCGGACCAGCCCGAATGCTGCGCGGTGGCCGGCACCGTGACCGTGCCGCTGCCGGCACGGCCCACCGACCACGAGCGCGATACCGGCGGCCTCGCGCACGCGGAGTTCGTCACCGCCAATTGCTTCGTCCGGCGCGACGCGCTGGTGCGCATCGGCGGCTTCGACGAGCGCTTCACGCGCGCGTGGCGCGAGGATTCGGACCTGCAGTTCCGGCTGATCGAGCAGGTCTGCCCGGTCGGGCGCGCGCCGGCGGCGGTGGTGGCGCATCCGGTGCGGCCCGCGGCGTGGGGCAGCAGCATCGCGGCGCAGGCCAAGGTGTATTTCGACGCGCTGCTGTACAAGAAGCATCCGCGCCTGTACCGGCAGCGCATCCGGCGCGTGCCGCCCTGGCATTACTACGTGACGGTGCTGGCGCTGCTGGCCGCGCCCATCGCCTGGCTGGCTGGCGCGCCGGCCGTGGCTGCGACGGCAGGCCTGTTGTGGCTGGGCTTTACCGCCGCGTTCTGCGTGCGGCGCCTGCGCGGCGCGGCGCTGACGCCGGCCCATGTGGCCGAGATGGCGGTGACGTCGATACTGATCCCGCCGCTGTCGCTGTACTGGCGCCTGCGCGGCGCGCTGGCCTTCCGGGTGGTGTTCCTATGAGTGCATGCGTCGATCCGGTGAAGGCGTTGCCCCTCGCCCAGCATCCGTCGCGGCGCCGCGCGGCGCCGGCGCGTGCGCGGCGCATCGCCGTGTTCCGCGCACTGCAGCTCGGCGACATGCTGTGCGCGGTGCCGGCGCTGCGGGCGCTGCGTGCGGGCGAGCCCGATGCCCATATCACGCTGATCGGGCTGCCGTGGGCACAGGAGTTCGTGTCGCGCTTCACAACGCTGGTCGATGACCTGATGGTCTTTCCCGGCGCGCCCGGGATGCCCGAGCAACCCTGCGCCGAAGCCGCGGCGGGGCCGTTCTACGCGGCCGCGCACGCGGCGCGCTTCGACCTGGCGATCCAGCTGCACGGCAGCGGCGCGCTGACCAATGCCGTGGTGCAGCGGCTGGGCGCGCGGCGCATGGCAGGGTTCTGTCCGGACCCCGCGGCGGCGCGCTGCAACCGCGCCGGCGTGCTGGTGCCCTGGCCGCAGGGCAACGAGGTGGAGCGGCTGCTGGCGCTGATGCAGGCGCTGGGCTATCCGTGCGCGGACCGCAGCCTGGCGTTCCCTCTGCGCCCGCTCGACCATGCCAGCTGGCGCCTGCTCGCGGCCGAGCACGGCCTGGTCGCCGGCGAATACGTCTGCCTGCACGCGGGCGCGCGCATGCTGTCGCGGCGCTGGCCGGTGGAGCGCTTTGCCGAGGCCGGCCGTGCGCTGCGGCGCCACTGGAAGGTGGTGCTGACCGGCAGCCGCGACGAGTCCGCGCTGGTGGCGCAGCTGGCGCGGCGCCTGGGCAAGCCGGTGGTCAACCTGTGCGGGCAGACCGCGCTGGGCACGCTGGCCGCGCTGATCCGCGACGCGCGGCTGCTGCTGTGCAACGACACCGGAGCCTCGCATATCGCCGCGGCGGTGGGCACGCCCAGCGTGGTGGTGTCATGCGGCAGCGACAGCGCGCGCTGGGCGCCGCTGGACACCGCGCGGCACCGCGTGCTGGCCGACCAGCCGGCATGCCGCCCGTGCATGCACCAGCGCTGTCCGGTCGCCGGCCATCCGTGCGCATCGAACATCAGCGTGGCCAGCGTGGTCGAGGCCGCGCTGGCACTGGCGGCGCAGGGGCACGGCCATGGCTAGGCGGCTGCGCATCCTGACCTGGCACGTGCACGGGAACTACCTGTATTACCTGTCGCAGATCCCGCACGAGCTGTACCTGGTCACGCGCGATGACGGCACGCCCGGCTATGCCGGCGCCGGCGGCGCGCTGCCGTGGGGCGCCAACGTGCACGAGGTGCCGTACGACGCGGTCCCGGCCGGCCGCTTCGACTGCGTGCTGTACCAGCACCGGCATCACTACGATCACGACCGCGTCGCGCTGCTGAGCGCCGCGCAGCGCGCGCTGCCGGCGATCTACCTGGAGCACGATCCGCCGCAGGAACACCCGACCAACACGCGCCACCCGGTGCAGGACCCGTCGATGCTGCTGGTGCACGTGACCCCGTTCAATGCGCTGATGTGGGACAGCGGCGTCACGCCGTGCCGCGTGATCGAGCATGGCGTGCTGGTCGACGAGGCGGTACGCTACAGCGGCGACCTGGCGCGCGGCATCAGCGTGGTCAATCACCTGTCGCGGCGCGGGCGCCGGCTCGGCGCCGACCTGTTCGCGCGCGTGCGCGAGCAGGTGCCGCTGGACCTGGTCGGCATGGCGGCGCAGGAAGCGGGCGGACTGGGCGAGGTGCCCAACCCGCAGCTGGCGGCGTTCGTCGCGCGCTACCGCTTCTTCTTCAACCCGATCCGCTACACCAGCCTGGGGCTGGCGGTGGTGGAGGCGATGATGCTGGGGGTGCCGGTGGTCGGGCTGGCGACGACGGAACTGGCCACGGTGATCCAGAGCGGCAACAACGGCTATGTCGATACGCGCATCGAGGTGCTGGTCAGCGTGATGCGCGAGCTGCTGGACGATCCGGAACTGGCGCGGGTCTGGGGCGAGCGCGGTTGCCGGGTGGCGCGCGAGCGCTTCGGCATCGGCCGCTTCGTGACCGATTGGGACGAGACCCTGCGCGGGGTCTGCGCGTGACAGGGGCGCGCGCCGGCTAGCCGGGGTTGCCGCCGTGCAGCCGCGCGCGGCTGCCGGACGAAGCCGTGCAGCACACCAGGTAGTACGCGCGCTTGAGCTGCAGCGCCGCTTCCAGCCTGTGCCCGGCGGCCGCTTCGGCAAACGCCGCATGCAGGCAGCGTTCGATGCTCTCGGCGGTGCCGCCCTGCTCGAACAGTCCTGCCGTGCGCTGCTCCCACAGCCGCATCAGCACGGCGCGCCGCTGCGCCAGCGTGTGCGGCGGCCAGGCGTGGTCGCGGCCGAGCAGTTCCAGCCGCGTCGCCAGCAGCGTTTCCAGCAGCATGGTGGGCCGTGCGAAGCGCGCGGGCAGGGGCGTTGCGTCGGGCGACGGTGCGCCATCGACCAGTGCCGCAGGCAGGCCAGTGGCGTTTGGCGTGTGGTCGGTCATGGCAGCATGCCAGGCGCGCCCGGGCGCGACACGGCAGTGCCGCGCATTGCCGCGGCCGGTTTCATTCTGTGGTCGCCTCGGTGGCGGATTCTTCGGTGTCGGCCATGGCGACGGCCGCGGCGCGCTGCGCCAGCGGCTCGGAGGCCCGGATGCGCAGCACGGTCTGGCGCGAGGTGTTGAAGCGCCGCGCGGTCTCGCTGACCGAATAGCCCGCCGACAGCGCGTTCAGGATGGCGTGGCGCTGCTCCGGCGTGTGCTTGGGCGGACGGCCGACCTGGCGCCCCATGGCCTTGGCCGCGGCCAGGCTCTCGCGCACGCGCACGCTGCGGGTGGCGCCCTCCAGCGCGGCCACCGCGCGCAGCACCTCGACCGCCTCGGGCGGCGGCGTGCTGGCCAGGTCTGTGCGCGACAGCTGCACGCAGTACAGCGCCACACCCAGCAGGCGGAAGCGCCGGACCGTCGCCAGTACCTCGGGCACGCTCCAGCCCAGGCTGCACAGGCGCAGCGCCACTACCGCGTCGCCCGGCTGCACCTTGTGCTGCAGCGCGCGCAGGCGCGGGCGCTGCAGCGCCGGCACCGACGGCGGCGCGGCTTCGCAGAAGACCTGGTGCGGGTCCACGCCATGGCCGGCGGCGCTGGCGGCCTGCAGTTCATCCTGGATCGCCGACGGGGCATCGGCGCAATTGGAGTAGAGGAATGTGGTCGGCATGATGGTGTCGGACAGCGTTCGCGCCGCACGGGTGACGGCGGTTCGGACCTATGCTTCTGATCCGGCTTGCTGCGGGATAACGCAACCGCTGGCGCGACTGCCGCAACTTTCATGCCGCGCGCCGCGCGAGCCTGCCAATGCGCCGCCGCGTTATGCCGGCGCGCAGCACCGATGCGCACAGGCCATGCGTCGCGCCACGCGCCGCCGCGGGCACAATTACAAGGCTTCGCGCAGGAATTGCAATGACTCGCAGGCCCGCGCGCCGCGCGTGCCGCCGCGCGTGCCGCCGCGCTGGCCGTCGCGCCGGGCAAGGCGCGGGCACGGAATCTGCCTGCATTCCGGGGCGAAGCCGGAGTGCCGGCTCCCCACCAGGAGAGAGAACCGTGGACAAGTCGAAGATCCCCGCAGACCAGGCCGAGGCCCTCGGTGCCTTGATGGACGACCACCGTGCGGTCAAGAAGCAGTTCAAGGCGTTCAAGGACACCGAGGACCGCGGCGAGAAGGAATCGATCGCGCTCGAGGTGTGCCATCAGCTGACCGTGCATGCCACCATCGAGGAAGAAATCTTCTATCCGGCGTTGCGTGGCGTCAGCGACGAGATCGACGACATGCTGGACGAGGCCCAGGTCGAGCACCAGGTGGCCAAGGACCTGATCGCGGCAATCGAGGAAGACCCGGCCGGCGACATGCTCGAGGCCAACTACACGGTGCTGTCGGAATACGTCTCCCACCACATCGAGGAAGAGGAAGGCGAGCTGTTCAAGAACGTGATCAAGGAAAAGGTCAACCTGCGCGACGTGGCGCAGACCATGGCCGCGCGCAAGGAAGAGCTGATGCGCGAGACCGCCTGACGCGGCGCTGCAGGCAGGCGGGGGCTTGCGCGGGCCCCGCCGCTTCAGCGGATTTGAAGGACTTGCACAACCCTGCGCCTCCCACGGGCGCCGGGCGGGCGCTACCATCACGCACTGTTTTCCTGCCGTGCCGTAACTGCCCCATGACCTTTGTCGTGACGGATGCCTGCATCCAGTGCCGCCATACCGATTGCGTCGAAGTCTGCCCGATGTCGTGCTTCCACGAAGGGCCGAACTTCCTTGCCATCGACCCCGACCAATGCATCGACTGCTCGATGTGCGTGCCGCTGTGCCCGGTCGGCGCGATCTATTCCGAGCATGACCTGCCGGAACACCAGCGCCATTTCCTCGCGCTCAACGCAGAACTGTCGCGGCGTCCTGACTGGCTGCCGCTGTTGCACGCCAAGGGGCCGCTGCCGGACCACGAGTTGTGGGCCGGCCATCCAGACCGGCTGTCGTTGCTGAAGCGCTAGCGCGGCGGCGTGCCGCGGTAGTCGGGGAAGGCTTCCGCCAAGGTCTGCACGGTGCCGGTCAGGGTGCCGTCATAGCCCGGCAGCGCATTGACGCGCTGGCGGAAGGCCTCGCTGGTCAGCGCCCCGACCGCGCCGGCCAGCGCCGCGCTGCGCAGCTTGGCGCGCTCGATCGCAAAGAAATAGCGCTCCTTGATCACCGGCACGAAGGCCAGCCCGAAGCGCCGCGCCGCGGTTTCCACGCCAAAGCCCACATCGGCCATGCCGCTGCCGATATACGCCGCCACCGCGGCGTGGGTGAATTCCCCATTGCTGTAGCCCTCGATGCGCGCGCCGTCGATGCCGCGCGCCGCCAGCATCAGGTCCAGCAGCAGCCGCGTGCCGGAGCCGACCTGCCGGTTGACGAAGCGCACGTCGCGCCGGGTCAGGTCTTCGAGCGTATGGATGCCGAGCGGGTTGCCCGGCCGCACGAACAATCCCTGGCTGCGCACCGCCAGGTGCACCAGGCAGTGGCTCTCGGGCTTGAGCCAGGTGGTGAAGTGGCGCCACATGCCGTGCTCGAACTCGCCCACCGGTACGTGAAAACCGGCGATGTCGCAGGCGCCTTCGGCCAGCGCCGCCACTGCCTCGACGCTGCCGCAGTACTTCAGGTCGTGCCGCACCTGCTGCTCGTCGAGGAAGTCGCGCAGCGCCGCCACCGCGAAGCCGTGGCTGGCATGCAGCCGCGCCGTGGCCTCGGGCTGCGCCATCAGCTTCTGCAACTCGATCTCCAGTTCTGACGCCAGGCTGTCCAGCGTCGGCGACAGCCGCGCGCCGATCCGCTTGCTGGCCCACACCAGCTGCTGCGCCAGCGGCGTCAGCGCGCTGCCGCGCCCGCGCGTCTTGTCGATCAGCGGGCCGCCGAACAGCGCCTCGGCGTCGCGCAGGATGCCCCAGGCATAGCGGTACGACAGCGACACCGCCTGGGCCGACTGGCTGATGCTGCCGGATTCCCCGATATGGCCGAGCAGGGCCACCAGCCGCGACACGTCGAGCGGCTCGGCGCCGGCCCGGGCGTCGTCCCGGATCTGCAGGTGAGGGTGGATCGAGATACGGATCATATGTAGAAAATAGCTTATTGAAGGGCCGCTGTCACTCTCATATAGTCCGCCTAACGGGCGAAACGGCGATCCGGTGGCCCGGAAATAGGAAAAAAATAGCATATAATCGGGACCCGGGCAGGCTTGCCGCAGGTCCTGGCGAGCCCTCACAGGAGACGCCATGCCAGATATCGCCCCCAGCGCGCCACGTGCCACCGGTGCCCCGGCTTCCCCGGCTTCCCCGGATACCGCGCACATTGCCGCCATCGTCGCGGCACGGCAGCACATGCCGGGCGCCTTGCTGCCGATCCTGCACGAGATCCAGGACACGCAGGGCTTTATCCCCGACACCGCCGTGCCCGTGATCGCGCGCGCGCTGAACCTGTCGCGCGCCGAAGTGCACGGCGTGATCACCTTCTACCATCACTTCCGCCAGCAGCCCGCCGGCCGGCATGTGGTGCAGGTATGCCGCGCCGAGGCGTGCCAGGCCGTCGGTGCCGAGGCGCTGGCCGGGCACGCGCAGCGCGCGCTGGGCTGCGGCTTCCATGAAACCAGCGCGGACGGGCAGGTGACGCTGGAGCCGGTCTATTGCCTGGGCCAGTGTGCCTGCGGCCCCGCGGTGATGATCGGCGATCAACTGCACGGGTACGTCGATGCCGCGCGCTTCGACGCGCTGGTGCGCGCGCTGCGCGCGCCGGCGGAAGCGGCAGAAGCGGCAGAAGCGGAGGCCCAGGCATGAGCACCGTCACCACTCTCTTCGTGCCGCGCGACTCCACCGCGCTGGCGCTGGGCGCCGATGCGGTGGCGCGCGCCATCGCGCGCGAAGCCGCCGCGCGCGGCGAATCCATCCGCATCGTGCGCAACGGTTCGCGCGGCATGTTCTGGCTGGAGCCGCTGGTCGAGGTGCAGACCGCCGCCGGCCGCGTCGCCTACGGCCCGGTCAGCGCGGCCGACGTGCCGGCGCTGTTCGACGCCGGCCTGCTGCAGGGCGGCGCGCATGCGCTGGCGCACGGCCTGACCGACGAGATCCCGTTCCTGAAGAAGCAGGAGCGCCTGACCTTCGCCCGCGTCGGCATCACCGATCCGCTGTCGCTGGAAGACTATCGCGCGCATGAGGGCTTTGCCGGGCTGGAGCGCGCGCTGTCGATGGCGCCCGCCGACATCGTGCAGGAAGTCACTGATTCCGGCCTGCGCGGCCGCGGCGGCGCGGCGTTCCCGACCGGCATCAAGTGGAAGACCGTGCTGGGCGCGCAGTCCGAGGTCAAGTACATCGTCTGCAATGCCGATGAAGGCGACTCGGGCACGTTCTCCGACCGCATGGTGATGGAGGACGACCCCTTCATGCTGATCGAGGGCATGACCATCGCCGGCCTCGCGGTCGGCGCGGAGCAGGGCTATATCTACTGCCGTTCCGAATACCCACACGCGATCGCCGTGCTCGAAAGCGCGATCGGCATCGCCAGCGCCGCGGGCTGGCTCGGCGACGACATCCGCGGCAGCGGCAGGCGCTTCCATCTGGAAGTGCGCAAGGGCGCCGGCGCCTATGTCTGCGGCGAGGAAACCGCGCTGCTGGAAAGCCTGGAAGGCCGGCGCGGCGTGGTTCGCGCCAAGCCGCCGCTGCCCGCGCTGAAGGGCCTGTTCGGCCAGCCCACGGTGATCAACAACGTGATCTCGCTGGCCACGGTGCCGGTGATCCTGGCGCGCGGCGCGCAGTACTACCGCGACTTCGGCATGGGCCGCTCGCGCGGCACGCTGCCGTTCCAGCTGGCCGGCAATATCAAGCGGGGCGGACTGGTGGAGAAGGCGTTCGGCGTCACGCTGCGCGAGCTGCTGGTCGATTACGGCGGCGGCACGCGCAGCGGCCGCGCCATCCGCGCGGTACAGGTGGGTGGCCCGCTGGGCGCCTACCTGCCCGAGTCGCGCTTCGACGTGCCGCTGGACTATGAAGCCTATGCCGCGTTCGGCGGCGTGGTCGGCCACGGCGGCATCGTGGTATTCGACGAGACCGTCGACATGGCCAGGCAGGCGCGCTACGCGATGGAGTTCTGCGCGATCGAATCGTGCGGCAAGTGCACCCCGTGCCGGATCGGCTCGACCCGCGGGGTCGAAGTGATGGACCGCATCATCGCCGGCGAGCAGCCGGTGAAGCACGTCAAGCTGGTGCGCGACCTGTGCGACACCATGCTCAACGGCTCGCTGTGCGCGATGGGCGGCATGACGCCGTACCCGGTGCTGTCCGCGCTGAACGAATTCCCCGAGGACTTCGGCCTCGCCTCCAACCCGGCCAGGGCCGCCTGAGCCAGGTCCAGCAGCGACACGGGAGACAAACCGCCATGAACGCCCGCAACGAGATTGATTTCGGCACACCCGCCAGCCCATCGACCGAACTGGTCACGCTGGAGGTCGACGGCGTCAGCGTCACCGTGCCTGCCGGCACGTCGGTGATGCGCGCCGCGATGCAAGCGCAGATCGCCGTGCCCAAGCTGTGCGCCACCGACAGCCTGGAAGCCTTCGGCTCGTGCCGGCTGTGCCTGGTCGAGATCGAAGGGCGGCGTGGCTATCCGGCCTCGTGCACCACGCCGGTCGAGGCCGGCATGAAGGTCAGGACCCAGAGCGACAAGCTCGCCGACCTGCGCCGCGGCGTGATGGAGCTGTATATCTCCGACCACCCGCTCGATTGCCTGACCTGCCCGACCAACGGCAATTGCGAACTGCAGGACATGGCCGGGGTGGTGGGTTTGCGTGAAGTGCGCTACAACGACGGCGGCCCGGACGCTGCGCCGATCGCCACGCACACGCAGATGAAGAAGGACGAATCCAATCCTTACTTCACCTACGACCCGTCCAAGTGCATCGTCTGCAACCGCTGCGTGCGCGCCTGCGAGGAAACGCAGGGCACCTTCGCGCTGACCATCAGCGGCCGCGGCTTCGATGCGCGCGTCTCGCCCGGCACCAGCCAGCCGTTCATGGAATCGGACTGCGTCTCGTGCGGCGCCTGCGTGCAGGCCTGCCCGACCGCGACGCTGACCGAGACTTCGATTATCAAGTTCGGCCAGCCCTCGCACAGCACCGTGACCACCTGCGCCTATTGCGGCGTGGGCTGTTCGTTCAAGGCCGAGATGAAGGGCAATGAAGTGGTGCGCATGGTGCCGCACAAGGACGGCAAGGCCAACGAGGGCCACGCCTGCGTCAAGGGCCGCTTTGCGTGGGGCTACGCTACGCACAAGGACCGCATCCTCAAGCCGATGATCCGCGCGAAGATCACCGATCCGTGGCGCGAAGTGTCGTGGGAAGAAGCCATCGACTATGCCGCGTCGGCGTTCAAGCGCATCCAGGCGCAGCACGGCAAGGATTCGATCGGCGGCATCGTGTCGTCGCGCTGCACCAATGAAGAGGGCTACCTGGTGCAGAAGCTGGTGCGCGCCGCGTTCGGCAACAACAACGTCGACACCTGCGCGCGCGTGTGCCATTCGCCGACCGGCTATGGCCTGAAGCAGACGCTGGGCGAGTCGGCGGGCACGCAGACCTTCAAGTCGGTCGAGAAGGCCGACGTGATCATGGTGATCGGCGCCAACCCGACCGATGGCCACCCGGTCTTTGCCTCGCGCATGAAGAAGCGCCTGCGCGCCGGCGCGAAGCTGATCGTGGTCGATCCGCGCCGCATCGACCTGGTCGACTCGCCGCATATCCGCGCCGACTTCCACCTGCAGCTGCGCCCCGGCACCAACGTCGCGCTGGTGACGTCGCTGGCGCATGTGATCGTCACCGAAGGCCTGCTCGATGAAGCCTTTATCGCCGAGCGCTGCGAGGACCGCGCGTTCCGGCAGTGGCGCGATTTTGTCTCGCTGCCGGAGAACTCGCCCGAGGCGATGGCCGGCGTTACCGGCGTTCCCGCCGAACAGCTGCGCGGCGCCGCGCGCCTGTACGCCACCGGCGGCAACGCCGCGATCTACTACGGCCTGGGCGTGACCGAGCACGCGCAAGGCTCCACCACCGTGATGGGCATCGCCAACCTGGCCATGGCCACCGGCAATATCGGCCGCGAGGGCGTGGGCGTGAACCCGCTGCGCGGGCAGAACAACGTGCAGGGCTCGTGCGATATCGGTTCGTTCCCGCATGAACTGCCGGGCTATCGCCATGTGTCGGATTCGACCGTGCGCGGGCTGTTCGAATCGGCGTGGAATGTCGAGATCAGCCCTGAGCCGGGCCTGCGCATCCCCAATATGTTCGAGGCCGCGCTGGCCGGCAGCTTCAAGGGGCTGTACTGCCAGGGCGAGGATATCGTCCAGTCGGACCCGAACACGCAACACGTGTCCGAGGCGCTGTCGTCGATGGATTGCATCGTGGTGCAGGACATCTTCCTTAACGAGACCGCCAAGTACGCGCACGTATTCCTGCCGGGCTCGTCCTTCCTGGAAAAGGACGGCACCTTCACCAACGCCGAGCGCCGCATCTCGCGCGTGCGCAAGGTGATGCCGCCCAAGGCGCGCTATGCCGACTGGGAGGCCACCATGCTGCTGGCCAATGCGCTGGGCTACCCGATGGACTACAAGCATCCGTCCGAGATCATGGACGAGATCGCGCGGCTGACGCCGACCTTCGCGGGTGTCAGCTACAAGCGCCTGGACCAGCTCGGCAGCATCCAGTGGCCGTGCAACGCCGACGCGCCGGAAGGCACGCCGACCATGCATATCGATGCCTTCGTGCGCGGCAGGGGCAAGTTCATCATCACCAAGTACGTGCCCACCACCGAAAAGATCACGCGAGCCTTCCCGCTGATCCTGACCACCGGGCGCATCCTGTCGCAGTACAACGTCGGCGCACAGACGCGGCGCACCGACAACGTCCACTGGCACGCCGAGGACCGCCTCGAGATCCATCCGCACGACGCCGAGGAGCGCGGCATCAAGGACGGCGACTGGGTCGGCGTGCAGAGCCGGGCCGGCGACACCGTGCTGCGCGCCATCGTCAGCGAGCGCATGCAGCCGGGCGTGGTCTACACCACCTTCCACTTCCCCGAGTCCGGCGCCAACGTGATCACCACCGACAACTCTGACTGGGCCACCAATTGCCCGGAGTACAAGGTCACCGCGGTGCAGGTGCTGCCGGTGGCGCAGCCGTCGGCATGGCAGCGCCAGTACCAGGACTTCAACGCGACCCAGCTGCGGCTGCTGGAGGCGGCCAGCGCCGACCCGGCGCAGGCCGCGGGCTGAGCGGAGGGCCACGCCATGATGCGCTGCATGCCTTCGCCGGAACTTGAACCGGCCGCGGTGGAAGATACCGCGACACCGACCCACAGCACCTTCGCCGTCAACCGCTGGCGCGGCGGCGAACTGATGCTGAGCCCCGACGAGGTGGCCGAGGAGGTGCCGGTGGCGCTGGAGTACAACGGCATCTCGCACGCGGTGATGCTGGCCACGCCCGCCGACCTGGAAGATTTCGCGCTCGGCTTCAGCCTGAGCGAAGGCATCGTCGGCAGCGCGCGCGAGGTCTACGACATCGACATCGACACGCGCCCCCACGGCATCGCCGTGCAGCTAAACATCGCTTCGGCGGCGTTCATGCGGCTCAAGGACCGGCGCCGCTCGCTGGCCGGGCGCACCGGCTGCGGGCTCTGCGGCAGCGAATCGCTGGAACAGGTGATGCGCGCGCCGGCGCCGGTGCAAAGCCCGGCGAGCTTCCACACCGACGTGATCCAGGCCGCCTTCGTGCAATTGCAGCTGCGCCAGGCCTTGCAGCGCCATACCGGCGCGACCCACGCCGCCGCCTGGCTGCGCGCCGACGGTCACGTGTCGCTGGTGCGCGAGGACGTGGGCCGCCACAACGCGCTGGACAAGCTGGCCGGCGCGCTCGCGCGCAGCGGCGATGACATCGCCGGCGGCGCGGTGCTGGTGACCAGCCGCGCGAGCTATGAAATGGTGCTGAAGACCGCCGCCATCGGCGCCGGCGTGCTGGCGGCGGTGTCCGCACCGACCGCGCTTGCCGTGCGCCTGGCCGAGCAGGCCGGCATCACCCTGGCCGGCTTCGTGCGCGCCGGCGCGCACGTGGTGTACGCCCATCCCGAACGTCTGCAGCACAGCAGCACCCACCAGAGTCTGGCATGAAGATCGACAACCTCATCACCATGGCCAACCAGATCGGCAGCTTCTTCGAAGCCATGCCCGATCGCGACGAGGCGGTCGCGGATATTGCCGGGCATATCAAGCGCTTCTGGGAGCCGCGCATGCGCCGGGCCTTGCTGGGACATGTCGACGCCGATGCGGGCAGCGGGCTGCTGGAGATCGTGCAGGAAGCGCTGGGCAGGCACCGGGCGATGCTGGAGTAGCTTGCGCCAGTGCGGCTACATGTCCCGCGTCCAGCGCTCGACCAGCTCGGCGGGGAGCGCCTGGAATACCTCATCGAAGCGCTTGCCGGCCAGCCGTTCCGCCTGCCTGAGCAGCAGTGCCACCGGACTGCTGGGCTCGTGGAGCTCGAACCACTCACGCGCGCTGCGGATGCCGGCCAGCGCGGCATCGCGATCGCGTGGCTGATCGCGCGGCTGATCGCGCGGCTTTTGCGGGTGCACGGCGGCTGCGCTGGCACAAGGACTGCCCGCCGCATCGGTATCGGAAGGGCATTCGGCAGACACGCAGGCTCGTGCCGCGGCGGCTGTCGCGGCGCCAGGCGCTGCCGGCGCGGTCGCGACCGGGGTGGTCAGCATGCCAAGCAGCTTTAGCAACGGGCTCAGGTCAGGACCGTTCTCCTGCAGATTGGCTTTCGCCCAGCGCTCAATGGCCGCTGCATGAGCGGTGGCCTCGTCCAGCGCCGCGAGGGCTGGGCTGTTCTGCTGGCGCAGCGCCTGCAAGTGCAGCCGCACCGATTCCGGTGCCAGCGCGTCAGCTGGCCGCGGCATGCCAAGTGAACGCTCGACATCGCGGATCTGCAGCCGAAGTGCCGCGTTGCCGGTGATGGTGAGTTCGCGCACGTCCCGCATCAGTCCTTCCGGGTCGGTCAGCGCTGCCAGCGCATTGGCGCGCATCGCGGGATCGGCCTCGCCATCGACGCATAGCTGCGGGTGGATGGCATCCGGCCACGTTGCCAGCAGCCGCGCCATCGCCGCGAGCCCGTCGCGCAGGCCGCTGGACTGGCCTAGCCGGGTACGGCAGCGCAGCAGCAGCACCAGGATACGCAGGTCGCGCGTGCGCAGCAGCAGGCGCCGGCAGTCCCGCTCCAGGTCCGCCCAGTTGACGGCCTCGGGCTCGCTGACAAAGCTGCCGTACTGTGCGTCGGGTTTGGGCGCTGCCCGGGCCTGCAGCACGATGAACTCGGGGTCGTACTCCAGGTCGTCACCGCATGGCCGGTCGGGGGCGATCGGTTCCAGCAGTTCTGGGAAGGGGAAATCCGGTGCCGGCACCGGCACGGGCTTGGCCTTGGGGGTTCTGGTCATGGCGTTGCGTAGTGTTCGGGCTCGAATACCATTCCGGTGATGGCGCGGCCGCGATCCGGTTCGCCCAGCCATGTGGACCAGCCGAGGCGCTCCTGCGAGCCCAGCACCGCGGGGGGCGCTGCTTCCGGCATTACCTGCAGTTCGGCCTCCCAGACGAATTCGAAACCGACGAAGGCGCGCACCCATTCGATGAGCGTGGCAAGGTCCCTGCCGTTCGGTGTGAAGTTCAGGTATTGCTGCAACCCGAGCGGGCCGATCACCAGGCGGAACTTGTGCTGGCGGTCAGGCACCATTTCGCCCAGCATGGCGCCTTGCCCCATCACGCCCGGGGCGCCCGGGTGTCCCAGGCGGCTGTGTTCGGCCGCATCGACGGCGATCCAGTGCAATACGTATTCCTCCAGCCTGACGGGCACGCCGAAGAAGTGCGAGAGCGTGGCCGCGATGCCGTCCGGATTGCGGGCTTCGCGCACCTGGTGCGCGCTCGCAGCGAGCCGCGCGTGCGGCGGCAGCGGGCTGTGCGCGATTTCGCCGGCTTCATTGCCCGACAGCCAGCCGATATAACGCGAGAACACCTCGTCGTTGCGCCGGTCCAGGCCCGCGGTGGCCTGCGCGCTTGCCCACGCACGATAGAACTGCGTGAAGGCGCGATGATGGAACAGGTCCAGGAAGTCGGCCGTGGTGTCGTCGTGGTGTGCCGCGCTGCGCTCGCGCACGATTTCGGTCACGTGAAGCGGCAGGGCCCCGTTGGGTCCCAGCATGCCAAGCCCGAACAGTTGCACCTTGAGCCGGCCGGACTGCCGCCGCACCTGCGCGATCTCGCGCGGCGCGAAGGTGAGCGCGGCCTGCTGGCCCGCCCTGAACGGCTCGTCGCAGGGCCGGCGTGCCAGTCCGATCGGGGGCAGGCCGGGGTGTCGTGCGGACAGATGCCGCAGGAGCCCCAGAAAGCTCAGCTTCCACGGCGCCTGGCCGGCATAGACTTCCGGCGTGGCCGCCGCCGGTGGCGGCACCGTGTCGTCGTTGCCTTTGCGCATGGCTACACCGCGCCGCGGCCGCCCATGCGCACGGGCCAGCGATGCACCAGGCCGCGCTGCATCGCGTGCAGTTCGGTTTGCGTGAAGACATTGACCGAGACGTGGCGCGCCAGGAAATGCTCCAGCACCACGCCGAACAGGTAGGGGCTGATGCCGGAGAAGCCGGCTTCGTCCACCGTGAGCCGGCACTGGATGCCGCGGCCATAGATCAGCGGCCCGCTGCCTGGCAGCCGGCGCATGACCGGCTTCACGTCGACGCCGGCCAGGCCTTGAATTTGCCGCTGGTGCGCGAGGTCGTCGTTCGCCACGAACAGGCGCAGCATGTCGCGCAGGCCCTGGCCGCCCCGGCGGGGCTCCAGTTCGGTCAGCGACAAGTAGTTGAAGCCCAGCAGCCGTATCAGCCGCCACGCCATCTCGCCGTCCGCGTAGGGCGGCCGCGGCGCCGACGGCGCGCGGATCAGGCCGATCCCGTCCACGGGGATGGAAGCGGCCGGGGTCAGGTCGTAGCGGCCGTTGCGTGGTACCAGGTTGGGCAGGTCGCGATTGGTGACCAGCGCTTGCGCGGACAGGTAGCGCAGCGCGTCCGGATAGGGCGCTTCGTTCTGGTCCACCAGCGAGACGAACAGCTCGGTGCCGACGTACGCCGTGCGGGTGCCGTACTTGCGGGCCAGCTCGGAGACCAGCCGACGCTCACGCCGCAGCGAAAAATAGCGGCCGTGGTTGCCCTCATCGCCATTCAGGGTGGTGAAGAGCGGGCGGAAATCGATGCCTGCGCTGTGCCGGGACCGCTGTGCGCTGAGCCGCATGACAGCGTGGATCTCAAAGTCCAGCGGGTGCTGGCGGTCGGCGACCAGATGAAACTCGGCGCGGCCGGGCGAGACCTCGATGCGATCGGTGCGCCTGGGAAACAGGTTGACCACCGGGGTACAGAACAGCGCGAACTGTTCGCGGTCGACCTTGCTGGCCAGGTCCCGGGGCGGCTTTGACAGCAGCACCACGATCTCGGCCTCCTTGCCGTGGATCCGGCCCAACCCCTGCGCCAGCCGGTTGAGGCCGAAGAAATAGAAGCGTTGCGGGCAGGCGAAGTACTCATGCAGCAGGTTGTGGCCGTGGAAACTGTTCCACTGCAAGGGCAGCGCGCCTTCGCCCGGTCCCATGCCTATGTAGCCGACCGCATCCTGCGCCACGGCACCGGGGCGCTCGCCCAGGGTCCCGGGCGCCCCGATCAGCGTCGCCACGCCGGCGCTGTGCAGCAGTTCGAAAAGTTGCGAGGCGATCAGGTCGTCGCCGCACAGGTAGACCGGCAGGTGATCCAGGCCGGGCAACTGGTCGAAGGTGGCGTCGCGCGTGCAGCGCAGGCGCAGGCGCAGGGCGCCCTGCACGGTCACGTGGGCGGGCACATAGCGCTCCGGTCCCCTGACATCGGGCGGAATGCCGGTGAGCCGCGCGTCCGTGATCTCGACCGGCCACAGCGTCAGCGGCTGCGTGGTCCTGAACTGGCACGCGGTCTTCTCGCCGGGCGCGGCCGCCGCGTTGAGTTCCGTGCCGCGCGGCACCTGCACGCCGCGCGCAAAGTCACCTTCGCTCTGGCTTGGATGGAACTGCGCCACCGCAATCGACGGCGTCGGCGCGACGAAGTTGGGGTAGATCACCTCGAGCAGGCGCTGCGTGAAGCGGGGGAACTCTGCATCGAGCTTGATCTCGGTGCGCGCCGACAGGAAGCAGAACGCCTCGATCAGTCGCTCCACGTAGGGGTCGGCCACCTCGATGCCTTGCATGCCCAGCCGTTTCGCGACCTTCGGGTGCTGCCTGGCGAATTCCCCCGCCAGTTCGCGCAGGTAGACGAGCTCGCGATTGTAGTAATCGAGCAGTTGCGGGTCCATGGTGTCAGCTGGCGTGGATCGATTGGACGCGCATCCGACTGGTCTCCAGGTCGAGCGAGCTTTGGGCAGTGAATGCCATCGGATACGGGTTCATGTGGATCAGGCCTTTGATCTCGAACACCAAGGTGTTGTAGCGTTGCGGCGCGTCTTCCTTCCGCAGCGGCTTCACTTCCAGCGAGCCGGGAATGAGCCGGGGTTCGAAGTCCAGGATCGCGCGCCTGACGATGGTGACGATATCGTTCCACTTGTGCTCGGCCAGGTAGCTGCCGGCGACCGGAGGCACCCCGTAGTTGAGGGTTGAGGCCGCGGCGGCGGGATAGCGCTTGCGATCGATCTCGTCCTCGTGATTGGTGGTGTTGAGCAGGAAGGTGAGGTCGCGCTGGATGATCTCGCGCATCCGGGCGCGCGTGACGGTGTATTCGTCGGCGCTTTCCGCCTGGCGCTGGGGCGCGTCGTCGCGCAACCGGTCCAGCAGCGTCGGCAGCAGTTGCGTATTCGGACGACGCGGCGGACGGTGCTCAGCCATGCTGCGCGTCGACGCTGAGCGTGCCGGCATCCGGTATGGCGACGTCCGTTGCATCGGCCCACCCGGGCTCGCGGCAAAGGCGGATGCCGTCACGCCCTGGCGCTGAAGCCGGAGCGGGGCGGTAGGCGCTGTCCATCGAGACCAGGTGGTGCTCGCGGCGGGTAAGCCTTGCGGTGACGCCACGGCGACGCGCGGGAGCCATGTCGCCAGCGAACAGCCACAGTACGTCGGGCACAGCCGGCATTGAAAAGAGCTCGTGATCTTCAAGGGTTGCGCGGGCGCCGAGCAGGGAATCAATGTGGCCAGCCGTGGCCAGCATGTCCAGCAGGCTGTCGCCATGGTTCGCTTCGCGCGCGGGCGTTTGCAGCGGCTTCGCGTCGCCTTCGGCCAGCACCGGCACCGGCCCCGCCGGTGGCGCAGCGAAGCCGGCGTGCGCACTGACGTAGTCGGGATCCCGTAGCGCCGCCTCGGCCTCGCGCTTGAGCTGGTCGAGCACGTCGGCAGGGTCAGCGGCAGCCGCGTCCGTAGCTGCGCAGGCGCCGGCGGGCTTTACCAGCGCGTATGGATCGGCCGTGGCTGGCTGCGTCTCGCCGGGTGCATCCGAGGGCCATGGCGGAGCGCTGTCGCCGCCGGGTCGCGTGTCGACGGCAGCGATCTCTGCCGTACGGTTCTGCCAGTTGATCATCGCCCAGCCACGTGAGGTTATTGGTTGCGGAAAGCGTCCGATAATAATCGGAAATCCAGGTGTGATGCCATTCAAGATCAAGAGGAATTTTCCTATTAAATATCTTGAAAATATAAATTGAAAACGGATGATGAAAGTTTAAGTATTGCCTTATAGACGGCCGTTCTTAAATAACGCGCAGCAGATATTAAATGTCAAAAATCGTAATATTTGCTGTGGCCCGGGGATTCGGTCATTGCCGGCGTCAGGAAGCTGTGTTAATCGCGCGACGGCCGAGGAAAGGCATTAAAATCAAAGAGTTATAGATTTTTCGTGGATCCAGCCGATCGACCCGGGGTCGCGGCGGGAAGTTTGCCTGGCGTATGGTTTTGGACATATCCTAAAAAACCAATAAAAATTTCCGCGCAACGGCAGTTCTCACATTCAGGGAAATTGCCAGGCAAAGGCATCGAATGGATATCTCGCGCCAGGCGTTATTTGGCCGGCTCAATCTCACCCTGTTCAAGGCGATCGAAAGCGCGACGGCCTTTTGCAAGCTCCGCGGCAATCCGTACGTGGAGCTGGTGCATTGGCTCCACCAGTTGCTGCAAGCACCGGATGGCGACCTGCAGCGCATGCTGCGCCATGCGGGCGCCGACCTGTCCGTGCTCGAATCCGACCTGGCCCGCGCGCTGGCGGCGTTGCCGGCGGGCGCCGCCTCGGTCAGCGACTTCTCGTTCCAGCTCGAGTCGGCGATCGAGCGGGCATGGGTCTATGCCACGCTTGCCTTTTCCGATGACCGCGTGCGCGGCGCTTACCTGCTCGTCGCACTGCTCAAGACGCCGGAGCTGCGCCGCACCGTGCTGGGCATCTCGAACCAGTTCGCGAAGCTGCGGGCCGATGACCTGGTGGCAATGGCGCCGGCTCTCATCGCGCAGTCGCCCGAGAACCATGAAGCGGCCTATGACGGCAGCGGCCTGGCGCCCGCCATACCGGGTGAAGCCAGCGGTGCCACGGCATCTGCCAGCGCCAGCGCTGCAGCCTTGGGCAAGTACTGTCGCGACCTGACCGAAGCGGCGCGCGCGGGTCAGCTGGATCCCGTGATCGGCCGCGAGCATGAGATCCGCACCATGACGGATATCCTGCTGCGCCGCCGTCAGAACAATCCGCTTCTGACCGGCGAGGCGGGCGTGGGCAAGACCGCCGTCATCGAGGGGCTGGCGCAGGCCATTGCTACGGGCGAGGTGCCGCCCGCGCTGAAGGGCACCAGGTTGCTGAGCCTCGATGTCGGTGCGCTGCTCGCCGGCGCAAGCATGAAGGGCGAGTTCGAAGCGCGCTTGAAGGGCGTCCTCGAGGAAGCTGCCAGATCCGCGGCGCCCGTGATCCTGTTCGTCGATGAAGTCCACACGCTGGTCGGCGCCGGGGGGCAGGCCGGCACCGGCGATGCGGCGAACCTGCTCAAGCCGGCGCTGGCGCGCGGGGCCTTGCGCATGATCGGCGCCACCACCTGGAGCGAGTACAAGCGCCACATCGAAAAGGACCCCGCGCTCACCCGCCGCTTCCAGGCCCTGCAGGTGATGGAGCCGGAGGAGACCACGGCCGTCGCCATGGTGCGAGGGCTGGTCCGGACCTTCGAGGCCCATCATCAGGTGCTGATCCGCGATGAAGCGGTGCGGGCCGCGGTCAGGCTATCGCACCGCTATCTCCCCTCGCGGCAGTTGCCTGACAAGGCGATCAGCCTGCTCGACACCGCCTGTGCCCGCGTTGCGCTGTCACTGCATGCGCCGCCGGCCGAGGTCGAACACCTGCGCCACGCACTTGCCGCAGCCGACGTCGAATGCGCGCTATTGGCCAGGGAAGCCGAACTCGGCCATCCGGATGCTGAGCGGATCGGCGTCGCGCAGGCCGACCGCGAGCAGGCTGGCGCGCGCCTGGCCCTGGCCGAGGCGCGCTGGTGCCGGGAGCGCGGCCTGGCGCGCGAGCTGGTGGCCGGCCGCCAGGCGCTGATGCAGCCTGCGTCGGATCCGGCGCGGGGTACTGCGCCGGTTCGGCAGTCGCTGGCGCAACTCGAGGCCGATCTTCGTGACGCGCAGGCAGGCGCGCCGCTCGTCTACACCGAAGTGGACGCAGCCGTGGTCGCGGCCATCGTCGCCGACTGGACCGGCATCCCGGTCAGGCGCATGGTCGCGGACGAGGTGGCGACCGTGATGCGGTTGCCGCAGGTGCTTGGCGAACGCGTGATCGGGCAGGACCACGCGCTGCTGCAGCTGGGCGAGCGCGTGCAGACCGCCCGCGCGCGGCTGACCGACCCGGACAAGCCGGTCGGCGTGTTCCTGCTGGCAGGTCCGTCGGGCGTCGGCAAGACCGAGACGGCGCTGGCGTTGGCCGATGCCCTGTACGGCGGCGTGCAGAACCTGATCACCGTCAATCTCTCGGAATTCCAGGAGCCGCACACCGTCTCCACGCTCAAGGGCGCGCCGCCGGGCTATGTCGGCTATGGCGAAGGCGGCGTGCTGACCGAAGCGGTGCGCCGGCGGCCCTACAGCGTGGTGTTGCTCGACGAGGTCGAGAAGGCGCATGCCGATGTCCACGAAGTCTTCTACCAGGTCTTCGACAAGGGCTGCATGGAGGATGGCGAGGGACGCCATATCGACTTCAGGAACACCATCCTGCTGCTGACCACCAATGCCGGTGCCGAGTTGCTGGCGGACCTCTGTGAAGACCCCGCGCGGATGCCGGAACCGGCCGCGCTGCGCGAGGCGCTGATGCCCGAGTTGCGCAGGATATTTCCGGCGGCGTTCCTGGGGCGGCTGGTGGTCGTGCCCTATCTGCCGCTCGCCCCCGACAACCTTGGCCGTATCGTGCGCCTGCATCTGGATCGCGTGGCGGCGCGCATGCAAGACCAGCACGGCATTGTGCTGACGTACGAAGCGGCGGTGGTCGCGCTGATCGTGAAGCGTTGTCCGGTCGGCGAGACCGGCGCGCGCCAGCTGATCAGCTTCATCGAGCAGGTCATACAGCCGCGGCTTGCACGCGTGTGGCTGCAGGCCCTGTCCGAGCAGCGCCAGCTTGCCGCGATCGCGATCCGCGTTGACGACGGTGAGCCTGACGGGCTCGCCTGCCACACCGAACACCGCGCCGGCGGCGATGCCGCTGCGCCGGAGTGTCCCGAGGCCGGTCCGGCATGAAGCCAACCGGCACGTCCATGTAACCCCCAGGGGAGAACCATGTCTGTTGTGAACAGTTCGCAGAAATTCGTCGCACGCAATCGCGCGCCGCGGGTGCAGATCGAGTACGACGTCGAAGTGTACGGCTCGGAGAAGCGCATCGAGCTGCCTTTCGTGATGGGCGTGCTGGCCGACTTGTCTGGCACGCCAGCCGAGCCGCTGCCGGCGGTTGCCGATCGCAAGTTTCTGGATATCGACATCGACAACTTCGACGAGCGCATGAAGGCCATGAAGCCGCGCGTAGCGCTCGCGGTGCCCAATACGCTTTCCGGCGACGGCCAGCTCGTGGTCGACATGACCTTCGAGAGCATCGAAGACTTCTCGCCCGCGGCCGTGGCCGGCAAGGTCGACGCGCTCAGGCAATTGCTCGATGCCCGCACCCAGCTGGCCAACCTGCAAACCTACATGGACGGAAAGTCGGGTGCCGAAGCGCTGATCAACCAGTTGCTGCAGGACCCCGCGCTGCTGCAATCACTGGCAAAAGCGCCCAGGCCCACGGCCGGCGAAGACAAGCCCCAGACGCCGCAGTCCTGAATCGATCGGCTGCTTGCCCACCTGAACCAATTCATCAAGCAAGGATTCCATGGCCTCCGTCCAACCAGCCCAAGCCCATGCGCCCGCGAGCGCTGACCATTCCGACTTCGCGGCGCTGATCAGCCGCGAGTTTTCGCCCAAGACCGAGCAGGCGCGCGAGGCCGTCGACCTCGCCGTCAAGACCCTGGCCGAGCAGGCGCTCGCCAGCGCGTTCACCATCAGCGATGATGCCTACAAAAGCATCGAAGCCATCATCGGTGCGATCGACAGCAAGCTTTCCGAGCAGATCAACCTGATCCTGCACCATGAGGACTTCCAGAAGCTGGAGTCCGCCTGGCGCGGCCTGCACCACCTGGTCTCGAACACCGAAACCGACGACAAGCTGCGCATCCGCGTGATGGATGTGTCCAAGGAAGAGCTGCGCCGCACGCTGCGCCGCTACAAGGGCATCGGCTGGGACCAGAGCCCGTTCTTCAAGCGCATCTATGAGGAAGAGTACGGGCAGCTTGGCGGCGAGCCCTATGGCTGCCTGGTGGCCGACTACTACTTCGACCATACGCCGCCCGACGTCGAACTGCTTGGCTCGCTCGCCAAGATCTCGGCAGCGGCCCACGCCCCGTTCATCGCCGGCGCCTCGCCGTCGGTGCTGCAGATGGACTCGTGGCAGGAGCTGGCCAATCCGCGCGATCTGTCCAAAATCTTCCAGAACCTGGAATACGCGCCGTGGAACAGCCTGCGCAATGCCGAAGACGCGCGCTACGTCGGGCTGGCCATGCCGCGCTTCCTGTCGCGGCTGCCCTACGGCATCCGGACCAACCCGGTCGACGAGTTCGACTTCGAGGAAGACACCGACGGTGCCGATCACCGCAAGTACGTGTGGAGCAATGCCGCGTACGCCATGGCGGTCAATATCAACCGCTCGTTCAAGCTCTATGGCTGGTGCACGCTGATCCGGGGCGTGGAAAGCGGCGGTGTGGTGGAGAACCTGCCATGCCACACCTTCCCGACCGACGATGGCGGCATCGACATGAAGTGCCCGACCGAGATTGCGATTTCGGATCGCCGTGAGGCGGAGCTGTCGAAGAACGGCTTTATCTCGCTGGTGCACCGCAAGAACACCGACTACGCAGCCTTCATCGGCGCGCAGTCGATGCAGAAGCCAGCCGAGTACTACGACGCCGACGCGACCGCCAACGCCAACCTGTCGGCGAGGCTGCCCTACCTGTTCGCCTGCTCGCGCTTCGCGCACTACCTGAAGTGCATCGTGCGCGACAAGATCGGCGCCTTCAAGGAGCGCGAGGACATGCAGCGCTGGCTCAACGAATGGATCATGAATTACGTCGACGCCGACCCGGCCAACTCGTCGCAGGAAACCAAGGCGCGCCGTCCGCTGGCGGCAGCCGAGGTGGTCGTCGAGGAAGCGGAAGGCAATCCTGGCTACTACAGCGCCAAGTTCTTCCTGCGCCCGCACTTCCAGCTCGAGGGCCTGACCGTCTCGCTGCGGCTGGTGGCACGCCTGCCGTCGGTGAAGGATGCCGCCTGAGCGCCGCCCGGGCGTTGAAACGTACCGGTAGTTCCATGGCGAGGCCCCGCGCTTCCACCCTCAAGGGAAACGCGGTGCCGGCCGTGGCTCTTGTCTGCAGTACTTGTCTAAACGCGAAAGGAGTTTTGCAATGGCACAGGACATTTTCCTGAAGATCAACGGCATCGATGGCGAGTCGCAGGATTCGTCGCACAAGAATGAAATCGAAGTGCTGGCCTGGGACTGGAGCATCGAGCAACAGTCCACCATGCACGCGGGCAGCGGCGGCGGGGCCGGCAAGGCGACCGTGTCGGACCTGTCGTTCGAGCACTTCATCGACCGCGCGTCGCCCAACCTGATGAAGTATTGCCTCACCGGCAAGCACATCAACGAGGCCGTGCTGGTGGTGCGAAAGGCCGGCGGCAATCCGCTCGAATATCTGAAGCTCACCATGACCGACGTGATCGTCACCAGGGTGAGCCCCACGGGCTCGGTGGAGGATGAGGTGCGCATGCGCGAGAAGGTGGCGTTGTCGTTCTCCAGGGTGAAGCAGGAATACGTGGTGCAGAACGCCCAGGGCGGCAGCGGCGGCGCGGTCACCGCGGGCTACGACATCAAGGGCAACAAGGAAGCCTGATTGCCATCGCTGGCCCTGGCGGCGACTGCGGCCGTCGCCGGGGTCACTGAGGCAATCCGGGCACCGACGCTATGGAAGCTTCAGGGCGCTTCGATGAACCGCATGACATCTGGCCGCTGGCTGCGAGGGTGACCTCATGAATACGCCAAGCAATCTCTCTGTTCCGCGTGTCGGCAGGCACCGCACCGTCAGCGTGGCCAGCGCCGCGATTCCCGACCTGCTGGGTCAGCCCCAGCTGGAATTCGTGCGCCTGTCCGGCCACGAGGGCCTGAGCGAGCTGTTCACCTACAAGGTAGACCTGCGCGCGGTGTCGCCCGCGGCCGAGCAGTACCTTGCCGAGGCCGACCCCGACGCGATGATCGGGCGCGAGATGACCGTCACCATCGAGCTCGATGGCATCGGCACCGGCCTGGCGGGCGGAGTCGGCGCCGGGCAGCGCGAGATCACCGGCGTCATCTCGGATCTCGAGCAGGTCGGCGGCGTGGCGGAGAACCGCGTGTACCGGTTCACGCTGCGTCCGTGGCTTTGGCTGGCGACGCTGACGTCGGACTTCAAGCCGTTCCAGAGGAAGACGGTAATCGAGATCGTCGACGAGGTGCTTGCCGACTACCCGTTCGCGGTAGAGAAGCGCCTGGACACGTCGGTCTATCCGAAGCTCGACTGGGAGGTGCAGCACGGCGAGACCGATGCCGCCTTCATCCAGCGTTTGACGGAAGAGTATGGCATCACCTACTTCTTCGAGCATGACGGCGGCCACCACCGGCTGGTGCTCGCCGCCGAATCGGGCGCGTATCGCCCGTTCCCGAGCGAGGCCTATCACACGCTGGCGCTCTATCCGAGCGGCTTCAAGATCGACCAGGAACACCTGGTGCGCTTCGACCCGGTCAACCGGCTGCGCACCGGCAAGGTCACGCTCAGTGACTACGATCCGCGCAAGCCGCGCGCAGACCTGAGCACCGACAACAGCCAGCCGCGCGACACCAGTTTCGGCGGGTTCGATCGCTACGAGTACCCGGGCGACTACGTCGATCCCGCGGTGGGCGAGATGCGCGCACGGATCCGCATGGAAGAGCGCCGCTCGCGCGGGCGGCGTGCGCGCGGCGCGGGCGCGCTGCGCGGGGTCGCGGCGGGTTGCACCTACTTTGTCAGCAACCACGGCAACCCGGCGATGAACCGCGAGTATCTCGTCACTGGTGCCACGCTGGAACTGGAGGATATCGGCGGCGAAGCCGGCAGCGGACAGCGCTTTGCCTGCCGCGTCGCGTTCGAAGCGCACCCGACCGATGAAGTTTTCCGCCCGCCGCGCACGGTCGACAAGCCGCGCGTGTCCGGCTTGCAGCGAGCGGTGGTGACCGGCCCGAAGAACCAGGAGATCTGGTGCAACGATCACGGCAACGTGATCGTCCAGTTCGAATGGGATCGCTACGGCAAGCATGACGAGAACTCGTCGCCGTGGATCCGGGTGGTCAATGGCTGGTCGGGCGACCAGTTTGGCGCGATGCATATTCCGCGCATCGGGCAGGAGGTGATGGTGGCCTTCCTCAACGGCGACCCGGACTGCCCGGTGATCGTCGGCCGCGCACCGAACCAGCTCAACCTGCCGCCGTGGGCACTGCCCGGGCAGCATGCCTTGTCGGGGATCCGCAGCAAGGAGCTGTTTGGCGGGCGCCACAACCACCTGCTGATGGACGACACGCAGGGCCAGATCCAGGCACAGCTGTCCTCGGACCACCAGGCATCGCAACTGAACCTGGGCTATCTGACCGGTGTGCCGGACCACGCCGGACGCAAGGACCGGCGCGGCGAGGGCTTTGATCTGCGCACCGACGGCCAGGGGGCGATACGCGGTGCGAAGGGGTTGTTCCTGACGGCCGAAGGGCAGGTCGGCGCCGTGGGCGGGCACCTGTCGCGCGATGAGTTCATCCGCTGCATGGAAGCGGCGCTGGAAGCGGCGAAGTCCTTTGGTGACTACGGCCATGCGCATGAAGGGCTGGCCGCGGATACGGCCCCGCAGGCCGACCTCACGCGGGCCGTCAGGGAGTGGGATGCCGGCGCCAACAACCATCCGGACGCGCCGGGCCAGGGTGGCCAGCCGTTGCTCGGCGCGTATGCGCCGGCTGGCATGGCGCTGGCGACGCCCAAGGGGCTGACCAGCTACGCCGGCCAGCATATCGACATGGTGTCGCGGCTGAACCAGCAGCTGACGGCGGGGCAGCGGTTCGTGGTCAATGCGGGGTGGGGGATCAGCAGCTTCGCGCACAGCGGCGACATCCGCACCCTTGCGCACCAGGGCAACGTGCTGACGCAGGCGCAAGGCGGCAGCGTGATCAGCAACGCCTTGAACGACATCACGATGACGGCCACCCACGGCGCGATCCTGCTCAACGCCAAGGCCGGCATCACCCTCATGAGCGGCAACGCGGGCATCCGTATCGCCGACGGCTGCGTCGATGTGTTCGGGCCGACCCGGGTGCATCTCAATACCGGGGATTTCGATGTGCCAGGGCCGCAGGGGATCAGCCGAGCCTTGCCCCGGTTTGAATCTGCCGATACCGGCCGCCTGTTCCGTCTGGTGCGTCCGCTCGACAACCAGCCGGTCGCGAACGTCCCCTACCGGATCGTGAAAGCGGACGGCGGCGTGCTGACCGGGACCACCAATGCAAAAGGAGAAACAGAGCTCTATGCGGCGGATGCGGCGGAGGCGCTATCGATAAGTTTCGGTAAAGGACTGACGCCCGCGGGCGGAACTGAATAGGGCGGTCAGCGTGCGTAGATTCCCGCGTCCGGCACTGCTTGAGGTGCCTTGGTTTTCGGCTTCCAGCACCGTTGGGGCGACCCCTCAGGCGTTGCAGCAGGATCCTCGGCATGTCGCATCGCGCCTAACGCGAACTGTCCTGCGCGTACGCCAACGCCAACGCGTCGATGCTGGTGCGCGTGCGGGCAATGACGACGCGATCCGGGTCCGCGGGGAAACCCCGGATCCGGCAATGACGCGCTTCATGATGCATGCACGTATCGAGTCGGATCCACTGTTGCCCTGTTATGCGCAGGTGGTTGACCTGTATCAGCACGAAGGCAGCCAGGACCCGGAGCATCTTGGTGGCGTGGTTGCGGCATCGATGGCGAGCATGCCGGAAGCGCAAGGATGCCGTGCACGTTTCCCGAACACACCGCGATCTGCCGCGGACCAGGCCGAACTGGGGGCGTGTTGCGTGATGTTGGTTGCGCTGCGTTTCTCCGTTCTGCACTGCCATGGCAGTCCTCTTGAACCAATCCATACGCACAATCCTTTCGATTGCCTTGTGAGTCAAACATGAGCCATCAAGCTGACTACAGCGCCGAATCCCTGACCCTGCCCGGCAGCCCTCGAGTTGACCTGGACTATCCCGCACTTCTGCCAGGCGTGGTGATCTACGTGCACGGCGTCAATTCCACGGGCGAATGGTTTGAAGACAGCGAAACGGGTATCTGCGCGGGGCTGAATACCCGACTGCAACGGAACACCGATCAGGTGTTCCGTGTCGGGGGCAGCGGACAGTTACGGCCCGCTACCTATCGGAGGGAGCTGACGGAAGACGGTTTCATTGTCGATGACTTGAGTGCTGATGCGTTCGTCAGCGAACCCGGCTACAGCCCCATCATCCGCTTTCGCTGGGGCTACAAGGCTAGCAAGGATGAACTGGCGACAGTGGGCGGAAACATCCTGCTGGATGAGGCGGATGCCTGGGGCGGCGGCCCCTTCGCCAACGGCTGCTCGGCGTTGCCCGACATGTTTGGCGGCGGTGTCGACACGGGCCTGTTCCTGGGTGTGGCGGTGCAGGATATGAATCCGAGCGACCGGTTGATCTACAGCTGTCCGCCTCGCCACTACCAGGCCTTTGCCGCGTGGCGGCTGGCCAAACTGGTGGCGCGGGTGCGCGAGATGCATCGAGCGCGGTACGGCGGCAAGGACTGTCCGGTCACGCTGGTCTGCCACAGCCAGGGCAATATGATCGGGATCGGCTCGGCATTCTTTGGCGCCAACCACCCGGATCTTGGGGGATTGGGCGTGGCTGACACCTACGTGCTCGCGAACGCGCCCTACAGCTTGCAGAAGAACAGGCTCGACAACTATGCCCAGTATGACTTGAAGACCATGCAGGGGCGGGTCAAGCACGATGCGCGCGTCAAGACCCTGGCGGCATTCTTCGACCTGGTGCGCAGTGGGCCGGGAAGGCATGCCAGTGACGAAGAGGTCAATCTTGAGGTCATGAACAGCGCCCCGCGCAACGGTGACAAGCCACGCAAGGCGGACCAGGACCGGGCAGAGCGCGCCACGCGCAAGCGCGTTTTTCTTTATTGCAATCCACACGATCGGGTGATCTCCGTGTCGACGGTGCAGGGCATGGGCTGGCTAGGCCTGAGTCAGGAGGAAGTCACCGCCACCAAGGCCGAAGGCGTGCTGTACCAGCGGGTCTGGGCGCAGGCAGGCCTGCCGGGAGGCGAGGCGTTCAAGGTGGGCAACAGCCCAGGCTTCACCTACGACTACTGGAAGCACACGATCGGGGCCTGTCCGGAGCAGAACCAGTTCTGGGAACCGCAGGCTGACCGTCTGAGCCTGCAGATCAGCGAGATCTGGGACGATCCGCGGCGCACCGTACTGGGCAAAGCTGCGGTGACGGCAATTGGCGGCCTCGCGCAATTCGTCATCAGCGCGATCACCACCGCAGGCGGCAAAGCGGCGTATGCCAACGCTGAACCGGACAGGCACTGGTCAGTGAACATCAGTGCGCCGGCGGTGCCCGGAGGAGGCATCGTGCCGCGCGCGCTCTACCTTCCGCGCGGAAGCGGACAGAAGCTCGAGGGCGAGACGCCGAGCGGGCTCAAAACGTCAACCGGGGCGGACGACGCCCGCGTGAGCGGCCCCTTCAATCGCCACAAGGAATCTGCGACCGACGCGCTGAACCCCAACCGGGCCGCAGGCGCGGACGATCCCTATGCCAGGCAGCGTGCCAGCGGCCACGGCGATGGCGCCAGCGAAGCCGCAATGCGCTACGACCAGAACGCCGCCATCCGGCAGAAGGCGCGGCGGTATATCTACGCCGAAGACGGCAGCTTGCAGCCGGACTCGCCCTACAGCGAAAAGGATGTGGAGAAGCTCGATGCCAAGCGCCACGATGAGATCCGGAACACCAGGTTTGGAGAGTTCGCGCAGGAGACGCGCATGGGGTTGCTGGCCAAGGGCGTGGACCAGCAGGCGAGCAACCACTCGACCATCCTGACCAATCCGGCGCATAGCGAGGAGGTGCTGGCCTATGACGTGGATGTGGGGGTGTGCTACTTCAATTCGGCGGAACTGGATCAGTTGCGGCGAATGGCTGACTGGCGGTGGTGCAAGCCGAAGACGGACGACATTGGGAGCGACTTAAAGAAGGACAACGAGTGGGAGTACCACGCGTTGGCTTCTGTAGGGGGACAAGGAATGTCGGATATCAACGCGTTCAATTCGATGAGCGGTACGTTGGACAGGTTGCGTATTAATGGCGCACGCAATTCCTGGCCGCTACAGGCCGCGAACAATCCGAGTGGCAACGACCACAACGTAGCTTAGGTTCCGACGATGGTTCAACTGCCCAAAGCTTGTGGCCATCTTAGGATGGCGCTCGTCGCCAGTGTCGTGGCGTGCATCTGTCTATTTCTATCTTCCTGTCAGACGGGAGCCCATATGTCTAGCTATTCCCGCAAGCCCGTGGCATGGCCACGACCGTCCGCGGCGGCCAATACCGATCCTTCTACCGCACCGGCGGCACTGGTACTGGGCGTGCAGTGGTTGAACCCCCTGATGCGCCGTAGCTATCCAACACATTGGAACCTGTTATGGGTGCAAGGGCTGGTCCAGCCCAACGCAGACGACACCGAGGCCAAGCGCTTCAAGCTGGGAGAGGCCGTGGGCAGGTTGATCAACGGGATCAGCCCAGGCAAGCGTCTCGAGGATATTCCCAATCTTGAGCTCAGCTATTGGGAGGGCCTGTCGGACTTGCTGGACAACCCGCTACGTACGCTGGATGCCTATGCGGTCGATCCGACCTACTTCTATTCAGTGCGCCAGGGTACCGACCGGCCGGACTACATGGACACGCGCGTCTTCGCCGGCATGGCGCAGCGCTGGATCGGCACGCCCACGTATCTCAACGAAACACCGAACGGCTTTGAACGTGAATTCCTGAAGGAGCAGCAAGACATGGGCATACCAGCTCCGAGCGTGATTGCGTACGACGCCGCCCACGCCGAGGAGCGCATGCGCGACTACTGGGTCACCATGCACACGAACTGGCAGGGGAAGCTCGAGCGGGGCGCGCCTGCCACCCAGGCGATGATCATTGGCGAACGTACTCTGACCATCAACGCAGTACGCCGCTTCATATTTGGTCGGGTGGCGCAAGCCGCCTCCTGCAAGAGCATGCTGCTCAACCCGAGCGGCAAACTACCCACGGTGACGGTGGCAGCCGGCGCTGAAGCCGTGGGCTTCTACACGCTCAAGCAAGCGCTGGCCTACCTGCAAGCCAACCCCAAGCGCCTGGTGTGGGTCTGGAACATGGACGCGCCCAACTATCCGTATGGGGCGCAGACCAACGAGAACTCGGCCTTCCTGATCCTGGGGCATCCCGGCGCGGACTGGGGCTATGCACCGCTGGCCGCCATCTATGCGCCGCAGCAGCACGAAGGCGGCATCCACGTCAGTGCGGCCAACCCGGGCGGGGCGTGGAATGACCTGCTCAAGGCCGTCGCCGCGCAGGCGCCGGAAGCCAGCCCGGTACAGCGGATCTATCACGACATCTATCCGAAGTCGCCGCGGATCGTGGCACAGACCCGCGCCTTGCGTGAAGCGCTGCACCGGCAGTGGCCGGAACTGGACCAGATCGGCGCGGTGCATAGCGTAGCGGAACAGATGGTGGGTCCGGCTGGCGCGGCCAGCTTCGCGGTGAATGCGGCGTTTGCCGCTGCCTACGCCAACCAGAGCGGCAATAGCGCGGTGGTGACGAGCCTGGCCGATCCCGACGACGCGTGGGCGGTGCTGATCGCGCCGCCGCCAGGGTGGCAGCGGCAGCCGCCGGTGACGACATGGGACCGTGCGCGCGGAGAAGGGCGGGCGTATTGGCCGTGGTTTGGAAAACAGACTGGCTGACGATGAGAAACATGGAGACTGCCAAGCCGCTGAGTCGAGGCAAGGGCTGCCTTGCGGCGCGTGCGGGCGCGTGCCTTGCGATCGGTGCCTGCTGCTGGCTGGCCGCCTGCCAGTCGTACGGAGCCCATATGTCTAGCTATTCCCGCAAGCCCGTGGCATGGCCACGACCGTCAGCGGCGGCCAATACCGATCTTTCTACCGCACCGGCGGCACTGGTACTGGGCGTGCAGTGGTTGAACCCCCTGATGCGCCGTAGCTATCCAACACATTGGAACCTGTTATGGGTGCAAGGGCTGGTCCAGCCCAACGCAGACGATACCGAGGCCAATCGTTTCAAGTTGGGAGACGCCGTGGGCAGATTGATCAACGGGATCAGCCCGGGCAAGCGCCTGGAAGATATTCCCAATCTTGAGCTCAGCTATTGGGAGGGCCTGTCGGACTTGCTGGACAACCCGCTACGTACGCTGGATGCCTATGCGGTCGATCCGACCTACTTCTATTCAGTGCGCCAAGGTACCGACCGGCCGGACTACATGGACACGCGCGTCTTCGCCGGCATGGCGCAGCGCTGGATCGGCACGCCTACGTATCTCGATGAAACGCCTGCTTCTAGTGAACGGCGGATCTTGGGCAAACAGAAGGCGGCCGGTGTGCCAGCGCCTAGTGTGGTTGCCTACGATGCGGCCCACGCCGAGGAGCGTATGCGCGACTATTGGGTCACCCTGCACACAGGGTTGGATGGTGAGCCAATGCGAGGAGTTCCGACATCTGAAGCGATGATCGTGGGCGAACGTACCCTGACCATCAACGCAGTGCGCCGATTGGTGTTTGACCGGTTTGCCCTCGCCGCCTCCTGCAAGAGCATGCTGCTCAACCCGAGCGGCAAGTTGCCCACGGTGACAGTGGCAGCCGGCGCTGAAGCCGTGGGCTTCTACACGCTCAAGCAAGCGCTGGCCTACCTGCAAGCCAACCCCAAGCGCCTGGTGTGGGTCTGGAACATGGACGCGCCCAACTATCCGTATGGGGCGCAGACCAACGAGAACTCCGCCTTCCTGATCCTGGGGCATCCCGGCGCGGACTGGGGCTATGCACCGCTGGCCGCCATCTATGCGCCGCAACAGCACGAAGGCGGCATCCACGCCAGTGCGGCCAACCCGGGCGGGGCGTGGAATGACCTGCTCAAGGCAGTGGCTGCGCAAGCGCCGCAAGCCAGCCCGGTACAGCGGATCTATCACGACATCTATCCGAAGTCGCCGCGGATCGTGGAACAGACCCGCGCCTTGCGCGAAGCGCTGCACCGGCAGTGGCCGGAACTGGACCAGATCGGCGCGGTGCATAGCGTAGCGGAACAGATGGTGGGGCCGGCGGGTGCGGCCAGCTTCGCGGTGAATGCGGCGTTTGCCGCTGCCTATGTTAACCAGAGCGGCAACAGCGCGGTGGTGACGAGCCTGGCCGATCCCGACGACGCGTGGGCGGTGCTGATCGCGCCGCCGCCAGGGTGGCAGCGGCAGCCGCCGGTGACGACATGGGACCGTGCGCGTGGCGAAGGACGGGCGTATTGGCCGTGGTTTGGAAAACAGACTGGCTGAAGATGAAAAGCACTAAGACAGCTAATCCAGCCCTTCGGATCAATCCATACCCACGATCCTTTCGATTGCCTTGTGAGTCAAACATGAGCCATCAAGCTGACTACAGCGCCGAATCCCTGACCCTGCCCGGCAGCCCTCGACTTGACCTGGACTATCCCGCACTTCTGCCAGGCGTGGTGATCTACGTGCACGGCGTCAATTCCACGGGCGAATGGTTTGAGGACAGCGAAGCCGCAATGCGCTACGACCAGAACGCCGCCATCCGGCAGAAGGCGCGCCGCTATATCTACGCCGAAGACGGCAGCTTGCAGTCGGATTCGCCTTACAGCGAAAAGGATGTGGAGAAGCTCGATGCCAAGCGCCACGATGAGATCCGGAACACCCGGTTTGGGGAGTTTGCGCAAGAGACACGCATGGGCTTGCTGGCCAAGGGCGTGGACCAGCAGGCGAGCAACCACTCGACCATCCTGACCAATCCGGCGCATAGCGAGGAGGTGTTGGCCTACGACGTGGATGTGGGGGTGTGCTACTTCAATTCGGCGGAACTGGATCAGTTGCGGCGAATGGCTGACTGGCGGTGGTGCAAGCCAAGGAAAGATGATGCAGACAGCGACAACGATAATGAATTTCAATATTACGCATCTGCAGAGCTTGGTGGCGTGAAGCTGAGGGACTTGGCTAGGTACAACAGCCAGTTGGAAGAGGAAGGCCAGCCAAATTGCTTGGACACATTGGAAGTCAATAGGGAGCGTAACACTTGGCCATTACAGGCCAACAATAGGGCGGGCGGCAATGATTCCGTTACTGCCTAGGCGTTGATCATGCGCTCAGTTTCTTGTTCTCGTTACTCCCCTATCAACGTTGCAGCCAGGGTCGTGGCATGCCTTTGCCTTTCTCTCACTGCCTGCCAGTCCGGATCGCACATGTTCAATTACTCTCGCAAGGCCGTAGCATGGCCGCGTTCATCATCCGCTGCCGCCAATGCCGGTCCTGCCATTGCACCGGCTGCGCTGGTGCTCGGAGTGCAATGGCTGAATCCGCTGATGCGTCGCAGCTATCCAACGCATTGGAACCTGTTATGGGCGCAGGGGCTGGCGCAGCCCAACGAGAATGATGCTGAAGCCAAGCGCTTCAAGCTGGGCGATGCTGTGGGCCGATTGATCGACGGGGCCTTAGCGCCGGGGGAGCGACCTGAAGCTTATCCAAACGCCCGGTTCGACAAGTATCGCGACGTACTGGAAGATTTGCTTGATAAGCCATTGCGCACGCTGGACGCCTACGCGGTTGATCCGACGTATTTCTATTCAGTGCGCCAGGGTACCGACCGACCGGACTACATGGACACGCGCGTCTTTGCCGGCATGGCGCAGCGCTGGATCGTCACACCCACCTATCTCAACGAAAAGCCGAATGCGACCGAACGCGAAGTGTTGCGCATGCAGAGTCGCGCCGGCGTACCCGCGCCGAGCGTGATCGCTTACGACGCGGCGCACGCCGAGGAGCGCATGCGCGACTACTGGGTCAACCTGCATAAGAACTTGGAGGGCGAGCCCGAACGCGGAACGTCGACGACTCAAGCGATGATCATCGGCGAACGTACCCTGACCATCAACGCAGTGCGCCGACTGGTGTTCGACCGGGTTGCCTCTGCCGCCTCCTGCAAGAGCATGCTGCTCAACCCGAGCGGCAAGTTGCCCACGGTGACAGTGGCAGCCGGCGCTGAAGCCGTGGGCTTCTACACGCTCAAACAAGCGCTGGCCTACCTGCAAGCCAATCCCAAGCGCCTGGCGTGGGTCTGGAACATGGACGCACCCAACTATCCGTATGGGGCGCAGACCAACGAGAACTCCGCCTTCCTGATCCTGGGGCATCCCGGCGCCGACTGGGGCTATGCACCGCTGGCCGCCATCTATGCGCCGCAGCAGCACGAAGGCGGCATCCACGCCAGTGCGGCCAACCCGGGCGGGGCGTGGAATGACCTGCTCAAGGCCGTCGCCGCGCAGGCGCCGCAAGCCAGCCCGGTACAGCGGATCTATCACGACATCTATCCGAAGTCGCCGCGGATCGTGGCACAGACCCGCGCCTTGCGTGAAGCGCTGCACCGGCAGTGGCCGGAACTGGACCAGATCGGCGCGGTGCATAGCGTAGCGGAACAGATGGTGGGTCCGGCTGGCGCGGCCAGCTTCGCGGTGAATGCGGCGTTTGCCGCTGCCTACGCCAACCAGAGCGGCAATAGCGCGGTGGTGACGAGCCTGGCCGATCCCGACGACGCGTGGGCGGTGCTGATCGCGCCGCCGCCAGGGTGGCAGCGGCAGCCGCCGGTGACGACATGGGACCGTGCGCGCGGAGAAGGGCGGGCGTATTGGCCGTGGTTTGGCAAGCGAGCAGGTTGAGAGGCGAAGCGCAGGGGGAACACCCCCATGCCGCTATGTGCACCTAAGACGAAGAGGAGTCATGCATGTCCGCGAACATCATTACCGTTGGCGACGCTACCACCCATGGCGGCGTCGTGATCAGTGGCTCGCCCACCAGCAAGATTCAAGGCAAGCCTGTCGCCCGACTGGGCGACCTGGTGCGATGTCCGCAACGCTACCCCGACGGACGGCCACATGGCATCAACCCGATCGTGCAGGTGGCGGGGCGATACAAGGTCGGGGGCATACCCGGGGCCTGTGCGGGCGATCTGACCGCGTGCGGCTGTGCGTTGATCGGCAGCCACGGGGCGCGGGCATGAGGACAGATGTGAAGCGGCGGGGCATGCCCGCGGTGGGCAGCGGGCGGGTTCTGTGGCAGCGGACGGGCGGCATTCTGCTGCTGTGGCTTGCTGCTTGCGCAACAGCGCCCGCCCAACGCGAACAAATGAAGCTGGACCTCTCCTTAACCGCCAAAGACACCATCAACCCCGACGACAAGGGCAGGCCATCTCCGGTCCTGGTTCGCGTCTACGAGCTCAAAACCGACGGCACGTTCGAGAATGCGGACTACTACTCGCTGGAGAAGTCAGACAAGACGTTGCTGACACAGGATCTGCTGGCACGAGACGAGTTCGTCCTCCGGCCCGGGGAGTCGCGCGACATCGAGCGCAAGCTCAATCCGGAGACGCAGTCCATCGGCATTCTGGTCGGTTACAGGGAGCTTGGCAAAGCTACCTGGCGATCGGTCTACAAACTGCCGCCGGCTCCGGAAGCCGCGTGGTACCGCATGGCGATACCGGCGCGCAAGGTCAGGCTGCAAGTCTCGCTGGACCAGCAGACCATCACGATTTCCAAACCTGATTGAATCCATGAGCTGGTACAACAAAGTCGTCTGGAGCGAGGGCTTGTTCCTGCGCCCGCAACTCTTTCAGCAGCAGGAACGCTACCTGGAGCACTACGCGCACAAGCGCAGCGCCGCGCTGAGCCCGTTTTTCTGGGGCTTTCACCATGTCTCGATCGATGCTGAAGCGCTCTCGCTGGGCAAGCTGGTGGTCTCCAGTGCCGCGGGGATCTTCCAGGACGGTACGCCCTTCGACGCGCCGGCGCATACCGCCGTGCCGGCGCCGCTTGCGCTGCAGGCCGAGCACCTGAACCAGGTCATCTGCCTGGCGGTGCCGATTCGCACGCCGAACGCCGAAGAGGTCAACTTCGAGGATGCCGCCGATTCGCTGGCGCGATACCGTGCCTTCGAACAGGAATTGCTCGATGCGAATTCGATCGCACAGGGGCCAAAGCTGGTCCAGCTAGCTGACCTGCGTCTGCGGCTGTTGCCAGAGAAGGAACTGTCCGAATCGTGGCTGGGCTTGCCTCTGACAAGCGTGGCGGAGATCCGCGCCGATGGCAGCGCCAGGCTGGATACGGCGCTGATCCCGCCGGTCAATGTCTATACGGCCAGCACCTTGCTGCAGACATGGCTTGCCGAAATCCATGGCCTGCTGCATCTGAGAGCCGATGCGATGGCGGAGCGCCTTTCGGCTGCGACGATGCGGGGCGGGGATGCCGCCGAGGTGTCGGAATACCTGATCCTCCAGTTGCTGAACCGGTACGAGCCGATCCTGACCCACTTGCTGAAGGCGAAGGCAGCGTCGCCCGAGGTGCTGTACCTGCACCTGGCGGCATTGGCCGGGGAACTGTCGACCTTCGTGCGCACCCAGACCCGGCGTCCGGCCGAGCATGCGGCCTATCGGCACGATGCCCCGCATCTTTGCCTGAAGCCATTGGTCGATGACCTGCGCTTTCTGCTCAATGTGGTGCTGGAGCGCGCTGCGCAGCGGATCGACATCACGGAGCAGCCGAATGGGATGCGGATGGCGGTGCTCGACCCGGGCGAGATCGGCCGCTTCGCGACCTTTGTGCTGGCGGTGGCCGCGCAGGTTCCGGCGGATCTGTTGCAGCAGCAGTTTCCGGCCCAGACCAAGGTGGGACCTTCCGCGCGGCTGGCGGAGCTGATCCGGTCGCATCTTCCCGGCATTCCGTTGCAGTCGCTGCCGGTGCCCCCACGGCAGATCCCGTTCAATGCCGGCCATGTCTACTTTGAGCTCTCTCAGAAGCATCCGCTGTGGGAACAGGTCGCACAGTACGGTGGACTGGCGCTGCACGTCGCGGGCACCTTTCCGGAATTGCGCATGGAGCTGTGGGGAGTGCGGCAATGAGCGAGCCACTGGTGTCGGCGGGGCTGCCATTGGAAGCGCAACCAGCACAGGGTGCCAGGGCCGCGGAGCACGCAAGGCCAGGCGGCGCAGCCGGGGCGAACGGCCAGGACGAGACGCGCAAGTCGGTTGAGCAGCGCGTGGATGAGATCCGGCGCAAGGCCAATCCCTTGCTCGCCGCGGCACGGCCGCTGCTGCGTGCGCTGGCCGACATGCCGGCATCGCTGCGGCAAGACCAGGCCGCGGCGCTGAAGCGAATGCTGGTGCGGGAGGCGAAAGACTTCCAGTCAGTGTGCGAGCGCGCGAATCTTCGGCGCGAACAAGTCCTGGCAGCACAGTACTGCCTGTGTACGGCGCTGGATGAGGCTGCCAACGGCACGGACTGGGGGCGCCATGGCTGGGCCAGCAACAGCCTGCTGATCCAGTTGCACGGGGAGAACGACGGCGGCGAAAAGGTGTTCCAGCTGCTGGGCCGGCTGGTAGCCTCGCCGGCCGAACACATGCCGGTGATCGAGGTGATCTATCACGTCTTGTCCCTTGGCTTCCTGGGCCGATATGCCGGCCACGCCGACGGCCACCGCCAGCTCGACGCGATCCGGCAGCGCCTGCTGCAGCTGATCAGCGGGGCCCGCGACAGCGTGCCGCGCGACTTGTCGCCGCACTGGCGCGGCGCTGACGCCGGGCGGCTCCGGCTGCTGCGCGCGGTGCCGGTATGGGTCACGGTGTCGGTGCTGGCGCTGGCGGCCTTTGGCCTGTTTGGCTGGTACAAGTACCAGCTCTTGTTCCGCACCCACGATCTCGAGCAGCAGATCCTTGCCATCGGCAAGGCGACGCCGCCGGAACCGCCCAAGGCGCTGCGCCTTGCGGCGCTGCTCAAGGACGAGATCGCGCGCGGCGTTGTCAGCGTCCAGGAGGATGCGGCGCGCAGTGCCGTCACCTTCCGCGGCGATGACATGTTCGGCGGCGGCCGCGCCGAGGTCAGCGAGCGGATCCTGCCGTTGCTGGACAAGGTTGCCGCGGAGATCAACAAGGTCGCCGGCAAGGTAACGGTGATCGGCCACAGCGACAACGTTCCGATCAGGACGGCAAGGTACCCGTCAAACCAGGCGTTGTCGGAGGAGCGCGCTGCGACGGTGACCGAGTACCTGGCCAGCAAGGGCGTTGCAAAGAGCCGCCTGGAAGCGATCGGCAAGGGCGATGCCGAGCCGCTTGCCGACAACAAGACGCCGGCCGGGCGGGCGAAGAATCGCCGGGTCGAGATCGTGGTGACGCAATAACCGGGCGTCAAGAGCAAGTTCAAGGGCAAGGCATGGAATTCCTCAAGCGTATTGGTACGGTGCTGTTCTCGCGGCTCACGCTCGCTCTCGTTGCCGGGCTCATGGTCGCGGCGGCCATCTGGTTTATCGGGCCGCTTCTCGGCTTCAACGGCATGCGTCCGCTGGCTGGCACCGGCGCACGCGTTACGCTGATCGTGCTGCTGCTGGCGCTGACGCTGTTCTGGCTGCTGGGTTGGCCGGTTTCCACCATAGGCGTTGTCGCGCTGTGCCTGCTGGTCTGGCATGCTGGCCCGTTGCTGGCCGTTGGCGCCACGCATCCGCTGGAGCCCGGCTCGGTCCGGATCCTGCTGATCGCCGCGATGGTGTTTATCTTCGCCGCGTACCTGTTGTACCGGCTATGGCAGCGCGCCCGCACGGACCGGACGCTGGTCGAGAGCCTGCTGAACTTTGGCGGCAAGCGTGCGGAAGTCGTGGCCAGGGACGAGATTGCCAGTCTGAACACGGTCATCCAGGCCGCGCTGGGGCAACTCAGGAGCATGCGCACCGGCAGCCGGTTGGCGCGCCTGTTCGAGGGACGGCGCTATCTTTACGAACTGCCCTGGTATCTCATGGTGGGCGTTCCGGGGGCCGGCAAGACCACGGCGCTGCTGAATGCCGGGTTGCAATTCCCCATTGCAGAGCAGATGGGCGCGGCGGCTCGCGCCCGGCATGGCACCGCGCAGACCGACTGGTGGTTCACCAACGAGGCGGTGCTGATCGATACGGCGGGCCGCTACACCGCGCAGGAATCGGGCTCGGTGGCAGATCCGGCCGAGTGGAAGGGCTTCCTCGGCCTGCTGCGAAAGTACCGTGCCCGCGCCCCGATCAATGGCGCACTGGTGGCGATCAGCGTGGCGGACCTGCTGCGTCATTCCAGCGCGCAACGAGTGGCCGAAGCGGCCAGGATCCGCGCGCGCCTGGCCGAGCTGCGCGAGGAATTGGGGGTCCAGTTCCCGATCTACGTGCTGGTGACCAAGCTCGACCAGCTTGCCGGCTTTGCCGAGTACTTCCAGTACCTCACCAGCGAAGGACGGGCCCAGCCCTGGGGCTTCACCTTGCCCGCCGCCGGCAAGCCGCGCCGCGGCCAGCCGGCCGTCGAGGTCGGCGCGCGCTGCCGCGAGGAGATGCAGGCGCTGGTGACGCGCCTGGATGCGGGGCTCGAGGGGCGGCTGTATGAGGAATTCGACCTGAGCCGGCGCCAGGCGCTTTACGCGCTGAGCGACGAGGTCGCCAGCCTGACCGAGCCGCTGGTCGCGATGCTGGAGCAAATCTTCCTGGATTCGCGGTACGACGACACCGAGCGCAATGCCATGCTGCGCGGCGTGTACTTCACCAGCGCCGCGCAGTCCGGGACGGAGGTGGTCGCGGATGCGGGCACCGTGATCAGGCAATTGCGTGGCATCGGGCAAACCGGCGTCCAGGCTGGCGCCGCCGCCGCGGAAAAGGCCACGGACAAGGCCACGGACAAGGCCACGGGCAACCGCAGCTACTTCCTGCAGGACGTGTTCAAGCGCATCATCGTGCCCGAAGCGCATCAAACCTGCGCTGGGAATTCCGCTACCGCATGCTGCGGGTGCTGGGGCACGCGCTGGCGCTGGTGATCTTCCTCTGGCTGGCCGGCGCGCTGTACGCGAGCTTCGGCCACAACCGCAGCTATCTTGACGTGGTGCAGGAGAAGGCCAAGGCGCTGGCAACGACGGTGGCGGCCTTCTACAAGAAGCCGGCGCCGGATGCCATGCCCGAAGTGCTGGCGGCCGCCCGCGACCTGCCTGCCTATGCCGGCCTGGACCTGGCCGATCCGTCTGTCGACTGGCGCTATGGCCTGTACAGCGTGCCGCCGGTGCTGGACGCCGCGACCCTGACCCATGGCCGGCTGCAGGACAACCTGCTGGTGCCGTACCTGGTGCGCCGGGTCGAAGCGGTGCTGTCCGGTGCGGTCAGCCAGCGCGACGCCAGGCAGACCTACGATACCCTGCGGGTCTACCTGATGCTGCACGACGCGGAAAAGTTCAACGCCGCCGACGTGCGCAGCTGGGTGCAGAGCGACTGGGCCACGGGCAAGGGAGCCGATGCCTTCGGCGGCCGGGTGGCCGTGCTGGAGCATCTGGACCGCCTGCTCGACGGCAGCCGGCCGGTCTTGTCGCCCTATGCCCGCAACGAGGCGCTGATCCGGTCCGCGCGCGACTTCCTGGACAGCGATACCTCGGTCGAACGCCTCTATGAGCGCGCCAGGGCGGCGATGATGGAACAGGCGCCGCAGGATTTCACACTGGTGCGCGCGGTCGGCCCCCAGGCGGGCACGGTCTTCACCCGGGCCAGCGGCGAGCCGCTGGAGCGCGGCATTCCGGGGCTGTTTACCTACGCCGGCTATCACGACCTGTTCAACGCGCGCCTGCCGGAGTTCGTCGCCAGGGCGCAGGCGGTCGACATCTGGGTGATGGGCCGTGGCACCGGGCCCGGCGCTCAAAAAAAAACGGCTGACGATGCCATCGGCCGGCTCACCGGCAATGATCCGCTCACGCGCGAGATCCGGCGGCTCTACCTGAACGAATATGCCCGGACCTGGGAGGCCTTTCTGGGTGATATCCGGACCGTGACCGGCAACGACCTTGCCTTCGACCTGGAGATCGTGCGCAACTTTGCCGCGCCGGATTCACCGCTCGCACGGCTGGCCCGGGCCGCGGTGCAAGAAACGACGCTGAGCCGCCCGCTCGATCCCGAGGAGAAGTCGCTGGCGCAGAAGGCGTTGTCAGCGCTCGACAAGACCACCGAAAAAGCCGGAGCACTGAGCGCGCGCGCCGAGGCCCGTCAGGAACGCGAACTGGTCGATAACCGCTTCGCTGCGCTGCGCGAAGTGGTCACCGGCCAGGCCGACGCGACGGCACCGGGCGCGCGCGACACAGCCGGCAAGCCCAGACTCGATGCGGTGGCCGGCATCGTCAACGCCTACTACACCAGCCTGGTGGTCGCCCATAACGCGCTCAGCACGCGCAACCTGCCGCCGCCGGCGGAAGCGGGCGAACAATTGCGCATGGAGGCGGCGAAGCTGCCGGCGCCGTTCAAGGCGGTGCTGGCGGACCTGGTCGTGCAGGGGGCGAGGGACGTCAACAAGGGCGTGGGCGATATCCTGATCGCGCAGATGGACGCGGTCATCGGCGAGAGCTGCCGCAGTGCCATCGACGGCAAGTATCCGTTCACGCCGACGTCCACGCAGGACGTGGACCCGGAAGACTTTGCCCGCGTCTTCGCCGCGGGCGGCGTGCTGGACGACTTTTTCCAGAAGGTGCTGGCGCCGCACGTGGATACCACCATCTCGCCCTGGCGCTACAAGCTGACCGCACCCGACGTGCCGCCCGTGGCTGGCCCGAGCCTGGTTCCATTCCAGCGCGCCAGGGAGATCCGGGAAGTGTTCTTCCGGGATCCGGGCGCGAAGAAGATGGCGTGGAAAGTCGACCTGAAAGTGGTGGAACTCGATCCCGAGATCGTCGAGCTCAACATGGACTTTGACGGACAGAGCCAGCGCTACGTGCATGGGCCGGTTATCCCGCTCAAGGTGACCTGGCCCGGACCACGCGGCGGGCAAGTCGCCGAGATCAGCGCCAGCCCGCGGATTCGCCCGGATACGTCGACGCTGGCCGCCAACGGCCCGTGGGCGCTGATGCGGGTGATCGCCCGGGGCCGTCTCGCCGGCTCCGCGACCGCCAGCCACTTCATGGCGGAATACGACTTCGACGGCCGCAAGGCGAAGCTCGATATCAATACCGGCAGCCTTGCCAACCCCTGGACCACCGGAATGCTGCAGGGCTTCCAATGCCCGGGGAGGTCCGGATGATCACGGCGCCGTCGATGTTCGGCAAGTTGCCCGGACAACGGGATTTTGTCCGGCACCGCGCCCCGCTGGACCAGGTACAGGCGTGGCGCAGTTGCTTCGATGGCGGGGACGACGCCTTGCCGGTGCGGGCGGCATCGCATGCCGCGAATGCCCCGGCGCGGCAATGGCTGCACCTGACCCCGCCGAGCCTGTCAGGCCCGTGCCGGCTGTGCCCCGGCGAGCCGTGCCAGTTCGTGCTGCGGCCCGGCGGCCTGCAGTTTCCCGACGGGCGCGGCTACCTGGTCGGTGTCATTGCCGCCTCGCATGACCAGGTCGGGCGGCGCTATCCGCTGGTGGTCTGGCAATGCGCCAGTGCCGGATGGGCTGGTCATGTCCTCGCCCCGCCTGCACAGTGGTTGACCGAATTGGCGCAGCTGGTGCGCGACCACACGCACGAGGCGGACCGAACCGGGCTGCCCGCGGCAATCGACGCCCTGTGGGCCCGGCACCGGCCGCGCTGGGGCGAGCGCCTGCGGCTGTCGCTCGGGCGCCTGGCGGAGGCGGGCGCACGCGCCAGCGGACGTCGCGCGCCCAGCGCAATGTGCGAAAGCTTTCTCCCTGACCTGCTGCGCCTTGGCAGCCTTGGCAGCGTCTGGCAGTCCACGGGCCGCGGCCCTTTCGGGATTGAAGGGCTGGCTTCGATCCGCCGCATCGTGGCTGGACTCTGATCTCCCTCCCAACACGGGAAACGCGGCCGGCGCCATCGTTTCCCATCACTTCAACCGCAACGGCTCCAGCAACGCCCCGTCATACTCGCCCCGCGAAATCCGCCCCAGCTCCAGCATCCGCCGCAGGATATAAACCTGCCGCTGGCGCGCGCGCCTGGGATTGGCCACCGGGTTGTTCGCCGAGGGCGCCTTGGGCAAGCCCGCCAGCATCGCGCATTCGGCCAGCGTCAACTGGTCCAGCCGCTTGCCGAAGTAAGTCCGCGCCGCATCGGCAAAGCCATACGCGCCCTGTCCCAGGTAGATCTTGTTCAGGTACAGCTCCAGGATCTGGTCCTTGCTGAGGGCCTTTTCGATGCGGTAGGACAGCAGCACCTCATACAGCTTGCGCGTATAGGTCTTCTCACGCGACAGGTAGAAGTTGCGCGCGACCTGCATGGTGATGGTCGACGCGCCCTGCGACAGTTCGTCGGACAGGTTGGCGATGCCGGCGCGGATCACGCCGACGTAGTCGATGCCGTCATGCAGGTAGAAGCGTTCATCCTCGATCGCCACCACCGCCTCGGTCAGCGCGCGCGGGATCTTTTCGATCGGGACGTAGTCCGGCGTATCGCGGAAGGCGGTAAGCGCGTCGAGCGACGGCAATTGCCGGTTGGCGGCCAGGATGGCGATGGCGGCCAGCAGCGCGCCGCCGATCGCGGCGAGCAGCAGCAGCTTGAGCAGGGCGGAGCAGAGGCTTTTCATGGCGCATATTGTGCCAGCGGCCGCGCGCCCCGCGCGAGTGCGGCTACACCCAGCCCAGCCAGCGCCAGTAGGTGGCGGCGAACAGCAGCATCATGGCGTAGCCGATGATCGTGACCGGGATGCCGATGCGCGCGAACTGGCGCCCGTTGAAGGTCTCGGTGCCCAGGCACACCATGTTCTGCGGCGCGTTGATCGGCAGGATAAAGCCGAAGCTGACGGTAAAGCCCAGCAGCATGGTGATGCCGACTCGGTTGATGTCGCCGGGCAGGGTTTGCAGCACCGAGATCAGGATCGGCAGCAGCGCCGCGGTCAGCGCGGTGGCGCTGGCGAAGCCCAGGTGGATCAGGATCAGGAACGCCGACAGGATCGCGAACACCAGCAGCGCCCCCTGCGTCGCCAGCCCGGAATGCGTGACCACGAACTGCCCGAGCCACTGCCCCGCCTGGGTCGACAGCAGCGCGGTGCCCAGGCTGATGCCGACCCCGAACACGATCAGCGTGCCCCAGGGCGTGCGCTGCTGCATGGTCTTCCAGTCCATTACGCCAATGCGCGGCAGCATCAGGATCACCAGCCCGACAAAGGTCACGGTGGCGGTGTCGAAGCTGTGCAGCTTGCCTTCGGTGGCCCAGAACAGCAGCAGCCCCAGCGACACCGCGGCCAGCCGCTTCTGCGGCGCGCTCATCGGGCCGAGCGCGGACAACTCGCGCTGCACCGCCTCCTTGCCGCCGGGAATGGCTTCGGTCTCGGCCGGCAGCAGCCAGCGCACCAGGAAATACAGCACCACCGACATCGCCACCGCCCACGGCGCGCCGGCGATCAGCCACTGCAGCCAGGTGATGCGCTCGCCCAGCAGCTTGTCCATGAAGCCCACCGTCAGCAGGTTCTGCGCGGCAGCGGTCTGGATGCCGACGTTCCAGATGCTGGTGGCCTGCGCCACCGTGATCATGATGCCGGCCGCGATATTGGACTTCTTGTCGACCCCGAACGCGGCGATCACGCCCATCATGATCGGCACCACGCAGGCGCTGCGCGCGGTGGCGCTGGGCACCACCAGGCTTAGCGCGATGGTGACGGCGATGGTGCCGATCAGGATGCGGCGCGTGCTGGTGCCGATCGCCGACAGCGTCACCAGCGCGATGCGCCGGTCCAGCCCGGTGACGGTCATGGCCGCGGAGATAAACAGCGCCGCCGCGACCAGCGCCAGTGCGGTATTGGAGAATCCCGCCAGCGCCATGCCCAGCGCCCTGGAAGTGCCGTACTGCACCGAGGGGTCGTTGACGGTCGGCGCAAAGCCGATCAGCCCGGCCATCAGCGAGGTGATCATGATGGCGCTGGTCTCGTACGACACCGCTTCGGTGATCCACACCACGATCGCGAATGCCAGGATCGCAAGCATGCGCTGGCCGGCGATGGTGAGGCCGTCTGGCTGCGGGATCGCCAGCACCGCGACCAGTGCGGCGGCGGCCGCGAACAGGCCCCAGTGCAGCGTGAGTTTCGGTGCGGTCGCGGCCGGTGTGACGGGGGCGGGCGGCTGGGAGGCGGGAAGTTCAGGCATTGCCGACGTCCTTGTAGTTGGGTGTGCCGGAAGCGGCCTGGCTGCTGGCGCGGCCGCCGCGTTCGGCATATCTGAAATTTTCCGGCCGGCAGCGGGCGATGTCGAGGCCGGGGTCGGGATAGTTACGCCCGTCATGCGCAAGATCAAAGCGATGGCAGATCGCCGGATTCTCCGGCCGCCGCCGGCGTCATACCAGTGAGAGGCTCGCCATACAAGGCCTGGGCGGCATTCCGCGCAAGCGGGCGCCGACGCCGCGCCGGCCCGCGTGGTGCGCGAGCCGCAGTGATCTGAAATAATTGGAGCCGACCATGAAGGTTTTAGTACGCGGTCTGAAGGCCGGGCTGGACCCGGCGGCGCTGCGCAAGGCGCTGGCACGGTATGCGAAGATCCGTTCGGTGGAACTGGTGAAGGAAGGCGACCCGAGGCACCCCTGGGCCTGGGTCGATATCGACGCCGGCGCGCTGACGGTATGGAAGCTGGTGGCGCGGCTGGACCGGCGCTATATCGCCGGCTGCCACCTGCGCTGGCATGTGCCGGCGTACCGCGCGCGCTGAAGCGCGCGCCTGACAACGACAATCCGGAACGAACAATGCTCAAGTGGCTTCAACGCGCGGCATGCCCGCATGCCTTCGCGGCCATGCCGCCCACACCGGTGGCGGCCGCTGTCGCGCCGCAAGTGCCAGACCTGGTTTTCGAGCGCATCAGCAACGCGCGCGACCTGGGCGGACTGATGGGTGCCGAGGGGCGCCGCGTGCGCCACGGCCGGCTCTACCGCAGCGGCAATCCGGCGCTGGCCAGCGCCGCCGACCTGGACCGGCTGCAGGCGCTCGGGCTCGACATGGTGGTGGACTTCCGCTCGCCCGGCGAGAAGTCGCCGGGCGAGGCGGCTTTCGGCCAGCGCTTTCGCTGGCAGGCGGTGCCGGTGCTGGAAGGCAGCATGGCGATGGATGTGCTGATGCCGCGCCTGCGCGCCAGCACGCCGGCGCAGATGGATGCGTTCATGCTCGAGGTGTACCGCGATTTCCCGGTGCGCTACCGCGCCGCCTTCGGCGGCTTCATGCAGACCGTGCAGGACGGCCGCACGCTGCTGTTCCACTGCACCGCGGGCAAGGACCGCACCGGCTTTGCCGCGCTGCTGTTGCTGGCGGCGCTGGGTGTCGGCCAGGACGATATCCTGGCCAACTACCTGGAATCGAACCAGCGCAACGCGCAGTTCAACGCGGCGGCGCTGGCGCAGATGGCCGGGCTGGGGGTCGATGCCGCGGTGATGATGCCGCTGCTGGAGGTCCGCGCCAGTTATCTCGAGGCGTCGATGCAGGCCATCGACGCGGGCTGGGGCGGCGTCGGCAACTACCTGCGCGACGCCTTGCAGGTCGACGTCGCGCAGCTGCGCGCGCATTACCTGGCCGGCTGACTCACAGCTTGCCGCGCTCGCGCAGGATGCGCGCGGTGCTCAGCGCGATCATCCCTTCTTCATCGGTTGGCAGCACCAGCACCGGCACGCGGCTGTCGTCGCGGCTGATGCGCTGGCTGTTGCCGCCGTTGGCGCCGGCATCGAGCATGATGCCGAACAGCCCCGCCAGGTGTTCGCAGATACGCGCGCGCACCGGCGGCGAGTTGGCGCCGATGCCCGCGGTAAACACCAGCGCATCGAGGCCGCCCAGCGTGGTGGCGAGCTTGCCGATTTCCTGCGCGGCGCGATAGGCGTAGAAGTCCACCGCCAGCCGCGCGCGCGGCGCGTCGCTGGCCAGCAGCGCGCGCATGTCGCTGCTGACGCCGGACAGTCCCTTCAAGCCCGATTCCTGGTACAGCATCGCCTGGATCTCGGCGGGGCTCATGCCTTGCTGCGCCAGCCACAGCAGCGCGCCCGGGTCGACCGCGCCACAGCGCGTCCCCATCGGCAGGCCGTCGAGCGCGGTCAGGCCCATGGTGCTCTCGACGCTGCGGCCGTCGCGCATGGCGCACAGGCTGGCGCCGTTGCCCAGGTGCGCCACCACCACGCGGCCCTCGGCCAGGTCGGGCGCCACCTGGCGCAGCCGGCGCGCGATGTATTCATACGACAGGCCGTGGAAGCCATAGCGCCGGATGCCGCGCTCGAAGTACGCATAGGGCAGCGCCATCAGCTGCGCGAGCACGTCGTGGCCGGCGTGGAAGGCGGTGTCGAAGCACGCCACCTGCAGCAGCTCCGGCATGGCCTGGCGCACCGCGCGGATCGCGGTCAGGTTGTGCGGCTGGTGCAGCGGCGCCAGCGGCACCAAAGCTTCCAGCGTTTCGATCACGGTGTCGTCGATGCAGACCGCCTGCGCATAGCCCGCGCCGCCATGCACCACGCGGTGGCCGATCGCGACCGGCGGGTGTTCGCGCAGGCCCACGCTCAGCACCAGCCGCACCAGGCGGAAGGCGGCATCGTGGTCAGCCACCTGCGCCTGCGGAAAGGTCTCGTCGGCGACCACGCGGCCATCGGCCATGCTGGCGCTCAGGCGCGGCGCAACGCCGATGCCCTCGATCTGGCCGTGCGCGCTCAGCACCGGGTTGATGTCGGCATTGCCGTGCGCGGCCTCGGGCACGGCGTAGACCGAGACCTTGACGCTGGACGAGCCGGCGTTGACGACGAGGATGACGGCTGACGCGGCGGTGTGGAGGGTGGTCACGCTGGCAAGTCTCCGATGGCAGGGAAGGAACGGCAGGGCAGGGACGGCGCGGCCCGCGTCAGACCTGCGCCGCGGCTTCGGCGCTGCGGCGCGCGTGGGCCAGCAGCACCGCGATGGCGCAGCTGCCGATGCGCGCGCGCACGCTGTCGGCCCGGCTGGTCAGGATCACGGGCACGCGCGCGCCCAGCACGATGCCGGCGGCTTCGGCGCCGGCCAGGAAGGTGAGCTGCTTGGCCAGCATGTTGCCGGCTTCCAGGTCCGGCACCAGCAGGATGTCGGGGTCGCCGGCGACCTCCGAATCGATGCCCTTGGTGACGGCGGCCTCGCGGCTGATGGCGTTGTCGAAGGCGAGCGGGCCGTCGAGCACGCCGCCGGTGATCTGGCCGCGCCGTGCCATGGTGCACAGCGCGGCGGCGTCGATGGTCGAAGGGATCTTGTCGGTCACGGTCTCGACCGCGGACAGGATCGCCACCTTGGGCCGCTCGATGCCCAGCGTGCGCAGCAGGTCGATGGCGTTGCGGCAGATATCGGCCTTCTCGTTCAGTGTGGGGAAGATGTTGACCGCGGCGTCGGTGATGAACAGCGGCTTGTGGTAGCGCGGCACGTCCATCGCGAACACGTGCGACAGGCGCCGCCCGGTGCGCAGCCCGCTGGACGATGCGGTGACCTCGTGCAGCAGCTCGTCGGTATGCAGGCTGCCTTTCATCAGCAGTTCGGCCTCGCCGGCACGCACCGCCTCGACCGCGCGCGCGGCCGACGCGTGGCTGTGCGGCGTGTCGATGATCACGGTATCGCCCAGCGCAATGCCGTGCTGCGCCGCCACTTGCCGGATGCGCGCCGCCGGCCCGACCAGGATCGGCACGATCAGGCCCAGCTGCGCCGCCTGCAGCGCGCCGCCCAGCGAAGCCGCATCGCAGGGATGCGCCACCGCGGTCGGGATCGGCGGCAGGCCGGCGCAACGGGCCAGCAGCGCGGCGTATTTGTCCTGCGCCGGAGCGGCAGCGGGCGCGGCAAGGTCGGACATGGCAGGCGAGGCAGCGGTCATGACGATGTTCCGGGTTTCCGTGTTTCCGTGTTCCGGGGGCAACGCAGCGGTCAGCGTACCGGGCTTGCGGGCTGGCGTCGAGCCCGCTGCGGGCGATCCGTGGACGCCGCTTGCTGCATTGCGCAAGGCGCCGTGTCCCAGTATAGGCGCCGATTGGGGCAGGCCGATGACCATGGGCGCGGCCGGTGGCGCGGCGGTCCGCCCGACCAGGCGCGGGTTGCACCGCGCCCCTGCCGCTGCTAGGCTTGTTTTTGTTGCAGGGCAACAAGCGTCACGCCGGCCGCGCGCCCCGCCCGCGGTCCGCCGGCATGGCGCCCACCAGGGGAGTGCCATGACCGCACGCGAACGCGCCGTCCTGCCGCAGGACGGCACCGCCACCTCGGCCGCCACAACTGCCACGCCCGCGCGTGGGCCTGACCCCTCCGGCGCGCTGGCGCAGCCGGTGCTGGAGTACATCCAGGACGCGTGGCAGCGCACCGTGCTGCTGCTCGATATCCTGCGCCAGCGCGGCAATATGTCGGCCGAGCATGAGCGCGAGGGCATGCCCGCGGTGCTGGTGTTCGAGCATGAACTGCTGGCCGATGGCCGCCAGTTGCCGGAGCCGGCCAACTACGCGCTGCTGCGCATCGTGCCGCCGGCAGGCAGTCCGACCGATCCCGCCAGGCGCCCCTTTGTCGTGATCGACCCGCGCGCCGGCCATGGTCCGGGTATCGGCGGCTTCAAGGCCGACAGCGAGATCGGCATCGCGCTGCGCACCGGCCATCCGTGCTACTTCATCACCTTCTTCCGCGAACCGTGCCCGGGCCAGACCATCGAGGCGGTGGCGCGCGCCGAGGCCGCGTTCCTGCAAATCGTCGGCGAGCGGCATCCCGAGGCGCCCGGCAAGCCCTTCGTCATCGGCAACTGCCAGGCCGGCTGGGCCCTGATGATGCTGGCCGCGGTGGCGCCCGAACGCACCGGGCCGCTGCTGCTGGCCGGCGCGCCGCTGGCGTACTGGTCCGGCGTGCGCGGGCGCAACCCGATGCGCTACAGCGGCGGACTGCTGGGCGGGTCGTGGCTGGCGTCGCTGGCGGCCGACCTGGGCAACGGCAGGTTCGACGGGGCCTGGCTGGTGCAGAACTTCGAGCAGCTCAATCCCGCCAATACGCTGTGGAAAAAGCTCTACGACGTCTACGCGCGCGTCGATACCGAAGGCCCGCGCTTCCTTGACTTCGAGCGCTGGTGGGGCGGCCATTTCCTGATGAACCGCGCCGAGATCGACTGGATCGTGCAGCAGCTGTTCGTCGGCAACCGGCTCACCGCGGGCGCGGTACGCAGCGCCGACGGCAACACCGTGGTCGACCTGCGCAACGTGCGCTCGCCGGTGATCATCTTTGCCTCGTGGGGGGACAACATCACGCCGCCGCAGCAGGCGCTGAACTGGATCCCGGACCTGTATGCGACCGACGCGGAGCTGGTCGCCAACGACCAGGTCATCGTCTATTGCCTGCACCCGACCGTGGGCCACCTGGGCATTTTCGTGTCCGCCGGCGTGGCCAACCGCGAGCACAGCGAACTGTTCTGCGCGCTGGACCTGATCGACGTGCTGCCGCCGGGCCTGTACGAGGCCAGCATCGAAGACATCGCCCCGGACCTGCCGCACCGCGACCTGGTCGAAGGGCGCTACCTGGTGCGTTTCGAGCGCCGCGGCATCGCCGACATCCTGGCGCTGGACGATGGCCGCGATGACGAACGCGCCTTCGAGGTGGTGCGGCGCGTGGCCGAGGTCAACCAGCATGTCTACGACACCTTTGCCTCGCCGTGGGTGCGTGCCATGTCCAGCGAGTTCAGCGCGCAATGGCTGCGCGCGCTGCATCCCGCGCGGCTGGAACGCACGCTGGCGACCGACCTCAACCCGTGGATGGCCTGGATCGGCGCGCTGGCGCCGTGGGTGCGCGAGCATCGCGCGCCGGTCGCGCCGGACAATCCGCTGCTGGCGCTGGAGCAGGCCGCGTCGGAGCAGATCGTGCGCGCGCTCGACCAGTTCCGTGACTGGCGCGATGCCTGGTACGAGCAGGTCTTCGAGGCGATCTACGAAGCGCCCGCGCTGGCGGCGCTGGTCGGGCTGCAGGCGCATGCGCCGGTCAACCTGGAATCGCCGGTTACCGTGGCGCTGCGCGAGGAACTGGCCGCGCGGCGCCTGCGCGATGCCGAGGCGGCGATCGCGCAGGGCGGCACGCTGGAAGCCTTCGTGCGCGTGCTGGCCTACGTGGCCGACCAGCCCAGCGCCATCGAGGAGCGGCCCTTCAACCTGCTGCGGCGCATCGCGCGCGAGCAGCAGCAGGCTACCGAAGCGTCCGGTGGCCATGCCGGCCTGGCCGCGTTCAAGACCGCTGTGCGCCAGCAGAGCTTTATCGTCAGGCTCGACCCGCAGCGCGCGCTCCGGGCCCTGCCGGCACTGGTGCCGGACCGCGAGACCCGCCGCAAGCTGATGGCGGCGGTGCAGCGCGTGATGACCGTCAGCGGCCCGCTCGCGGGCGAGCGGCTGGCGCGCTATCGCGAGGTCGCGGACATCCTGGGCACGGGCCCTGCGCCGGAGGCAGGCGCTGCACCTGCAACGGCAGAACGGGCCGACACGGCCAGCGCGCCCGTCCATGCCGAGCCTGGCAAGCCGCAGTCGTCGCGCGCCGCCGCCAGGCGCAAGCCCGCACCGCGCGGCTGAGGACTTTGATTCGTTCTGGTGCCGACAGGAGCCGCCATGGTCAACGTTCCCCATCCGCCGCTTGCCGGCGCCCGCGTGCTGGTGGCCGGCGTGGCCAATGCCGATTCGATCGCCTGGGGCTGCGCCCGCGCCTTCCGCGAGCTGGGCGCCGAGGTGGCCATGACTTACCTGAACCACAAGGCCTATCCGCATGTCGCGCCGCTGGCCGAGGCCGTGCAGGCGCCGATCCTGATGCCGCTGGACGTCGAAGACCCGGCGCAGATGGCGGCGCTGTTCGCGCGCATCGAGAGCGTGTGGGGCCGGCTCGACGCGGTGATCCATTCGATCGCTTTCGCGCCGCAGGCTGACCTGCAGGGCGGGCTGCTCAACGCGTCGGCCGAGGGGTTTGCGCGCGCCATGGATATCTCCTGCCACTCGTTCGTGCGCATGGCGCGCCTGGCCGTGCCGCTGATGACGCAGGGCGGCACGCTGTTCGCGATGAGCTATGAGGGGGCGCGCCGCGTGGTGCCCAACTATGACCTGATGGGCCCGGTCAAGGCGGCGCTGGAGGCCTGCTGCCGCTACCTGGCGCATGAACTGGGGCCGCGCGGCATCCGCGTCCATGCAATCTCGCCGGGGCCGCTGAAGACGCGCGCGGCGTCGGGGCTGAAGGACTTCGACCTGCTGCTGGCCGACGCCGCCGGGCGCGCGCCGCTGGGCGAGGTGGTCGACATCATGGACGTGGGCTTCGCCACCGCCTACCTGGCCACGCCGTACGCGCGGCGTATTTCCGGCAATACGGTGTACGTCGATGGCGGCGTGAACATCATGGCGTAGCGCGACTGCATCTGCGCGGGGCCCTGCCGGCAATTGGGATTACCATAACCGCGTTTCCGACTTCATTGCGGTGCCGGCCAGCGGCGCCCGACCCCCAATGCTTGAACTCCAGGGAGCCATCTGGTTCCGCTCCGGCTCGCAGGACTGGGGCGGCAAGGACCGCATCGCGCTGCTCGCCGCCATTGGCGAGCACGGCTCGATCACGGCGGCCGCGCGCGCCGTCGGCATCAGCTACAAGGCCGCGTGGGACGCCATCGATGCGATGAACAACAGCGCTGGCGAGCCGCTGGTGGTGCGCGCCGCCGGCGGCAAGGGCGGCGGCGGCACGCGCCTGACCGCGCGCGGCGAACAGCTGATCCGCACCTATCGCGCGCTCGAAGACGAGCACCGGCGCTTTGTCGCGCAACTGTCGCGCCTGGGCGAGGGCGCGGCCGACGATATCCACCTGATGAGGCGAATGATGATCAAGACCAGTGCGCGCAACAAGCTGTTCGGGCGCGTGGCCAGCGTGCGCGGCGGCGCGGTCAACGACGAGGTGGTGCTGGAGCTGGCCGGCGGCCAGCGCATCGTCGCCACCATCACGCATGAAAGCGTCGAGACGCTGGCGCTGGCCGAGGGCGTCGAGGCCTTTGCGCTGATCAAGGCGTCATCGGTGCTGGTGGGGCTGCCCGACCCCGGGCTGCGGCTGTCGGCGCGCAACCAGCTGGCGGGCGTGGTGGCGCGCGTGATGCCCGGCGCGGTGAACGCCGAGGTGGTAATCGAGCTCGACGGTGGCGGCACGGTGGCGGCCATCGTCACCAACGGCAGCGTCGAGGCGCTGGGGCTGCAGCCGGGCGTGGCCGCGGTGGCGGTATTCAAGGCGTCGAGCGTGATTCTCGGCGTGATGGCGTAGCCGGCGCGACACCGATGCCAAGAAACGTCGAGATCAAGGCCCGCATCGACAGTGTCGAGGCGCTGCTGCCGCGCGCCGCGGCGCTGGCCGAGCGCGGGCCCGAATACATCCGCCAGGACGATACCTTCTTTCGCTGCGCCAACGGACGCCTCAAGCTGCGCGAGTTCGCACCGGACCGCGGCGAACTGATCTTCTATGCGCGCGCCGATGCGGCCGGCCCGAAGGAGAGCTTCTACATCCTGTCGCCGACGCCATCTCCCGGCACGCTGCGCGCCGCGCTGGCCGCCGCGCACGGCGAGGGCGGGCGGGTGCGCAAGCTGCGCACGCTGTTCCTGGCGGGACGCACACGGGTGCACCTGGACCGGGTCGAAGCGCTCGGCGATTTCCTGGAACTGGAAGTGGTGCTGGCCGATGCGGAAAGCGTGGCCGACGGCGTCGCCGAGGCCCATGCCTTGCTGGCGCGCCTGGGCGTGCCCGCGTCGGCCCTGGTCGAAGGCGCCTACGTGGACCTGCTGCGCGCGGCTCAGGCCACGCGCGCCGACACCGGCGCGTAGACCGGCGGATGTTGGCGGCTGGTGCCGCTGCCGAAGATGCGGCCTTCGCGGATTTCCAGCACGTGGTCGCCCAGCGCCTCGACGTCGGCGGGGTCGTGCGAGATCACCAGCATCGGCACGTCCAGGCTGGCCTGCAGCGTGCGCAGCTCCGCACGCATGCGCGCGCGCAGCGCCGGGTCCAGCGCCGAAAAAGGTTCATCCAACAGCACGATGTCGGGCTGCGCCACCAGCGCGCGCGCCAGCGCCACGCGCTGCTTCTGGCCGCCGGAGATTTCCGCGGGGTAGTTGCCGACGATGTCGGCCAGCCCGAACGCATCGATCCAGCGCTGCGCCTGCGGATGCAGCGCGCCGCGGCGCGGATTGCGCCAGCCGCGCGCCAGCCCGAAGCCGATGTTCTGGCCCACGGTCAGGTGCGGGAACAGCGCATATTCCTGGAACAGGTAGGCCACGCGGCGTTCCTGCGGGCGCACGTCGATGCCGGCTTCGGCATCGAACAGCGTGCGGCCGTTCAGCACGATGCGGCCGCTGTCCGGCGCCAGCAGGCCGGCGATGGCGCGCAGCGTCAGGCTCTTGCCTGCGCCGGAGGGGCCGAACAGCGCAATGCGCCGGCTGGCCGAATCGAAGTCGATATCCAGCGCAAAGTGGCGGTCGGCCGAGACCATCTGCTTGCGGATGCTGACGTGCATGCTCATGGCGATCTGCGTGGCCCTGGCGTTAGCGGACGCGCGGGCGCAGGCGCCGGCGTTCATAGTGTTCAGCGGGATTGCGCGCGGCCGCAGGCACCAGGCGCCCGGCAATCACGAGCAGCAGCACGCAGGTGATCGAAGTGACCAGCACCAGCAGGTTGGCGGTGTTGTCGTCGCCGGCCTGGACCGCCTCGTAGATGGCCACCGACAGCGTCTGGGTGCGCCCGGGCAGGTTGCCGGCGATCATCAGCGTGGCGCCGAATTCGCCCAGCGCGCGCGCAAACGCCAGCAGCACGCCGGCGATGATGCCGCGCGCCGCCAGCGGCAGCGTCACGCGAAAAAAGATGCCGCTCTCGGGCACGCCCAGCACGCGCGCGGCGTTTTCCAGCTGGTGGTCGACGCCTTCAAAGGCGGCGCGCGCGGACTTGAGCACCAGCGGGAAGGCGACGATGGTCGAAGCCAGCACCGCCCCCTGCCAGGTAAAGACCAGTTCGATGCCGAGCCGCGCCAGCCACTCGCCGAACACGCCACGGCGTCCCACCAGCACCAGCAGGTAATAGCCCAGCACGGTCGGCGGCAGCACCAGCGGCAGCGTCAGCACCGCATCGACCACGTCGCGCAGCGGCGAGCGCCAGCGCGCCAGCGCCCAGGCCGCGCCGACGCCGAGCACGGCGTTCAGCGCGGTGGCCCAGCCCGCCACCTTCAGCGACAGCAGCAGCGGTACCCAGACGGCATCCATGGCGTGCGCGGCGCGGCCTCAGGGCTTGTGGAAGCCGAAGCGCGACAGGATCGCCTGGCCTTCGGGCGAGGCGACATAGTCGACGAACTGCGCCGCTTCCTTCGGCTGGCGCGCCTGGCTGGTGATGGCGATGGGGTAGGTCACCGGCGTGCGGCTGGGCACGCGCACCGCCACCCTGACCTTGTCGGGCATCACCGTGGCATCGGTGGCGAAGACGAAGCCGGCCTCGACCTCGCCGCGCGCCACGTAGTCCAGGCTCTGGCGCACGTTCTGCGCCGGCACGCCCTTGGCGGCGACCGCGTCCCACAGCCCGGCCGCTTCCAGCGCGCCGCGGGTGTAGCGGCCCACCGGCACCGAGGCCGGGTTGCCGTAGGCGATGCGCCGGATTTCCGGGCGCGTCAGGTCTTGCAGCGAGGCGATCGGCAGCTTGCTGTCGGCCGGCACGATCAGCACCACCTGGTTGGCGGCAAAGTTGCGGCGCGAGCCCGGCGCGATCACCTTTTCGGCCTCGGCCTTGTTCATCGCCTCCTGGTCGGCCGAGGCGAACACATCGGCCGGCGCGCCCTTGACGATCTGCTGCATCAGCACGTCGGACGCGCCGAAGTTCAGCACCACGTGCGTGCCGGGGTGGGCGCGCTCGTACGATTCGGCCAGCGATTTGAAAGCGTTGGTAAGGCTGGCCGCGGCCGAGACCACCAGGTCGGCGGCGAAGGCGGGCGGGGCGGCCAGCGCCAGCGCCGCGGCGGCGGCCAGCAGCAGCCCGCGGCGGCGGGAACGGAAGGCAGGCATCGGAATCCTCGGGAAGCGGCCGCCGGCATGCGTGGCAGGCGCGGCAAGACCGGAGCAGGTGGACTGACAGGCGCAATATACGTCTGTATATAGCGATGCGTCAATGATGCGCCATGACGGGTGTCATGGGTATTCCGATGGGCATAAGTGGTGTATCAGGGGCAGCGAATGTGCCCGCGCGAACCGGCTGGCGCGGCCTGGCGCCAGCCTGCCGCGGTTTCAGGCCGGCGGCGTGCCTTCCTTGAACATCGATTTCAACTGGCTGCGCAGCTCAGGCGTGTCCTGATGCTGGTGCACCGTCACCGCGTGCTGGACCGCGGCCTCGAGCAGTTCGTCTTCGCTGTCGGCGCTCAATGCCACCGTGCAGTGGGTGTCGCTCGGGTACTCGCGGCAATCGATAAACTTGCGTGCCATGATGCCTCCTGACCCCGGCCTGCAGCATGGGGCCGAGGCCGGTGCATCCAGTATAGGCAGGCGGCCAGGCCGCTACAGCACCGGCGTCAGCACCTTGCCGTCGGCGAGGAAGGCGTCCAGGTTCTGCAGGGTCAGCGCGGTCATGGCGGCGCGGGTTTCGTGCGTGCCGCTGGCCGCGTGCGGTGCCAGCACGACATGGTCCATCGCCAGCAACGCCGGCGGCACGTTGGGCTCGTCCTGGAACACATCCAGGCCCGCGCCGCCCAGCCGGCCTTCCGCCAGCGCCGCGACCAGCGCCGCCTCGTCGACCACGCTGCCGCGCGACACGTTGACCAGGATGCCGCGCGGGCCGAGCGCATCGAGGATCTCGCGCGACACCAGCCCCGCGGTCGAGGGCCCGCCCACGGTCGCCACCACCAGGAAGTCTGCCCATGCCGCCAGCGCCTTCAGGTCCGCCTCGAAGCGCCACGGTGCGCCTTCGCGCGGGCGGCGGTTGTGGTAGGCAATCTCCATGTCGAAGCCCTGCGCGCGCCGGGCGACGATCTCGCCGATGCGGCCCAGGCCGACGATGCCCAGCTTCTTGCCCGATACGCGCGTGGTCAGCGGGAAGCCGCCCTGCGGCCAGCGCCCGGCGCGCACGAAGCGGTCGCCATGGGCGATGCCGCGCGCCGCATCCAGCAGCAGCCCGAAGGCCTGGTCGGCGACGCAGTCGTTGAGCACGTCGGGCGTGTTGCTGACCTGGATGCCGCGCGCGCGGGCGGCGTCGAGCGCAATCGCGTCATAGCCGACGCCGAAGCTGACGATGGCTTCCAGCCGCGGCAGCGCATCGATCAGCGCGGCGCTGCAGCCGTGGCGCGCCGAGGTCACCACCACGCGCACCTGCTGCCCCTCGCTGCGCGCCCAGGCGAGGGAATCGGCGTGCTGCCACAGCGCGGCGGCGCCGTACTGTTGTTGCAGGGTCGCATTGGTCTGCGGCGCGAGCGGGCCGACCTGGAGGATCTGGGGAGCGGGCATGGGGGAACGGGAGGGTCGAGGCGTGACGGGCAATGTTAGCGCAGTGGCGCGCCGCGCGCCGGCGCGCAACCCGCCGCGTGCGCGCAAGCTGTGCGATGTTCGGGCGGCGGCACGGTGCCACCTGCGCCGGCCCCGGGTTATGCTGCGATTCTCGCGGCTTGCCTCGCTTCCCAGTCTCCCACGTGCCATGACCACCATCTACCTCGCTGGCTTTGACGTGTTCCGCAAGGACGCGCGCGCCTGGGGCGAGCACCTCAAGGCGCTGTGCGCGGCGCATGGCTTCACCGGCCTGTATCCGCTCGACCAGTCCGCGCCCGCGGGCCGCTCCGGCCCCGACACCGCGCGCTGGATCTATGACGCGAATATCGCGCTGCTGCGGCGCGCCGACGTGGTGATGGCCAACCTGGATGACTTCCGCGGCCCGGGCGAGCCGGATTCCGGCACCGCCTTCGAGGTGGGCTTCGCGGTGGCGCTGGGCAAGCCGGTGTGGGGCTACAGCGCCGATGCCGGCACGCTGCGCGAGCGCGTCACGGTAGCGACCGATGCCGACGGCACGCCGCTGGATGCGCGCGGCTTTACCGTGGAGGACTTCGGTCTGGGCAAGAACCTGATGCTGGCGTGTTCGGTGCGGTTGGTGCAGGGCGGCGCGGCCGAATGCCTGGCGGCAATGGCCGCCGCCCTGCGCAACGGCAACTAGCGCCGCAGCGCCTGCACGCCGGCCGCGATATCGTTGGCGGTACTCGCCACGATCTCGCGATAGGCCGCCACCACGCCGTCGACCGCACCCGGCGCCGGCAACTCTGCCTGGGTCCTGCCGCTGACCACCTTGCCGTCGGGCAGCCGGCGCACGGTCCAGTTGATGGTGGCGCCGGCACGCTGGCCCACGTCGGCGTCCAGGCGCAGCACTTCGGTGGTGATGCGGTACAGCGGCTGCACGTCGGAGAGCCCCTGCTGGTAGGTGTCGACGGCGCCCAGCGTGGCCTGCAGGCGCTGCGACAGCGCATCGCGCAGCTCGTCGGGCAGCGGCGCGGACCAGCGCGACAGGTCCAGCAGGCGCACGCCGGCATCGCTGCCGTTGCCATTGCCATTGCCACCGTCGCGCACCACCAGCTGCGGCCGGTTCAGGCGCTCCGGCACGCGCACCGGCGCGACTTCCAGCCACAGCGTGTCGGTCGACGGGGCCACCGCCGGCGCGGGCGCCGCCACGGTGCCCGGGCCTTGCGCCAGCGTGTAGTAGCGCGGCTCGGGCGAGGCGCAGCCTGCCAGCACCGCCGCGGCGGCGCTGGCGCAGACCAGGGTAAGCGGAAGGCGCTTCATCATTCTTTCTCCGGCTTGCCGCGCAGCAGCGCTTCAGGATGGCGTTCAAGGTAGTCGGTCAGCGTGCGCAGCGACGTGGCGGTGCGGGTCAGCTCCTGCAGCATGCGGCGCGTATCCTGCTGCAGCGGCGCGTCCGACGCCAGCGTGCCGTTGGCCGCGGTCAGGGTCTTGCGCGCGTCCTGCAGCGCGGCCAGTACCTGCGGTGCGACATCGCCGTTGAGCTGCTGCACCAGCTTGTCGGCGGTGGCCAGGGTCTTGTTCAGCGTGGCCACCGTGGTGCGCAGGTCCTGGCCGATCTGGTCGAACGGCACCTTGTCGATGCGGTTGACGATGTCGCCTACCTGCGCCTGCAACTGGTCGAAGGTGCCAGGCGTGGTAGCGAATTCCGGAATCGGCGCGTCCAGGTCGACCTTGGCCGGCGCCGCCTTCGGGAAGAAGTCGAGCGCCACGTACAACTGGCCCGTGAGCAGGTTGCCGGTGCGCAGCTGCGCGCGCATGCCCCGCTGCAGCAGGCCCTGGATGATCTTGCGCGCGCGCTCGCGGTCTTCGACGTCGCGTTCGCGGAAGCCCATGCGCGACGGGTACAGCTCGACCACCACCGGCATGCGGAAGGCGCGCTTCTCGCGCTGGAACTCGATGCCGATCGAACGCACCTGGCCCACCACCACGCCGCGGAAGTCCACCGGCGCACCCGGCGACAGGCCGCGCACGGACTGGTCGAAATTCAGCACCGCCAGCGTCGGCGCCAGTTCTTCCGGCTCCTTCATCGCCTCGGCCTGGTCGCCGGCCAGCAGGAACTGGGTGTTCTCGGCGGCGGCTTCGGTGGCGGTGGTGTGGTCCGGCGCCTGGAACGCGACGCCGCCCAGCAGCACCGTCACCAGCGACTGCGTCGACAGCTTGAGTCCGCCGGCATCGAGCTTCAGGTCGACCCCGCTGGCATGCCAGAAGCGCGTGTCGGCGGTGACCAGCTTGTCATAGGGCTTGTTGACGAACACGCGCAGCGTCAGGTCGCGCCCGTTGGGGTCGAGCTGGTACGCCACCACCTGGCCGACCAGCACGCGCCGGTAATAGACCGGCGAGCCGATATCGAGCGAACCCAGCTCGGAGGCGCGCAGCACGAACTGCTTGCCGGAAGCGTCGGTGGTCACCACCGGCGGCACTTCCAGGCCCTTGAAGTCGCGCGCGGATTCCTTGGACTTGCCCGCGTCGACGCCGATATACGCGCCGGACAGCAGGGTCTCGAGCCCCGACACGCCGCTGGCGGCGAAGCGCGGCCGCACCACCCAGAAGCGGGTGTCGGCGACGGCGAAGTTCTCGGCGTCCTTGGTCAGGTCGATGGTCGCCACCACGTGCGAGCGGTCGCGCGCCAGCCGCACCGACTTGACCAGGCCGATGTCGACGTCCTTGTAGCGCACCGCGGTCTTGCCGGGGGTGAGGCCTTCGGCGGTGCGGAAGCTGACCGTGATCTCGGGCCCGCGCGAGGCCAGCGTGTGCATCAGCAGCGAGATCCCGACCACCGCGGCGACGATCGGGATCAGCCACACCAGCGACGGCAGCCAGCGCGCGCGGCGGCGGCGTTCGGGCCGCGGCAGGCCGGACGTAGGGGGTGAAGGCGGGGGCGGGGGCGGCGAGGGCGGCAAGGCACCCGCCGGGGCTTGGTTGTCAGTGTCGGGCATTGTCAGGTTCCAGCGAATCCCATAGCAGGCGCGGGTCGAAGCTGAGCGAGGCCAGCATGGTCAGCACCACGACCGCGCCGAAGGCGAGCGCGCCGCCGCCGGGGATGATGGTGGCCAGCGCCCCGGCCCGCACCAGCGAGGCCAGCAGCGCCACCACGAAAATATCGAGCATCGACCAGCGGCCGATCACCTCCACCAGCCCGTACAGCCGGGTCTGCTGCCGGATCCGCCAGCTCGAGCGGAAATGCACCGACAGCAGCAGGAAGGTCAGGATCGCCATCTTCAGCAGCGGCACGACGATGCTGGCGATCAGCACCAGCACGGCCAGCATGTGCGAGCCGGACAGCCACAGGTAGATCACGCCCGACAGGATGGTGTCCTGCTGCGTGCCGAGGATGGACTGCGTCACCATCACCGGCAGCATGTTGGCGGGAATATAGAGGATGTAGGCGGCCAGCAGGAAGGCCCAGGTGCGCGCCAGGCTGTCGGGCTTGCGATGGTGCAGGGTCGCGCCGCAGCGCGGGCAGGGCGCGCCTTCCAGCGTGCGCGGGCTGACCAGGTCGCAGGCGTGGCATGACAGCAGGCCCAGCCGGCTGGCGGTGGGCACCTGCGGCAGCGGCTTGCTCTCGTCGTCGTCGGTCAGTTCGGCCACCACCTCGCGCGCGAGCTGGCGCGGACGGGCCAGGCGCGTGGCGGGCGGACGCTGCGGCTGCGTCATCGGCGCTCCCCGTCGGCCGCCCCGGCCTGGTCATCGGGCGTTTCCAGATGGCGCCACAGGTCGCGCGGATCGAACGACAGCATCGCCGCCAGCACGATCACCAGCGCGGCGAACGACCACAGCGCAATGCCCGGCAGCACGCGGGCCATGGTCGACAGCTTCACCAGCGTGACCAGCACGCCGATCATGAAGACCTCGATCATGCCCCACGGGCGGGTCTGGCGGATGCCGCGCACGATGCGGTCGAAGCCGGCCGGCATGCGGTGCTGCGCCATCGGCACCAGCAGGTAGATCATCATCAGCAGCTCGGACAGCGGGAACAGGATGGTGGTGGCGAACACCAGCGCCGCCACCAGCGCCATCTGGTCCGCATACAGCGCCTGCACCGCGCCCAGCAGCGTGGTCTGGGTGCGCACCCCTTTCAGGTCCATCTCGACGATGGGGTAGGCGTTGGAGATCAGGAACAGGATCAGCGCTGTGATCACCAGCGGCAGCAGGCGGTGGTAGTGGCGCCGGCTCTCGCGGTAGAGCTGGCCGCCGCAGCGCAGGCACAGCGCGCGCTCGCCCGGTGAAATCGGCGTGCGCTCGTAGACCGCGTCGCAGTATTCGCAGGCCACCAGCCGGTGCAGCGCGGCCGGCGAGGTGTCGGGCAGCGCGGTGTCCGGCGGGACCGGCGGTACGTCGTGTGCCGCCATCAGCCGGATCGCTTGCCGGTGGCGGCCGGCGGCACATCGGGGTTGTCGACCACGGCCGGTGCCGTCGGTTTGGCAGGGGCCGGCGCGTGCGCCAGCGCCGCGCCTTGCTGCAGGTCGCGCTGCAACTCGCCCTGCGAGCCGATGGTCCAGTCGCGCAGCAGGGCATAGGCCACCGCCAGCAGCGTCGGGCCGATGAACACGCCCAGGAAGCCGAACGCCAGCGCGCCGCCGAGCACGCCCAGCATGATCCAGATCAGCGGCATGCCGGTGCCCTTGCTGATCAGCAGCGGCTTGACGATGTTGTCGGCCATGCTGACCACGCCCACGCCCCACACCACCAGGAAGATGGCCCAGCCGGTGGCGCCGGTGTGGTACAGCCACAGCGCCGCCGGCAGCCACACCAGCGGCGGTCCGACCGGCACCACCGACAGGAAGAAGGTCACGAAGCCGAGGATGGCCGCCCCCGGCACGCCCGCGATCCACAGCCCGATGCCGGCCAGCACGGCCTGGATAAAGGCCGTGCCCAGCACGCCATAGACCACGCCCTTGACGGTGCTGCCCGCCAGCTCCAGCAGGTGGTCGGCGCGCTCGCCGGCGATGCGGCGCATGCCCGCGCGCAGCCAGGCAATGGCGAACTCGCCGCCGGTATAGAAGAAGAACGCCAGGATGATCGACAGCGCCAGCTGGCCCAGGCCCGCCCCGATCGACAGCCCCGCCCCCAGCAGCACATGCCCCACCGGCGCGATCAGCTTGCGCAGGTTGGCGACCATCTCGGAATCGGCATTGATCAGGCTGTCCCACGAGCTTTGCAGGTAGCTGCCGACATAGGGCAGGCTGCTCAGCCACAACGGCAGCTGCGGCACCCCATGCTCCATATAGCGGTCGACCAGCGCGGCGAGGTCATCCAGGTGCGCGGAGAAGCTGGCGCCGGCATAGACGAACGGACCCAGCACGATCACCGTGGCCAGCAGCACGCAGATCAGCGCAGCCAGGCCGCGCCGGTTGCCGAGCCAGCGCGACAGCACGGTGTAGGGGTGCCAGGAGCTGAATGCCAGAATCGCGCCCCACAGCAGAGCCGTGGTGAACGGCGCCAGAACCAGCAGCGAGCCGCCGATCAGCACGATCAGCGCGAAAACGGCGGCGATTTTTTCGATCAACTGGCCGGAACTCATGGTCGGGGGTCTCCGTTTGTCCCCCGGGGGGTTGGGTGTGACGGGGACGGCGTAAATATAGCGTACGGAGGGGGTGGGGGCGTTGAAAGGCGGTATTTTGGGATGTTTGTCGCCCCTTGGCAGGCGCGGATGTTGGGCTTGATGCCATGCGATCGGCTGTCGTGCTTGGCGGGCGTGGCTGTTTCGCCGGCGTAGCCGGCGAGTCACTTTTTGTCCGAGCGACAAAAAGTAACCAAAAAACGCGTCGCCTGTGCGGCTGGCAATCAATTCCACGGCGTTGGTGGTTCGGACGGTGGTGATTTCCGTTTGGGCGTGGGTGCCCGTTCGAGCCTGCTAACGCTATGTGAGTTAGGGGTGGTGCCTGCGATAACCGACTTTTGAACGATCCCAAACTAGGGCGTAGGCAGCCTGCTGCTGGCCGCATCGCGGGGACGCCTACGGCTGCGCTGCGCGCAGGCCCTATCGCGAGGCGTGGGCTCTGGCACGGAATGCGTCGCTGCGCTCGCTTGGCGCTGGCGCTCCGCAGGCCGCGGGTGCCGTGGCTGCTTCGCTGTGGAAGGCCTGACTTCGTTGAGGCTCCCTGCCCTCACCCCCGGCCCCTCTCCCGCAGGCGGGAGAGGGGAGCAAACCAGGGGCAGTGGTCGCGGGCGCCGGCACGGCACGGCGCTGGCGCGGGCGCCCTCGGGCGCCAAGCGAGCGCAGCGACGCGTTCCCTGCCAGAGCCCCGCCCTGAGATACTGCCTGCGCAGCAGCCGTAGGCGTCCCCGCGATAAGGCCGGCAGCAGGTTGCCTACGCCCTAGTTGGGATTGTTCAAAAGTCAGTTATCGAAGGCGTTATCCCTAACTCACATAGCGTTAGCAGGGCCGAACGAGCACCCACGCCAAACGGAAATCACCACCGCCCGAACCACCAACGCCGCGAAATTGATTGCCAGCCGCACAGGCGACGCGTTTTTTGGTTACTTTTTGTCGCTCGGACAAAAAGTGACCCGCCCAGCAGGGCGGAACCACGCGGTTCAAAAGCCGACAGCATGTCACCAACAGCGACCAACCCAAAAATCCAAAACCAGCCGCCAAATCAATCCGGCACCGCCATCACCCCACTCTTCAACAACGCCGCCACCAGATCCGACTGCGTCACCATCCCCACCACCCGCCGCTGGTCATCGATCACCGGCGCGTGATGCAGCCCGCCATCGGAAAACGCCTGCGCCAGCTCCACCATCGGCTGCTCCGGCCGCGCAGTCACGACGGCATGCGTCATCAGGTTGCGCACGGTGCCGGCGAGGCGCCGCGCGCCGGTATCGCGCTGTGCCGCAAAAAAATCGCTCTGGGTGACGATGCCCACCAGCTTGCGCGTGGCGTCCACCACGGGCAGCGCCTTGATGCGGTGCCGCGACAGCAGGTGCCCGGCTTCGTGCGCGGGCTGGTCCGGCGTCACCGTGATCACGTCCCGCGACATGATTTCGCCGCACAGCACGTTGCCGAAATGACGGCGATAGGCGCGCAGTTGCGCCGCGACCAGGATCTGCTCGAGGTCGTCTTCCTCGATATCCAGGAATTCGCCGCGCACCTTCAGCGCGGCATCCAGGTCGGCGCGGGTCACGCCCACGCGCTGCGACGGCGGTACGTCGCGGGTGCCATGCTGCACCGCGGGCTCGGGCGGGCGGTGCGGGTAGCGCCGGCGCGACAGGTTGTTGAAGGCCAGCGCCATCATCAGCAGCAGCATCGAATTGAACAGCACCGGCACCGCCACGAAGCCGAAGCCCAGCGCACTGACCGCCGGCCCGCCGAAGACCGCGGTGATGGCGACCGCGCCGCTGGGCGGGTGCACGCAATGGAACTGGAACATCAGGGCGATGGCGATGGCCACCGCGACGGCGGCGGCGAGGCCGGGGTCGGGGATCCAGCGCGCGCAGGCCACGCCGATCACTGCGGCAATCAGGTTGCCGCCGATGATCGACCACGGCTGCGCCAGTGGCGAGGAAGGCACTGCGAACAGCAGCACCGCCGAGGCGCCCATCGGCGCGACAAACCAGGGATTGAAGCCGCCCAGCGTCTGGTGGCTGATCCACTCCGTGCACAGCAGGCCAAGCAGGGCGCCGAAGCAGCTCTTGAGGCGCTCCTTGCGGCTGGCGGCGACCGGCAGGGGAACGAATGTGCGCAGCCAGGCACGGGCGTTATGCGCCAGGGCGGAGACGGGGGCGGTGGGCATTCTTGTGACGGGGGGCGCTTTGGAATGGTGCGCGTAATATATCACGGGGTGATATATTTGGCCGCCTTTGGTGCAGCGCATCCCGATCCCGGGGCATGCCGCACCGCACAAGGGCGCGCAAGCGCGCAAGAAGAGCAAGGAGCCCCCAGATGTCGTCTGTCATGCCGGTCGAAAAACGCGACTATGCCGTCAACCGCCGCCTGCTGCTGCTGTCGGTCATTGCGCTGGGGATCGGCGCACTCAGCACCGTCGCGGCGGCCGTGCTGGTGAACCTGATCCGCTTTTTCACCAACCTGTTTTTCTACCAGACGCTGTCGCTGGCTGAGCGGTCCCCGGCCAATCATGCGCTGGGCGCGTGGGTGATCGCGGTGCCGGTGATCGGCGGCCTGATCGTCGGCCTGATGGCGCGCTATGGCAGCGACAAGATCCGCGGCCATGGCATTCCCGAGGCGATCGAGGCGGTGCTGTTCGGCAAGAGCAAGATGTCGCCGCGGGTGGCGGTGCTCAAGCCGCTGTCGTCGGGCATCGTGATCGGCAGCGGCGGGCCGTTCGGCGCCGAAGGGCCGATCATCATGACCGGGGGCTCACTGGCGTCGCTGCTGGCCCAGTACCTGCACCTGACCGCGGGCGAGCGCAAGGCGCTGCTGGTGGCGGGCGCGTGCGCCGGCATGACGGCGATCTTCGGCACCCCGGTGGCGGCGGTGCTGCTGGCGGTGGAGCTGCTGCTGTTCGAGCTGCGCCCGCGCAGCCTGCTGCCGGTGGCGCTGGCGTGCGCGGTGGCCGGTTTCCTGCGGCCGCTGCTGTTCGAGGCCGGCCCGCTGTTTCCGCTGCAGACCGCGGCGGCGGGCACGCCCGCGCTGCTGTCGTGCGTGCTGGCCGGGCTGCTGTGCGGCGTGCTGGGCGCGGGGCTGACGCTGGCGCTGTACCGCACCGAAGACGCATTCTCGCGCCTGCCGCTGCACTGGATGTGGTGGCCGGCGCTGGGCGGTCTGGTGGTCGGCATCGGCGGGTATTTCGAGCCGCGCGCGCTGGGCGTCGGCTATGACGTGATCGGCGACCTGCTCAACAACCGCATCGCCATCGGGATCGCGCTGGCGCTGCTGGCGGTCAAGGCCGTGATCTGGATCGCGGCGCTGGGCTCGGGCACCTCGGGCGGCGTGCTCGCGCCGCTGCTGATGCTGGGCGCGGGCCTGGGCGTGGTGCTGGCCCCGTGGCTGCCGGGCGGTTCGCCGCAGCTGTGGGCGCTGGTGTGCATGGCCGGGGTGCTGGGCAGCGTGCTGGGCGCGCCGCTGACCGCGATCGTGTTTGCGTTCGGGCTTACCCACGACACCGAGGCGCTGCTGCCGCTGCTGCTGACCACCGCGGTGGCGTACGGCTTCTCGGTGCTGGCGATGAAGCGCTCGATCATGACCGAGAAAATCGCCCGGCGCGGCCTGCATATCTACCGCGAATACAGCGTCGATCCGCTCGAGCGCGCCCATGTGGCGGAGCTGATGACGCGCGAGGTGGTCGCGATCGACGCCGACCTGCCGGTCGCGGAAGCGATGGTGCGTTATTTCGGCGAACATGCCGCGCATCGTGCTTACCCGGTGGTCTCGGAAGGGCGCGTGCTCGGCATGCTGGAGCGCAGCGCCATCCGCGCGCTGGCCGCGGGCGAGGTGCCGCCCGGCCTGCGTTGCCGCGACCTGCTGAGCGCGCCCGCGCATGTGCTGCTGCCCGGCCAGACCGCGCGCGCCGCCGCCGGCAGCATGGCGGCGCTGAGCGTGGCGCGCCTGCCGGTGGTGGAAAGCGCGGCAACCATGCGCCTGGCCGGCATCGTGTCGCTGCGCGACCTGCTGCGCCCGAGCGGCAGCGTGTTCCACGAAGAATCGCGGCGCGAGCGCCTGCGCGGCCGCGCCGCGGCCTGACCCGTTACTTGTAGGTCGACAGCAGGATGCTGGTTTCGGTGGCGCTGATGCCGTCGATCAGCCGGATCCGGTCGAGCGCGCGGTCGAAGGCCTCGAGCGTGTCGGCGCGCAGCTCGGCGATGATGTCCCAGCGGCCGTTGGTGGTGTGCAGCGCCTGCACGTTGGGCTCGCCGCGCAGCGCCTGCAGCACGGAGCGGGTCTTGTTGCCTTCGACCGCCACCGTCATCCACGCGCGGATGCGGTGCGCCTCGGCCTCGGGCCGCAGGCGCACGGTGTAGCCCACGATTACGCCCTCCTGTTCGAGCTTGGCGATGCGGTTCTGCACGGTCGCGCGCGACACGCGCAGCGCCTGCGCCAGTGCCGTCACCGGCGTGCGCGCGTTGTCGCGCAGGAGGGAAATCAGCTGCTGGTCGGTGGCGTCCATGGGGCGGGTCGGGGGCGGTTGGCAAAGCGCCAGCGCAAGCTGGCGTTTTGCACAATGGTAGGCGCAAACCGGGCAGTTTGCTGGCTTTTGGCTAACGCCGGCTTGCACCAGAATGCAATGGACGGATGGATTTCCCGACGGGACGCCATCGCCCAGCCATGCCAACCAGGAGCCGCCGTGATCCAGACCCCCACCATCCTGCTGATCGAGCCGACCTTCTACGACGTGTCGTACAGCATCAATCCGTGGATGGACCCGGCCGCCTGGGCGCGCGATCCGCACGGCATGCACCGCAACGCGACGGCGTCGTTCCAGGCGCTGCGCGATGCGCTCGGCCGCGCCGGCTTCGCGGTCGAGGTGGCGCCCGGCGCCCCCGGGCTGCCCGACATGGTGTTTCCCGCGAACGCCGCCGTGGTGCTGGACGGGCGCGCCTTGCTGGCGCGCTTCCGCTATCCGCAGCGCCGCGGCGAGGAAGCCCCGTTTGCCGACATCTTCGGCAAGCTGCGCGAGCGCGGCCTGCTCGATGAAGTCGCGCTGCTGCCGGAAGGCTGCTACCAGGAAGGCGCCGGCGATTGCATCTGGGACGCGGGGCGCGGGCATTTCTGGGCCGGCTTCGGACCGCGTTCCTCGCATGAGGCGGCACTGGCGGTCTCGCGCTACTTCGGCAAGGACGTGGTGGCACTGGAGCTGGCCACCGAGCAGAGCTACCACCTCGACGTGTGCTTCTGCCCGCTGTCGGGCGGCGAGGTGCTGTACTACCCGCCGGCGTTCAGCGAAGCGGCGCTGCGCGAGCTGCGCGCGCGCGTGCCGGCGCGGCTGCGCATCGAAGCCAGTGCCGACGACCTGCGCCATTTCAGCGTCAATGCGGTCAACCTGGACAACCAGGTGGTGATGACCCGCACCACCCCGCACCTGCGTACCGAGCTGGCACGGCGCGGCTACCAGCTGCATGAGGTCGACCTGTCGCCGTTCATGTTGTCGGGCGGCGGCGCGTATTGCATGACCTTGCGGCTGGACCGCAGCAGCGGCGGCGGTGTTGCCGCGGCGGCGGCCTGAGCGCAGGCATGGCATGAACAGCGAGGGAGAGGGTCATGAAGAACACCGTCCGAACCTTGTTTCTCGACGCGGCCGACGTGGCCAGGCTGGTGGCCGCGATCGGCCCGCAGGCCGCCATCGTCGACCTGGCCGCGCAGGTGCGCCAGGCGTTCGCACGCTGGGCCGATTTCGACAAGTCTGCACGGCTGGCCAGCCATTCCGCGCGCGGGGTGATCGAGCTGATGCCGGTCAGCGACGGCAGCCAGTACGCGTTCAAGTACGTCAACGGCCATCCGCGCAACGCCCAGCACGGCATGCCCACGGTGATGGCGTGCGGCCTGCTGGCCGAGGTGGAAACCGGCTTTCCGCTGATGCTGGCGGACCTGACGCTGGCCACCGCGCTGCGCACCGCGGCCACCTCGGCGCTGGCGGCGCGCGCCATGGCGCGTCCCGGCGCGGCCACCATGGCGCTGATCGGCAATGGCGCGCAGGCGGAATTCCAGGTACTGGCCTTCCACGCGATGCTGGGCGTGCGCGAGATCGCGGCCTATGACATCGACCCCGCCGCCACCGCGCGGCTGATGCGCAATCTTGGCGGCGTGCCGGGCCTTGCCATCCGGCGTGCCGATTCGATCGGGGCGGCGCTCGACGGTGCCGACATCGTCTCGACCGTCACCGCGGACAAGACCCGCGCCACCATCCTGACGCCCGATATGGTGCGGCCCGGCATGCACCTGAACGCGGTCGGCGGGGATTGTCCCGGCAAGACCGAGCTGCATGCCGATATCCTGCGCCGCGCGCGCATCGTGGTGGAGTACGAACCGCAGACCCGCATCGAGGGCGAGATCCAGCAGTTGCCCGCCGACGCGCCCGTGACCGAGCTGTGGCAGGTGCTGGCCGGCCACGCGCCTGGCCGCGCCGCGGCGGACGAAGTGACCGTATTCGATTCGGTGGGGTTTGCGCTGGAAGACTATGCCGCGCTGCGCTGGCTCTACGCCGCGGCGCAGGCGCACCGCGCCGGCACGGCGGTGGAACTGGTGGCAATGCCGCCCGACCCGCGCAACCTGTATGGATGGATGCTGGCGCAGGCCGGCGGCGGCGACGCGGCGCGACCGGTGCCACGGCCGCAGGCCGTGGCCTGAAGCCTCAGTGAAGTCTCAGTGAAGCCTCAGTGAGGACTCAGGCGGCGCGGCCCATCATCAGCTGCGCGCGCAGGAAGCCCTTGACCTCTTCGAGCGAGGGCGTCTTCAGGAACACCATGATGCCCCAGTGCTGCAGCGCATCGGCCACGCCTTCATAGGCCTGGCGGTTGGTGATCACCGCGAAGATCACGTGCTGGCTGGCGAAGAAGTTCTGCAGCTTCTCGACGGTGGCCGACTCGGTGTCGTTGAGTTCGTCGACGTAGTACAGCACCACGCGCGGATGCTCGCTGACCGAGGTGATGACGGTGTCGAGCACATCGTCGACCACCACGCTCTTGAGCGGAAGCCCCCATTTGCCAAGCTGGCTGTGGATGCGCTGTGCCTCCTGGTGGTTGGGGTGGAACACCACCAGGTCGAGCCCGTGCGGCGATGCCGACTCGGGCCCGATGCGCGTCGCCAGCAGGCGGTGCACGGTTTCCTTGTGGATGCGGCGATGGCCGCCGTTGGTCTTCCAGGCCCCCAGTTCGCCGCGCTCGACCATCTTCTGGACAGTGCCCAGCGAGACGTTGAGCAGTTTTGCCGCTGTACGCGTGCTGTAGTAAGGCTTTTCAGCCAGTGCCGGATCAAGTTTCATCCCATCACCCGTAGTCCATATGGCAGTCGCGCCGTCATGGCGCACGCGGCCCCTGGCACTGGCGCCGCGCGATTGTCACTGCCAATAGTTGACTGACCCTGTGTGCCCGGCCCGCTCCCCCGCCGGCCAGGCTGCTTTTTGTGGTTGTTTTGATCTTTTGCGCATTTCCAGCAAAGCGCAGCGGGATCCCAATGTATTGGATGTCTCGAATGCTGGATTTGCTGGAAGCTAATAATATGCCGCAATCGACAAAGTATCTGTAGGAAAAAACATAAATCTGCGAAGCTTTTGTTTCTTAACGCACATTGAGTGCCTTCTGATGACAACAGCGTTGTCAACGCAGACATGTTGGCGCCGCCGTGGTTCCCCAATGCACGGCAATGTCCGCAGCGGATGCTGAATTCAGCGAGCGCTTCAAAGCCGCTTCAAAGCCTGCGTCACAGGCCGTACTTGCGCACCTTGTCGAACAGCGTGGTCTTGGCCACGCCCAGCGCTTCGCTGGCGCGGCTGAGGTTGCCGTCGTGGCGGCGCATGGCGTCGGCAATCAGCGCGCGCTCGAACTGCTCGACCGCCTGCGCCAGCGGCAAGGCCGCGGGTGCGGCAGCGCCCTGGCCGGGGTTGCAGCCAAGGCCCAGCACATGGCGCTCGGCCAGGTTGCGCAGCTCGCGCACATTGCCTGGCCATGGGTAGGCCACCAGCGCCGACAGTTCCGCCGGCGTGGCCGGCACCGCGTCGCGCTCGAAGCGCAAGGCGGCCTGCGCGACGAAATGTTCGAACAATGCCGGCACGTCTTCGCGCCGCTCGCGCAGCGGCGGCAGTTCCAGCGTGATCACGTTCAGGCGGTAGTACAGGTCGGCGCGGAACTGGCCGGCATCGGACAGCGCGCGCAGGTCGGCCTTGGTGGCGGCGACCACGCGGGTGTTGACCGGCACCGGCTGGTTCGAGCCCAGGCGTTCCACCACGCGCTCCTGCAGCACGCGCAGCAGCTTGATCTGCAGCGGCATCGGCATGCTCTCGATCTCGTCGAGAAACAGCGTGCCGCCTTCGGCATGCTCGATCTTGCCGATGCGGCGGCGCGCGGCGCCGGTGAAGGAGCCAGCCTCGTGGCCGAAGATCTCGCTTTCGAACAGCTGCTCGGGCAGGCCGCCGCAGTTGATCGCGACGAAGTTGCGCGCGTGGCGCGGGCTGGCCTCGTGCAGGCAGCGCGCGACCAGCTCCTTGCCGGTGCCGGTCTCGCCGTGGATCAGCACGTTGGCATCGGTGCCGGCCAGGTCCGCGATCAGGCGCCGCAGCCGCTCGACCGCGGGCGAGTCGCCGATCAGGCGGGTTTCGAGTTTTTCGCGGCCGGCCAGCCGTTCTCGCAGTTCTGATACTTCCAGCGCGAGCCGGCGCTGCTCCAGCGCGCGCCGGGTGGCATCGACCAGCTGCTCGGGCGAGAACGGTTTTTCCAGGAAGTCGTAGGCGCCTTGCTTCATCGCCTGCACCGCCAGCCCCACGTCGCCGTGGCCCGTGATCATGATCACCGGCAGGGCGGGATCGCGCGCGCGCAGTTGCGCCAGCAGCGCCATGCCGTCCTGGCCGGGCAGGCGGATGTCGCTGACCACCACGCCGGCGTAGCCGGGGCCGGCCTCGCGCAGCGCGGCCTCGGCGCTGCCCACGCCGCGCGTGGCAATGCCCTCCAGGCGCAGCGCCTGCTCGCAGCCCAGGCGCACGTCGGCATCGTCTTCGACCACCAGTACCGTCAGTTCAGCCGGCATGTTCGGCATCCTGTGCGTTGGACTGCGGCGCCAGCGGCAGCACCAGCGTAAAGCAGGCGCCGCCGTCCGGATGGTTGGTGGCGGACAGGCTGCCGCCGTTCTCGTTGAGGATGCCGGCCGACAAGGTCAGGCCCAGCCCCAGCCCCTGCCCGGCGGGCTTGGTGGTGAAGAACGGTTCGAACAGCCGCGCGAAGGCTTCCTCGGACAGGCCGGTGCCGTTGTCGCGCACGGTCAGGTGGACCATGCCGCCGGCCACGTGCGCATGCAGCGCGATGCGCGGGGCAGGCTTGCCGGCCACCGCGTCGAGCGCGTTGCCGAGCAGGTTGACCAGCACCTGTTCCAGCCGGTTGGGGTCGCATACCACCGCCAGCGCGGGATCGATATCGCGCTGCAGCGCCGGCTGCACCGCGTCGACGCGGGTCTGCAGCAGGAACAGCGCGTTGTCCACCGCCTCGGCCAGCCGGGCCTGGCGCCCGCCGTTGCCGGGCTTGCGCGCGAACGACTTGAGCGCGCCGGTGATGCGGCCCATGCGCTCGACCAGGCCGATGATGGTGTCGAGGTTGGCGCGCACCGTGGCGTAGTCGCCGCGCTCGAGGAACTTGCCGGTATTGCCGGAGATGGTGCGCAGCGCCGCCAGCGGCTGGTTCAGCTCATGCGCGATGCCGGTCGACATCTGCCCGACCGCGGCCAGCTTGCCGGCCTGCAGCAGACCGTCCTGGGCCTGGCGCAGCACGGTCTCGGCGCGGATGCGCTCGGCGACCTCGGCCTGCAGGCGCTGGTTGGTGGTGGACAGGTCTGCGGTGCGCTCGGCCACCTTGCGCTCGAGCTCGCTGTTGGCCGCCTCCAGCGCCGCGCGCGCCGCCAGGCGCTCGTTGATGATGCGCCGGCGCACGTTCCAGGCGGCGCCCAGCAGCAGCACGAAGGCGGTCAGCACGCCGGCCAGCGCCGCGGAGTTGAGCGCGGCGACGCGCGCCTGCGAGGTATTGGTCAGCAGCGTCAGCTGCCAGTCGGTGCCGGGCAGCGCGGCATGCTGGGCCAGCATCGGCGGGCCGCGGCGCAGCCGCACCAGTTCGTCGCTGCTGCCGCCGCCGGTGCGGTCACTGCCATTGCCGTTGTCCAACTTGCGCACCAGGGCCAGCGGCAACTGCGGCAGCGGGGCGCGGTTGTACTGCAGGCTGCGCGCCAGCCGTTCGCGTGCCTCGGGCGACAGCGGTCGCAGCGCGGCCAGCTTCCACGACGGGTCCGAGGCCAGGATCACCACGCCGTTCTCGTCGGTCAGCAGCATCTGGCTGTCGGCGCCCTGCCAGCGGTTTTCGAGCGGCTCCAGGCCAATCTTGACCACCGCCACGCCCACCGGGTTGTCGCGCTCGCCCAGCGGCGCCGACAGGTAGTAGCCGGACTCGCTGCGCGTGGTGCCGACCCCGTAGAAGCGGCCCAGCTGGCCCTCCATCGCCGCGCGGAAATACGGGCGGAAGCTGAGGTCTTCGCCGAGGTAGCTGTCCGGGCGCTGCCAGTTGCTGGTGGCCAGCACCTTGCCGTGCGCATCCAGCACATAGATCACGCGCGTGCCGGCGCGGGTGTTGAGCGCGCTCAGGTATTCGTTGGCGCGCGCGCTGCGCGCGGCGTCGTCGGGGCGCAGCAGCAGCGCGGCGATGCGCTCGTCCAGCGACAGCAGGCCGGGCACGTAGTCGTAGTGCGCCAGCTCGCTTTCCAGCGCCTGCGTGTACAGCCGCAGCTGCACCTGGCCGCGTTCGGCCTGGCGCGCCAGCGCGGTGTCGTAGGTGTAGCGGTAGCCGAGCGCGCCGGCCAGCCCGACCAGCACGGCCAGCGCCAGCAGCGCCAGCAGCGGCGCGGCGCCGCGCAGGCCGTGGGGCAGGCGCGAGCCGTTGGCCGCCGGCGAGGCGGGGGCGGCAGGGCGGGCAGCGGTGGCGCGGGGGGTGTCGCCGGAAGGGTGTAGCGGGCCGGTCATCAGGTGTTGGGCGAGGCAGGTGGCAAAGCCGCCGCGCCGTCAATGGCTGAGCCTGGCGCGGGAGCCTACTTTTACCACACCAACGGGGGGTGCCGGCCGCCGCCATGCAAAAAGGCCCGGTTGCCTGATCGGCAACCGGGCCCTGGCACGCCTGGCGGTCGGTGTTACTTGGCCGCGAGGACCTGGGCAGGTGCCAGGCCGGTGGTGGTATCCGCGGCGGGTTCATCCTCCCCGGACGGTACCGGCGCGCCGATGGCGCCTTCGCTTTTGGCGACGACGGCGGTGGCAATCGCATTGCCGAGCACATTGGTCACGGTGCGACCCATGTCGAGTACGTGGTCGATGCCCAGCACCAGCAGGATGCCGGCCTCGGGCAGGCCGAACATCGGCAGCACGGCGGCGACCACCACCAGCGAGGCGCGCGGCACGCCGGCGATGCCCTTGCTGGTGACCAGCAGCACCAGCAGCATGGTGATCTGCTGGGTCAGCGACAGCTCGATGCCGTACACCTGCGCGACGAACAGCGCTGCAAACGAGGTGTACATGATCGAGCCGTCCAGGTTGAACGAGTAGCCCAGCGGCAGCACGAAGTTGGTGATGCGCTCCTTGACGCCGAAGTGGGTCAGCTGGTCGATCACCTTGGGGTAGGCCGACTCGCTGCTGGCGGTGGCGAAGCCGATCATCAGCGGCGCGCGCATCAGCTTGAGCAGGCGGAACACGTCGCGGCCCAGGAAGCAGTAGCCGCCGGCGATCAGCGCCACCCACAGCAGCGCCAGCGCCAGGTACAGGCTGCCCAGCAGCTTGGCGTACACCACCAGCACGCCCAGGCCCTGCGCGGTGATCACGGCCGCGATCGCGCCGAACACGCCCACCGGCGCGAACGCCATCACGTAGTTGGTGACCTTCAGCATCACCTGGCCCAGGCCTTCCACGCCCTGCAGCACCGGCTTGCCGACGCCGTCCTTGACCGTGCCCAGCGCAAAGCCGAAGAACAGCGAGAACACCACGATCTGCAGGATCTCGTTGTGCGCCATCGCCTCGACGAAGCTCTTCGGGAACATGTGCGCGATGAAGTCGCGCAGGTTCAGCGCGCCGGTCTTCAGGTTCGAGGTGGCGTCAGCCGCCGGCAGCGCCAGGTTCATGCCGTGCCCGGGCTCGAGCAGGTTGGCCATCACCAGGCCCAGCAGCAGCGAGGTGATCGAGGCGCCGATGAACCACATCATCGCCTTCATGCCGATGCGGCCCACGGCGCGGCCGTCGCCCATGCTGGCGATGCCGGCGACCAGCGTGGCAAACACCAGCGGCCCGATGATCATCTTGATCATCCGCAGGAACACGTCGGTCAGGATGGACAGGTGGTCCGCAATCGATTTGGCGGTGGCGGCGTCCGGCGCGAGGTTGTGCGCGGCGGTGCCGGCCAGCACGCCTAGCAGCATCGCAATGAAGATCAGGGTGGGCAGTCGATTCAGTTTCATCGTGGATCAGGCCTGTGCGACCGTTCCCGGTGGCGGGACGGGCGTCTGGGTATTGCAGGAAGGCAGGGCGGCGCCGGGGCGCCGGACCGGCCGTGGCTGGTTCAGCGCGGCAACAGGTGCCGGGGATGCGCCGGGATGGCGGCGGGGCTGGGCAAGGCAGGGTCGGTCATGGGTGTGTCCTCCTTTGTTTTTCGGCATCGGCCGGGACGCTGGGAGCGTGCCGGCGTACCTGTCTGGCGCTGTGAGCGGCGGCCTATATTGCACGCGGCGTGCCAGCTGACAGGGGCCTTTCGTGCTATGCAACCCGTTGAATTAAAAGGGGAAATTAATGTGACGCCGGCGCTTGGTTCGGGGATCCGGACGGGTGGCGCGAAGTAGCGTTCGGGAATCCGAACGGACGTCTAGGTGTAAACCCGAGGAATTGGGCAGTTCGGAAAGGGCTGAACGCGTCTGAACTGCCACCGGTTTGCTCCCCTCTCCCGCGCAGCGGGAGAGGGGCCGGGGGTGAGGGCGGGAGGGTCAAAGGCTGGGGCCAGTGGGGTAAAAACGTTGGCCCTGCTTGATGGGGTTCCTAGCTAAACCACCCCTCACCCCGGCCCTCTCCCCATGAGGGGAGAGGGAGTAAACAATCGTTTGCGGGGGGCAGCGGTTTTGTCAGCCGCCCAGCAGGCGGTAGCACAGCCTTGCCGCCACGCGGGCACCGCAGCCGTCGCGGTCGTACAGCGGGTTGAACTCGGCGATATCCGCCACGCGCAGCTTGCCGCTGTCGCGCAGCAGCGTGGCGATGGCCTCGACCACGGCCAGCGGCACGCCGTAGGCGGCCGGGGCCGAGACGCCGGGCATGACCGCGGCGGGCAGCACGTCGAGGTCGATGGTCAGGTAGACGTGGTCGGCGTCGGCGACCCAGCGCTCCAGTTCGGCCAGGCGCGCGTCGAGGTGGCGCTCCTGCATGTCGGTGTCCTCGACATGGCGCACGCCCAGCGCGTGCGCGCGCGCGAACAGCGCGGCGGTATTGGCGAGCCGGCTGACGCCCAGGCAGGCGTAGTCGAACGGCAGGCCGCGCTGGCGGCAGTCGGCGGCGATCTGGTCGAAGGGCGTGCCGGAGCTGCCGGGGCGGCTGCCGCGCAGGTCGAAGTGCGCGTCGAGGTTGACTACCAGCACGCGGCCGCGGTCGCCGCGCGCATCGAGGTGCATGCGCAGGCCCTGCCACGTGCCCCAGGCCACTTCATGCCCGCCGCCCAGCACCAGCGGCCACGCGCCCACCGCCAGCTCGGCGGCCACGGCTTGTCCGAGCCGCTGCTGCGCGGGTTCCAGCGCATCGCCTTCGCAGTGGATGTCGCCGCCGTCGATCAGTCGGCCGATGCCGTGCGCCGGCACGCCGGCCAGCGCGCGGCGCAGCTCGCGCGGGCCGCCGGCGGCGCCGGGACGGCCCTGGTTGCGCACCACGCCGGCATCGCAGCAGAAGCCCAGCAGCACCGGCACGCCGGGCGTACGCGGCGTGGCGGGTCCGGCGACGATCTCGAACAGGCGGCGGGTGTCGCCGGCCTCGCCGGCATCGCGGCGGCCGCGCCAGACCGTCTCGTGGCTATCTTGGGCGGCAGCGGCCGTTGCCGCCGCCGCCGGCGCGAAGTCTGCCAGGTCGCTCATTTCAGCCGGCGGCCCAGTGTTTCGGGGACCATCAGCAGGCCGAGCAGCGACACCAGGCCGCAGCCGATCACGTACAGCGCGGGCGCGTTGACGTCGCCGGTGGCCTGGATCAGCTGCGTCGAGAAGTACTGAGCAAAGCCGCCGAAGATGGCGATGGCGACGCAATAGGCAATCGACAGGCCGGTGGCGCGCAGGCGCTTGGGCAGCACCTCGCTGACCAGCACCATCGACGCCGGCGCGGTCATCGACATCGGCACCGACAGGCACGCCACCACCACCAGCAGCCGCGTCAGCGACGGTTCGGCATTGATCAGCACGAAGGCCGGGTAGACCATCGCCAGCAGCGCCACGCGCGACCACAGCACCACGGGCTTGCGGCCGACGCGGTCGGCCAGCCAGCCGGCGAACGGCGACAGCGCCACCTGCACCGCCGCGGCGACGCAGCCGGCCCAGATGCCGAGCGACAGCGGCATCTTCAGCACGCTGACGGCGTAGTTGCTGAGGTAGTAGACAACGATGTAGGTGGACGAGGCCAGGCCGATCATCAGCAGGATGCTGGCAAAGACCTCGCGCGCATGGCGGCGCAGCAGCGGCCATTGCGCGGCGTGCTCGCCGTGGTGCGCGGGCGTGGCGGTCTCTTCCAGGCGGCGGCGGATCAGCAGGCCGACCGGGATCACCAGGATGCCGATCAGGAAGGCCAGGCGCCAGCCCCAGGATTCCAGCTCGGCCGGGGCCAGCAGGTTGCTCAGCAGCAGGCCGGTGATGGCGCCCAGCAGCGCGGCCAGGCCCTGGCTGAACGGCTGCCAGGCGGTATAGAAGCCGCGCGTGCGGTCATCGGCGTACTCCAGCAGCAGCGCGGTCGAGGCGCCCATCTCGCCGCCGATGGCGAAGCCCTGCACCAGCCGCGCGACCACCACCATGACCGGCGCGAGGATGCCGACCTGCGCATACGGCGGCGTGACCACGAAGATCAGCGAGCTCAGGCCCATCAGCCACAGCGTCAGCGCCACCGCCGGCTTGCGGCCGGCACGGTCGGCATACATGCCGATCAGCAGGCCGCCGAGCGGACGCATCAGGAAGCCCACGCCAAAGGTGGCGAACGACATCAGCAATTGGCCGGTGGGGTTGTCGACCGGGAAGTAGAGCCGGCCGATCAGCGTGGCAAAGAAGCTGTAGACGACGAAATCGTAGAACTCGAGACCGTTGCCGATGGTGATGGCGGCAATCGCGCGCGTGCGCGACAGGGCGGGGGCGCCGGCAGCGCCATCGTAGGCGGGCGCGGTGATATTGGGTGGCATGCGTTTGTCTCCTGGGGAATGCGTCGGTTTGCGCCCCTCTCCCACGCCAGTGGGAGAGGGGCGCAAACACCGGGTGCTTGGCGCGGATCAGTCGCGCAGCATCGGCAGGTCCAGCCCCTGCTCGCGCGCGCAGTCGACGGCGATCTGGTAGCCGGCGTCGGCATGGCGCATCACGCCGGTGGCGGGGTCGTTGTGCAGCACGCGGGCGATGCGCGCGGCGGCTTCATCGGTGCCGTCGCATACGATCACCACGCCGGAATGCTGCGAGAAGCCCATGCCCACGCCGCCGCCATGGTGCAGCGAAACCCAGGTGGCGCCGCTGGCGGTGTTCAGCAGCGCGTTCAGCAGCGGCCAGTCGGAGACGGCGTCGGAGCCGTCCTGCATCGCCTCGGTTTCGCGGTTGGGGCTGGCGACCGAGCCCGAGTCCAGGTGGTCGCGCCCGATCACGACCGGTGCCGACAGCTCGCCGCTGCGCACCATCTCGTTGAACGCCAGGCCCAGCCTGGCGCGCAGGCCCAGGCCGACCCAGCAGATCCGCGCCGGCAGGCCCTGGAAGCTGATGCGCTCGCGCGCCATGTCGAGCCAGCGGTGCAGGTGCGCGTCATCGGGGATCAGTTCCTTGACCTTGGCGTCGGTCTTGTAGATGTCCTGCGGGTCGCCCGACAGCGCGGCCCAGCGGAACGGGCCGATGCCGCGGCAGAACAGCGGGCGGATATAGGCGGGCACGAAGCCGGGGAAATCGAAGGCATTGGCCACGCCTTCTTCCTTGGCCATCTGGCGGATGTTGTTGCCGTAGTCGAAGGTCGGCACGCCCAGCTTCTGGAAGTCCAGCATGGCGCGCACGTGCGCGGCCATCGACGCCTTGGCGGCCTTCACCACCACGGCCGGCTCGCGCTGCGCGCGCTCGCGGTATTCGTCCCAGCTCCAGCCGGCGGGCAGGTAGCCGTTGAGCGGATCGTGCGCGCTGGTCTGGTCGGTGACCATGTCGGGGCGCACGCCGCGGCGCACCAGCTCGGGCAGCACCTCGGCGGCATTGGCGCACAGCGCGATCGAGATCGCCTTGCCCTGCGCGGTGTAGCGGTCGATGCGGGCCAGCGCGTCATCCAGGTCGGTGGCCTGCTCGTCGACATAGCGCGTCTTCAGGCGGAAATCGATGCGGCTTTGCTGGCATTCGATATTGAGCGAGCAGGCGCCGGCGAGAGTCGCCGCCAGCGGCTGCGCGCCGCCCATGCCGCCCAGGCCCGCGGTCAGCACCCAGCGGCCCTTCAGGTCGCCGTGGTAGTGCTGGCGGCCGGCTTCGACGAAGGTTTCATACGTGCCCTGCACGATGCCCTGGCTGCCGATGTAGATCCAGCTGCCGGCGGTCATCTGGCCGTACATGGCCAGGCCTTTGGCGTCGAGCTCGTTGAAGTGCTCCCAGCTGGCCCAGTGGGGAACCAGGTTGGAGTTGGCGATCAGCACGCGCGGGGCGTCGCGGTGGGTGCGGAACACGCCGACCGGCTTGCCCGATTGCACCAGCAGGGTCTGGTCGTCTTCCAGCCGGGTCAGGGCTTCGACGATGCGGTCATAGCATTCCCAGTTGCGCGCGGCGCGGCCGATGCCGCCGTAGACCACCAGCTCCTTCGGGTTCTCCGCCACCTCGGGGTCGAGGTTGTTCATCAGCATGCGCAGCGGCGCCTCGGTCAGCCAGCTTTTGGCCGTCAGCTTGCTGCCGCGCGGGGCGCGGATTTCGGTGTCGCGGAAACGCGTGGGTTGGGTGGGGATCTGGGTCACGGGAAACTCCTTCGGTCTTGCGGGTCTGGAACGCGCCTTGGTCAACGCCTAGGCATGTATATTCCTGTATATACAAGTACGTATGAATCGGGGTAATCCCGGAGAGTGCGGCCAGCAGGGTTCGCCTTGACTTTCATTTAACCAACACGTTAAATGAACCCATGCCAACCCAGCCCGATCCCCTCACCACCATCTTTGCCGCCCTGGCCGACCCCACCCGTCGCGCGATCCTTGACCGGCTTGCGCAAGGGGATGCACCGGTCAGCGAGCTGGCGCGGCCGTTCGCGATGTCCGCTCCGGCGATCTCCCGGCACCTGCGCGTGCTTGCCGATGCCGGGCTGATCGAGCGCGAGGTCAGCGCGCGCTGGCGCATCTGCCACCTGCGCGCCGATCCGCTGCGCGATGCGCGCGACTGGCTGGAGGCCTATCGCCGCCATTGGGAAGGCAACCTGGACCGCCTCGTCGAATTTGTCGAGCGTACCCACGCCGCCGGTGTCGGCGCAGACACCGGTCATGCAACCAAGGACCAAGGGAACCAATCATGAGCGAAGCCGCTACCTTCCAGCTGGAAATGACCCGCTTCATCCGCGCGCCGCGCGAGCAGGTGTTCGATGCGCTGACAGACCAGGCAGCGCTGGCGGTGTGGCACTGCCCGCGCGGCATGGGCGTGATCGAGGCCAGCGCCGACGCCCGCGTGGGCGGCAAGTACCGCATCGTGATGGCCGGCCGCGACGGCTCCAGGCATGCCGTGCACGGCGAGTACCAGGTGATATCGCGCGCTGACTTCCTCGCCTATACGTGGCAGGCGGAAGCCGGCCCCATGCCGCCGGATCTCAAGACGCTGATCGAGGTCACGCTGACGGCGCAGGACGGCGGCACGCACCTGCACATGCGGCATAGCGGCTTCCCGGACACGCCGTCGCGCGATGCGCACGCGACCGGCTGGCAGTCGGTGTACAACCGCCTGGTCGACTACCTGGACCCGAGCGGCAGCGCGGCGACGGTGGTCGTTATCGGCGATCCGCGCAGCAGCTATTGCCGCACGGTGCGCATGGCGCTCGCGGAAAAGGGCGTGGCCTATACGCTGAAGCCGTTGCCGCCGCATTCACCGGAAGTGCTCGCGCTCAATCCGTACGGCCGCATCCCGGTGCTGTGCGATGGCCCGATCTCGTTCTACGAGACCCGCGCCATCCTCGGCTACATCGACGATGCCTTCGACGGGCCCAGCCTGCTGCCGCAGGGACGTCCATCGGCGCAGGCGCGCGGCGAGCAGTGGATCAGCCTGATCAACGCCCATGCCTACGATGCGATGATCCGGCGCTACGTGCTGCAATACCTCTTCCCGAAGGGCGCAAACGGCCAGCCGGACCGCGCGGTGATCGACGCCGCGCTGCCGGAGATCGCCCGGCATCTGCAGGTGCTCGAGCAGGTGTACGGCGACCGCAACTACCTGGTCGGCACGGCGCTGTCGATGGCGGACCTGTTCCTGGCGCCGATCCTCGCCTATGTGGGCATGTTCCCCGAGGGGGCAGACCTGCTGGAAAAATGCCCGAACGTGCGGCGCGCGCAGGCGGCGATGCGCGAGCGGCCGAGCTTCGCCGCCACGCAGCCGCAGCTTGGCTGAAGCACGGCAGGCGTCATGGTGAAGCCGGATGGCCGCCGGGCCGCTGCAAGGCCTAGGACGTGAACCGGCCTTCCAGCCGATGCAGCGATCCCGGATGCACCAGCCGCACCGACGTCACCACACGACCGGCTGACCAGGTGCGGCGGCGGATCAGCAGGCACGGCTCGCCGCGTTCGATGGCGAGCAGCTCGCACTCTTCCGGCAGCGCCAGCACGGCCTCGCCCACATGCTCGCCCTCGGTCAGCGGGGCGATGCGCGACAGGTACTGGTAAGGGGTTGCGCTGGCGAAGTCCTGCTTCAGGTAGTCCGGCGCGACCACGGCGTTGACATAGCGGTCCTCCAGCTGGATCGCGACGTCATCCTCGTAGTGGACGATCACCGAACGGAACACCCGCGCCTCCGGCGCAACCTCCAGCGCCGCGGCCTGCGCCGGACCGGCGCGCTCCGCCTCCAGGCTGACCACGCGGGCGCGATGGCGGTGCCCGCGCGCGGCGATGTCTTCGGCGATATTGTTGACCGCGTACAGCGCGGTGCGCCGCTTGGGCTCGGCGACGAAGGTGCCGACCCCCTGCAGCCGCACCAGCATGCCCTCGGCGGTCAGCTCGCGCAGCGCGCGGTGCACGGTCATGCGGGAGACGCCCAGCGCCTCGACCAGCTCGGTCTCGGACGGCACGCGGTGATGGGGCGGCCAGCTGCCGTCAGCGATGCGGCTGCTGATGTGTTGCTTGACGCGCGCGTACAGCGGCGCCGGCATCGGGTCGGACACGAGCGACAACGGGTTCCCCTTGGGTTCGGCCAGGCGGCCATGCGACAGGCGCCGAGAGTATCACGGTGACGCGCCCCGCTACGACGCCTGCGTATTGCGCTGCGCGTAGCCGGCCAGGAATACGTCCAGCGCCACCGGCCGCCCGATCGCATAGCCCTGCGCATAGTCCACGCCGATCGCGCGCAGCGCGTCGAGGGTGCGTTCGTCCTCGACCCACTCCGCCACCGTGCGCACGCCCAGCCGGTGGCCGATGTCGTTGATCGAGCTGACGATCTCGCGGTCCACCGCGTTGTCGGCCAGTTGCCGGATAAAGCTGCCGTCGATCTTCAGGAAGTCCACCGGGAACTGCTTCAGGTAGGCGAACGACGACAGCCCCGAGCCGAAGTCGTCCAGCGACACCGTGCAGCCGGCGCGTCGCATCTCCGCGACCAGGCGGTTGGCCGCGGCCATGTTGTTGATCAGCGCGGTCTCGGTGATTTCCAGCCGGATGCGATGGGCGGGCAGCGCGCTGGCTTCGAGCTCGGCATGCAGGAACGGCAGCAGGAAGGGCTCGCCCAGCGAGTTGGCCGACAGGTTGATCGATACCGAAAGCCCCGGCACCGCGCGCAGCCGTTCGCCATAGCCGCGCAGCACGTTGCGGATGACCCAGCGGTCGACGTGGCCCATCAGGTCGTAGCGCTCGGCCGCCGGAATGAAGGCGCCGGGCAGGATCAGCTCGCCGTGCTCGTCGACCATGCGCACCAGGATCTCGATATGGCGGTGGGCGCTGCCGTCTTCGTTCTGTTCCGGCTGCAGCGCGCGGATCTCCTGCGCGAACAGGCGGAAGCGGTTGGCCTCCAGCGCCGAATGGATGCCGGCGGCCACTTCCAGCTCGCGGTGGTGGCGGCGCGCGTCGCTCTCGTCGCGGCGGTAGACCGAGACCCGGCTGCGGCCCGCGGCCTTGGCGGCGTAGCAGGCCACGTCGGCGCGGCTCATCAGCTCGCTGACCGGCGGCACGTCGAGGTCGATGGCGGCGATGCCAATGCTGGCCCCGACGTCGTACACGCGCCCCTCCCACGGGAAGCGGCGCCCGCGGATGGCGTCGATCACGCCCTGGCAGACCTGCTCGGCCTGGTCGACGGTGCAGTCCTTGAGCAGCAGCGCGAATTCGTCGCCGCCCAGGCGCGCCAGCACGTCGTCGGGGCGCACGTGGTTGCGGATCAGGTAGCCCAGCTCGCGCAGCAGCACGTCGCCGGCGCCGTGGCCGGCGGTGTCGTTGACGATCTTGAAGCGGTCCAGGTCGATAAAGCACAGCGCCGCGCGATGGCCGTGCAGCCGCGCCGCTTCGCACGACTCGCGCAGGCGCTTCTCGAACCAGGTGCGGTTGGGCAGCCCGGTCAGCGCGTCGTGCATGGCCGAGCGCGCCAGCTCGCGCTGCAGCGCGCGTGCGGTGGTGATGTCCTGGAACACCAGCACCGCGCCCAGCACCTCGCCGCGCGCGGTCAGCACCGGCGCGGCCGAGTCCTGCACGTCGTGGCGCTCGCCGGTCAGGCTCTGCAGCACCGCGCCTTCCTGCAGGTAGGCCGGCGTGAGCGTGCGCAGGCACGCCTCGACCGGGCTCGGGATGGGCTCGCCGGTAGCCTCGTCGACGATGCGGAAGACCCGTTCCAGCGGCAGCCCGGTGGCGGCGGCCATGGTCCAGCCGGTCAGCTGTTCCGCGATCGGGTTCATGAAGGTCACGTGCATGGTGGCGTCGGTGCAGATCACCGCATCGCCGATCGAGCGCAGCGTGATCTGCAGGCGCTCCTTCTCCTCGAACAGCGCCTCGGTCAGGCGCCGCTGCTCGGTGATGTCCCAGTTGGTGCCGACCAGTGCGTGCGCGGTGCCGTCGGCGGTGCGGGCCACCATCGCCATGGCGCGCACGTGGCGTACCTCGCCGCCCGGGCGCACGATGCGGTATGCGGTGTCGAACGCAGCCTCGCCGCGGATGGCCCGGCGCATCTCGGCTCGCACGCGGCCGATATCGTCGGGATGCAGCAGCGCGATCCATTGCTGCGCCAGCGGCGTGCCGCCGGCCGGATCGGTGCCGTGCAGCGCGTGCATGCGCGCATCCCAGGAAATGCCGGCGCTGGCCAGATCCCATTCCCAGATGCCCACGCCGCCGGCCTCCACCGCCAGCTGGATGCGCCGCGACAACCGTTCCAGCTCTTGCTGCGCCAGCTTGCGCGCATGGATGTCTTCCACCTGCGTAATGAAATGCTGCGGCGCTCCGGTCTGCTCGTCGCGCACCAGCGAAACCGCCAGCAGCACCCAGCGGTAGTGGCCGTCCTTGTGGCGGTAGCGCTTTTCCAGCCGGTAGGCCTCGACCTTGCCGGACAACAGGTTGGCGACCTGGCGCAGGTCGCCGGTCAGGTCGTCGGGATGGGTCAGCTGCTGGTAGCTCAGCTCGCGCAGTTCGGCCGCGCTGTAGCCCAGCAGCTCGGTCATGGCGCGGTTGACGGTCTGCCAGCGGCCATCCATGTCGACCAGTGCCATGCCGATCGCCGAATGCTCCATGGCCTGGCGAAAGCGCTTGTCGCTGCTGCGCAGGCTGGCGCGGCCGTGCCGGTTCTGCTCGGTCAGGTAGGCGATGCAGACCGGCAGCACCATGATCACCGCGGCCGACAGCGGCACCGCTTCATGGCGATGCGACAGCAGCATCAGCGCCTGCAGGCACAGCGTGGCCACCAGCGCCAGCAACGCGGTGGCAAACGGGTTGCCGGCCAGCGCCAGCAGCACCAGCGGCAGCGACATCGCGGCGAACGGGTCGTGCCCCTGCCACTGCGCCAGGCTGCCGATGGCCAGGCTCAGCGCCAGCGCGCCCGCTTGCGGCGCCAGCATCGGCCGCGCGGCGGCGGCGCGCACCCGCACCGCGGTCATCGACAGCATCAGCGGCAGCAGCAGCGCCATGCCCAGCGCGCTGGCCTGCCACCACGTCCACCATACCGAAGCGAAGCGGCTGCCCTCGACCGCGGCGATGGCTGCGGCCCCGGCGCTGGCCCCGACCATCGGCGCCACGATGCCGCCCGCCGCCAGCATCACCGCGAACGCGGCCAGCGGACCGTGGCGTCCGGTAAAGCCCTGGCGGTCCAGCAGGCGCATCAGCAGCAGCGCGGACAGCATCTCCGCCAGGTTGGCGCCGGTCAGCATCAGCGCCGTACCGACGCTGTCGCCCGCGCCGTGGTTGGCCAGTACGCTCGCCACCAGCATGCCGGCCAGCAGCCACGGCCCTTCAGCGCGCGGCCGGTGCAGCAGCAGGCCCAGCCCGAACGCATTGGGCAGCCATACCGACGCCACCGTACCCGGCAGCCGCGCCAGCCACAGCGCCGCCGCCGCCAGCACGAAGTAGGCGGCACCGGCCAGCAGCAAGGGCAGCCAGCGGCGCGGCGTGGCGGAAGGGGCTGGAGCGGCCGGGGGGCTCGGCGGGGCCGTGTCGGGCGTCATGGAAGAGAACGTGGCAAAGGCAGTGCGATGGCGGTGGGAAGGAGGCGGCGTGGCCGGCGCGCCCGGCGGCATGCCCCCGAAACGCCCGGACAGACTGCCGCCCAGCGTAGGGGCAATGTAGCGAGGATAAGCGCACGGTCATCGGCAGGACAGGGGGCAGGTTGGGGGGTTACTTGCCGCTGGTGTTGGGGGCGATTTTTTGGTAGGGGGTGGCAATCCCTGCACGACCCGGTGGTCCGCCATGCCGGTATCCGCGCCCATAACCTCCCCGGTAATCGCACCGCCGCGCCTCAGCGCCGATCATGCAGCCATGGCCTGACGCCAGGCCCAGAGCTTGATCCCCAACCCCAAGGAGAACGCCATGACCGCTGCCACCCCCGCCCAGTCCCCCCAGGTCGAACACGCCGCCACCCTCGCCGACCGCTACCTCGCGGCCTGGAACGAGACCGATGCCGCGCGCCGGCGCGAGCTGATCGCGGCGGCGTGGACGGAAACGGCGAGCTATGTGGATCCGCTGATGCGGGGCGACGGCCATGCCGGCATCGATGCGATGATCGCCGCGGTGCAGGCGAAGTTTCCCGGTTTCCGCTTTACCCGCGTGAGCCCGGTCGATGCGCACGGCGAGCACCTGCGTTTCAGCTGGGAACTCGGTCCCGCCGGCGAAGCGGCGCTGGTGGTCGGCACCGACTTTGCCACCGTGTCGGCCGATGGCCGGCTGGCGCGCATGACCGGCTTTATCGACCGGGCCCCGGCCGGGCTGGCCTGAGCGCGGCCGGCGCTGCCGCTATGTGGCCTTTCCCACCGACAGCCCCCCGTGCCCTGGCCGCAAGCTGCGGCATCCAGTGCGGCGGACAGGGGAAGGCAAATGGCGCGATTTCTGCGGATGGCGGCATGGGGGCTTGCCGGCACGGCTGTCGTCGTGGCCGCCGTGGCGTACGGCGCGGCATGGGTCGGCGAGCGCAAGGCGCAGCGCATCGTTGAGGTGCAGGTCGCGCCGGTCGCCATCCGCGAGGATCCTGCCGCCATCGCCCACGGCAAGTACCTGTACGAATCGCGCGGCTGCATGGAATGCCATGGCGCCGGCGGGGGCGGCAAGCAGGTGATCGACGACCCCGGCGGCCTGCGCGTGCGCGCGCCGGACCTGACCCGCGCCAATCCGGACATCGCCGCCTACCAGCCGGTGGACTGGGTGCGCAGCATCCGCCATGGCGTGGCGCCCTCGCTGCGTCCGCTGCTGGTGATGCCCAGCGAAGACTACAACCGGCTGAGCGATGAGGACCTGGGCGCGCTGATCGGCTACCTGCGCAGCCTGCCCGCGGCGATGGGCGCGCCCGCCGAGATCATCATGCCGTGGCAGGTGCGCGCGCTGTATGGGGTGGGGGTGGTGAAGGACGCGGCGTCCCGGATCGACCACAGCCTGCCGGCGCAGCCGGCGCTGGTGCCCGAGCCGACGCCGCGCTATGGCGCCTACGTGGCCAATGTCTGCCTGGGATGCCACGGGCCGGCGTTCCGCGGCGGCAAGATCCCGGGGGCGCCGCCCGACTGGCCCGCCGCGGCGGACCTGCGCCCGGTGCCGGGCGGGGCGATGGCGCGCTACGGCGAGCCCGGCGCGTTCATCGAGATGATGCGCAGCGGCAAGCGCCCCGACGGCACCGCGCTCAGCCGGGTGATGCCGTTCGATTCCTTCGGGCGCATGAACGATACCGAGCTGACCGCCCTGTACCTGTTCCTGGCGGGTTTGCCGCAACACTAGCCGCGTGCCAGCCGCCGCCCGGCGGCGATGCCGGGCAGCTCGACCCAGCGGTGCAGCAGCCAGGCCAGCGCCAGCGCCAGGCCGGCGTCGATGGCAAAGCGCAGCAGCTGCATGGCGGTCTGGTCCGCGCCCAGTTCTGGCATCAGCCGCTTGACCGCTTCGATCACGGTGGGATGGGTCAGGTAAAGCGCATAGGACAGTTCGCCCAGCCAGATCAGCGCGCGCGGCACGCGCAGCATGCCGGTGTGCTCGGCGGCGACCACGCCTGCCACCAGCAGCGCAGCCGGCAGGCCGCGTCCCGCCAGGCTGAAATCCGGCCCGACCAGCGGCAGCGACAGCACGAACGCCGCGCTGCCGATCGCCAGCAGCGCCAGCGCCAGCACCGGCGTCAGCAAATGGCGCCAGCGCGCGTAGGCCCACGCCAGCCCGCAGCCCAGCAGGAACTCAAGCACCAGCGGATTGCTGGCCATGGCCAGCCACGGCGCCGCGAACGGATAGCCCTGCGCGGGATCGGCCACCAGCGTGCCGAAGCGCCACCACGGCAGCGCCAGCGTGCACAGCGCGAACACGCCCAGCACCACCAGCAGCGCGCGCCGCCCGGCCAGCAGCAGCCCGAGCGCAAACGCCGCGTAGAACGCCAGCTCGTAGTTGAGCGACCAGCCCACGTACAGCGCCGGATAGCCGTAGTAGGGGGCATGGCCGGTGGAAGTCGGCAGGAACGCCAGCGACGCGGCGAACAGCGCCGGCGTGACCGGGTTGAGCAGCAGCGCATGGATGGCCGACATGGTCCAGTACGGCGGCGCCAGCCGGCACAGGCGCCGGATCATGAAGCTGAGCGGACGCTCCGGGCGGGGCCGGGCCAGCACCGCGACCCAGGCGATGATGAAGCCGCTGATGACGAAGAACACGTCGACGCCGACATGGCCGCGCTTGATCACGTTGTGGGTCAGCCAGTTCAGCACCGGCGCGTTGCTGCCGCCCAGCGTAAGCCCGGAGTGGTAGACCACCACCAGCGCCGCGGCCAGCCCGCGCAGCGCCTGGATGCTGTCGAGCCGCGCCACGGTGTGCGACTGTGCCGCGCGGGCGCGGGCCGCTGGCAACGCGGCCGTGCCGGGTGCGGCAGCGGCGTTCGGGGCCGGGGCGGTGCCGGCTGCGGGAAACGAATTATCTGGAATAGTCGATGGCACTGTTTCGGCGGCGGGAATCGGGGCGCTACGGGAACACAACGGGAACGCACCGGGATCCGCCGGGATCGCAAGGCAATCCATGAGGGACAGCCGTTCCTTGCACAAAGTTCGTGCAACCGGCGCCGGCGGGCACGGTAGGGCGCAAAGCGCCCGGCAAGGTGCCGGAAATTGCACTATCCTCACTTGTCCGTTGCGCCGGGCTGCGGCGCAAAGGCAATGACCAGCGGGCAACGTACCCAAGGAGTGTCCCCCACATGACCACCCTCTCCATCAACGTCAACGGCAAGACCCGTGAAGTCGACGTGGACCCGTCCACGCCGCTGCTGTGGGCGCTGCGCGACAACCTCGCAATGACCGGCACCAAGTTCGGCTGCGGCATGGCCGCGTGCGGGGCCTGTACCGTGCATGTCAACGGCCAGGCTACGCGCAGCTGCGTGACGCCGGCCTCGGCGGTTGCCGGTGCGCGCATCACCACCATCGAAGGCATCGGCACCGACCGCGTCGGGCGCGCGGTGATGGATGCCTGGCTCAAGCACGATGTCGCGCAATGCGGCTACTGCCAGAACGGCCAGGTGATGAGCGCCGTCGGCCTGCTGCGCAGCAAGCCGCGGCCCACCGATGCCGACATCGACCAGGCCATGGCCGGCAACCTGTGCCGCTGCGGCACGTACCAGCGCATCCGCGCGGCGATCAAAGACGCCGCCCGCGCGCTGGCCTGAGCGGGAGAACCGATATGCGTATCCGAGGCATCGAAGCCCTGGCCGGCGGCCAGGCAGGCAATAGCGGCGAAGCCCGTGCGGACGCCGGCGTGGCGACGCTGGACCGCCGCAGCTTTCTCAAGCTGACCGGGCTGGCCGGCGGCGGGCTGGCGCTGGGCGTGGCGCCGCTGGGGCAGGCGCAGGAGGGCGGCAAGCCCAAGGCGCCGCCGGCAGCGCCGCAGGCGTTCCTGGTCATCGCGCCGGACAACACCGTGACCGTGGCGGTGAACCGGCTGGAATTCGGCCAGGGCGTGCATACCGCGCTGCCGATGGCGCTGGCCGAAGAGCTGGATGCCGACTGGCGCAACGTGCGCGCGGCGCTGGCCCCGGCGGGAGACCCGTACAAGGACCCCGCCTTCGGCATGCAGATGACCGGCGGCTCCACCGCGCTGAACCACTCGTTCCAGCAGTACCGCGAACTCGGCGCGCGCGCCCGCGCGATGCTGGTCGCGGCCGCGGCGCAGAAATGGAAGGTCGACCCGGCCAGCTGCAGGGTCGAGCAGGGCGTGGTCACCTCCGGCAGCCAGCGCGCCACCTTCGGCGAACTGGCGCCGGCGGCGATGGAGCTGCCGGTGCCGCAGCAGGTCACGCTGAAGGACCCGGCGCAGTTCCGCATCGTCGGCAAGCCCACGCCGCGGCTGGATGCGCGCGGCAAGATGGAGGCGACCACGCCGTTCGGCATCGATACCCAGCTCAAGGGCATGGTGGTGGCCGTGGTCGCGCGCCCGCCGCGCTTTGGCGGCAAGGTGAAAAGCTTCGGCGCCGACAAGGCCCGCGCGGTGCCGGGCGTGCGCGGCGTGCTGCAGGTGCCGGTCGACCGCGGCGGCAGCGGCGTGGCGGTGATCGCCAGCGGCTACTGGCCCGCCAAGATGGGCCGCGATGCGCTCGAGGTCCAGTGGGAAGACGCGGGCTCGAAGGTATCGTCGCAGGCCCTGTTCGACGAATACTCGAAGCTGGCCGCCCAGCCCGGCACCGTCGCGCGCGCGGGCGAGGGCGATATCGCCGCGGCCATCAACGGCGCCCCGCGCAAGATCGAGGCCGACTTCCGCTTCCCGTACCTGGCGCACGCGCCGATGGAGCCGCTGAACTGCACGCTGCAGCCCGAGGTCGCCGGCGGCAAGGTGCAGTCGGTCAGGGTCTGGGTGGGTTCGCAGTTCCAGACCGTCGACCAGGCCGCGGTGGCGCGCACGCTGGGCCTGGCGCCGGACAAGGTGGTGCTCACGACCATGATGGCCGGCGGCGGCTTCGGCCGGCGCGCGGTGCCCACCGCCGACTACATCGTCGAAGCGGCCAACGTGCTCAAGGCGTGGGTTGCGGCGGGCCACAGCGAGCCGCTCAAGGTGGTGTGGAGCCGCGAGGACGATATCCGCGGCGGCTACTACCGCCCGCTGCACCTGCACCGCGCCCGCATCGGGCTGGATGCGCAGGGCAAGGTGGTGGGCTGGCAGCACACCATCGTCGGCCAGTCGATCCTGAAGGGCACGCCGTTCGAGCCGTTCATGGTCAAGAACGGCGTCGACGCCACCATGACCGAAGGCATCGTCGAGAACGACTACGGCCTGCCGCTGCAGATGTCGGTGCACCACCCGCAGGTCGACGTGCCGGTGCTGTGGTGGCGCTCGGTCGGCAATACGCATACCGCCTTCGTCAAGGAAACGCTGGCTGATGAGATCGCTGCCGCCGCGAAGCAGGACCCGGTGGCATTCCGCCTGGCGCGGCTCGACGAGAAGAAGCACGCGCGCCATCGCGCCGCGCTGCAGCTGGCGGTGGACAAGTCCGGCTACGGCAAGCGCAAGCTGCCCAAGGGCCATGCCTGGGGCGTGGCGGTGCATGAGTCGTTCAGCACCGTGGTGGCCTATGTGGTCGACGTCTCGCTGGTGAAGGGCGAGCCGCGCGTGCACCGCGTGACCGCCGGCGTGCATGCCAACCGCGTGGTCAACCCGATGTCGGCCGAGGCCCAGATCCAGGGGGCGTGCGTGTTCGGGCTGGCCATGACCAGGCCTGGGTTTGCCATCGAGATCGAGAACGGCGCGGTGAAGAACAGCAACTTCCCCGACTATCCGCCGCCGCGCATCACCGACGCGCCGGTGGTGGACGTGTTCTTCGTGCCGTCGCAGGACAACCCCACCGGGCTGGGCGAGCCCGGCGTGCCGCCGATCGCGCCGGCGGTGGCCAATGCGCTGTTCACGCTGACCGGCAAGCGCCAGCGGCAGTTGCCGTTTGTGATGGCCTGAGCGCGGCCGGGCAACTTGGTGCACGGGGCGGATAAGCGGCCGTAGCGCCTATCCGCCCCGGTGGCGTGCCTGCGGCCTGTTGTAATCGCGCCAGTGCTGCCACGGCCGTGGCAGCACCCTATTGCCTTTGCGGGGCGAGCCGCGTAGAACGGGAAAAACCGCGCGCGCAACGCAGCGCGGCAGCAATGACCCCCGCATCGCCCCCGAACGCCGCGCCTCGCCCGGCCCCGGGAGCCGTGCCCGGAGACCGAGGTGTGATCATGGAGACCCAGGAAAGTACGCTGACGCTTGCGCTGATGACCCAGCCGGCGCGCATCCGCATCTGCCGCGCGCTGCTGGATGCCGGCGACGCCGGGCTGCCGGCCACCGACCTGGCGCAGGTGGCCCGACTGAGCCTGGGCCGTGCCGGCCATGTCTTCCAGGAGCTGGTGCAGGCCGACGTGCTGGCGCTGTCGATCCAGGAGCGGCGGGTCTGCTATGTGCTGAAGGCGCGCCGCGCCGTCACCGAAGCGCTGGGCTATATCGACGCCAGCGGGCTGGCCGACTGACCCCACGCAGAACGGGCCCCGCGGGGCCCGTTTGCTTTGG
>NZ_LT976853.1:1023090-1156479 GCF_900249755.1 Cupriavidus taiwanensis
CGCGGCAGCGATCGCCGCGGACCGGTGCGTTACTGCTTGGGCGCAGCCATTTCCTGCCGGGCCGCTGCATCCGCGGCCTTGTTCTCGACCTTGCGTTCCTGCTTGGCCGAGCCGACTTCATCCTTGTACTCGCCCTTGGCAGCCTTCTTCTTTGCCTTGTATTCGGCGGCGGCCTGCGCGCGCGCCTCGCGGCGCTCGACCAGCGGGTCCTTCGGCGGCTGGATCTGGGTCACGCCGGCCGCGGCGCCCTGGCCGCCGGCAGGGCTGGCCGCGGTGGCCGGCACGGCAGGCGTTGCCGGCATGCCCTGCGCGGCAGGGGTGGCTGGCGTGGCCGGGGTGGCGGGTGCGGTGGTCTGTGCGATCGCCGCGGCACAGCCGAGGCTTGCCAGGCCTGCCGCAATCACGCTGGCGACGCGGGCATGGCGGGTGCGGGTACGGCGAGCGGGTTGTTTCGGATCCATGGAATACCTCCAGGGTTAGGGTCGGAAGCGCCGGCCAAACGGCGTCGGCGCGACGTATGCCGCACGTTCCTGCCCGGCAGGCCATGCGGCGCGACGCGGTGATGAGAGCGACATGGCCAGTCTAGGTAGCGCGATGGCTTCGCGCTGTCGGGCATGCGCCGATGAGATGCCGGAATTGCTCCTACAAAGCCGGCAGGCACGCCGCCCCGCCGCCCCGCCGGCTCCCCGGCTGCCTGGCTGCTTCCGGGCTGCTCCCGGGCCGCTTCCGCTTTCAAGAATCTTTAAATCAGCGGCAATAAGATTCACTTCTGCCCTGGCAGCACTTCCGCCACCATGGCCCCCACGAAAGCGTGACGCCCCGGTCCGCCCGGCCCGGACCAGCTGCCGGTGACGCTGTTGTCACGAGGTTGACGTAGCGTCCGATGGCACAGGAGCGGATGAGGGAAACGATGCGAGCGCAAGGCCCCCTGGTATTCATGCTGCTGGCCGGCCTCGCGGCCGCACCCATGCCCGCGCTGGCCCAGGCGGAGCCGGCGTTCCGGGTGGTCGGCACCAATGTGCAGAAGCAGTCCAATGCGGTGCTGACGCTGATGTCGTTCGCGGTAGTACCGGACCTGGCTTCGAGCTCGCTTTCGATCAGCAATGCCAGCACCGACAACCCGGACCTGACCCTCTGGCAGCTCGGCGGGGGCTTTACGCTGAGCCAGTCGTTCCCGCTCTATCTTGAGGGGTCGATCGCGTACAACCGCTACGACCCGGCCTTTGTCGCCACCAACGGGCGCGAGTCGCGCCGGCTGCCGGCCAAATGGAACACGTTTGCCGGCACGGTCGGGGTGGGCTGGGATTTTCCGCTGATTCCCAGCAAGGAACTGGTGTTCCGCCCCATCTTCAATGCTTCGATCGGCCGCGTCGCCAGCGACCTGTCGATCGCCCAGTTCGCGGTCGAGCACAAGACCGAGCGCGACATCGCCTTTCTCGACGACGGCGCGATGAATGCCTATGGCCTGGGCGGATCGGTGATGCTCGACTGGGAAAGCCACCGCGACAACCGCGATATCGACGTGGAACTGCGCTATACCAACATCTACCTGCGCAGCCTCGGCGCCTCGTCCGGCGTGGAGGCCTCTTCCGCCGCGCAAACCGCCAGCCTGTACGCGCGCTGGCGCGCCCCGACCGGGCTGCGCGCGCTCGACCGGCCGGTGCGCTATGTGCTGGAGCTGTCGCATTCGCATTACTTCGGCAACCAGGCCGGGGCGCTGGGCTTCAACTCCCTCACCACGCTGGGCACGGGGCTTGAACTCGATACCAGTGCCCACGAAGTGTTCGTGACCCGGATTCGCGCGGTGGCGCGCTACGTCTTCGGCAACAACGTTTCGGGCGTGTCGCTTGGCCTGGCCGTCAGTTTCTAGCGGTGCTCCGGCTGGCTGTCGAGGCTCAAAAAGCCGACGCCGGACCGAGCGGTGTTGACCGGCATGCGCTCTGGCATCGCGCGGAACCCGACATCACGCAGTTTGACGCTCTGGTCGAGGCAGTTCCTTCCATTCGCGGAAAGCGCGGACGCCCTCTGCGCAAGCCGAAAATCGTCCAAGGCGATCGAGGCTACAGTTCCGAGCCACACCGACAGCGCTTGCGCAGGCGCGGCATCACGCCCGTGCTTGCCAAAATCGGCTCGCCTCACGGCAGTGGCCCGGGCGAAGGAGCGTCTGATCGGCTACGCGCATTGAGGGAATATGATTATCCCTGACAGCGCACGGTTGGCTTTGCGCTGATGGGCCGCCGAAACCGCCAGGTGAACATCAGGCGGAAACCACCATGCGATCAACCATCGCCTCGCACAGGTGCATCAGCTTTTGCGTATCCAGAGTCTTGGTCTGCGCGGTAGCGTTGATGGAATAGATCTGCGCGATGCCACGCATGTTGGCGACAATGAAAGTGGCCAGGCTGTCCAGATCGGACTCGATGAAGCGGGTGCCGCGGGCCTGTTCTAACTCCAGGCACTCGCGCACGAAGGCGATCGTGGCATCGTTCATGCTCGCGACGTCAGCCGCGAACTCCTGATCCTGGAAGATGGCTTCCGACAACAGCGCCGAGAACACCTGGGTGTTGGAGTCCGGCTTGCTGAGGCTGCCGAAGTGCGTGCGTATGAAGCTGCGCAGGCGTTCGAGGCCGACCGTGTGCCCTTCCGCCTGCTGGAAACGCTTGGCGAAATCGGCGCGCAACTCGGTCAGCACGGCCAGTTGCAGGGCCTGCTTGTTGCCGTACAGGTGAACGACGAGACCTTTGCTGACCCCCGCGGTCTCGGCCACCTCGGCAATCGTCATGCCGCCTACACCCTTGGCGCGCATGACCGTCATGGCGGCATTGATCAAGGCCAGCTCCGACGTGGCGCGCCGCTCCTCCTGGGTGCGACGGGTTCGGGCGATATGGGATGTCATGGAAGTCATTAGTTAAGCAAATTCAGGCGCTTTGTGAACGGAGCAGATTCTCCAGATTATCGGGCGTGAGAGCCAGAGTGCTCAGGATTTCGCGCGTGTGGGTGCCGACGGGCGCGATGTCCCGCATCTCCAGAGGCGTGGCCGAGAACCGCGGCGCGGGGGCGGCCTGCAGCACGCCGCCACGCTCGACATAGCTCTGCCGTGCTGCCATGTGTGGGTGGCAGGCGGCCTCGTGCGGCGCCAGCACGGGCGCCCAGCAGGCGTCACTGCCACCCAGGCAAGCCTCCCATTCGGCGCGTGTACGCGAGCGCATGAGTGCGGCCATGGCTTGCCTGAGCTCGGGCCACAGGCCGGGGTCGTTCTGGCCGCGGACAAAGCGCGCGTCGCCGTCCAGCCCCAGGCGCGCGAGCAACTCGGCATAGAACTTGGGTTCGAGCGGCGCAAAGTTGATCCAGCCGCCGTCCTTGCACTGGTAGCTTTGCGCCGCCCAGTGCGAACTGTCAAAAGCCTGCGTGCCGCGCTCGAAGCCGCCGCCGCGCCGCTGGATGGCGCCCAGCATCAGGTTCAGCATGTGGGCCGCGCCATCGACGATGGCGGCATCGACGACCTGCCCTTGCCCCGTGCTGCGCGCATGCTGCAGCGCGGCCAGCAGCCCTACCGCCAGATACAGCGCGCCGCCGGCCACGTCGCCCAGTACGGTGGACGGCGCCATCGGCGGTTCGCCGGCCGGGCCGGCAAACCACAGGGCGCCGCTGAGGGCAGTGTAGTTGCTGTCATGGCCGGCGCGCGGCGCCCACGGCCCATGCTGGCCCCAGCCTGTCATGCGGCCGTACACCAGGGCAGGCCGCCGCTGCAGGCACACCTCCGGCGCCAGGCCCAGGCGCTCCATCACACCCGGGCGCATGCCTTCGATCAGCAGGTCGGCGCCCTCGCACAGGCGCAGCACGGCCTCTACGGCGGCAGGGTCCTTGAGGTTCAGCACCACCGATTGCTTGCCGCGGCTGGTGATGGCATGGGGCCGTTGCGGCGCGGCCAGGCGCTCCGGCGGCTCGACGGCGATGACGGTCGCCCCCAGGTCGGCCAGCAGCATGCCGCAGAACGGACCGGGTCCGATGCCGCTGATTTCGATCACTTTGACGCCTGCGAGTGGGCCCAAGCTGTTGCTCCTTGTTGAGATGGATGGGATGGAAAGGCAGGACCTGCGGAAAACCCTATTGCCAAATCATACAAACTTACCGACCATATGGTAAGTAAGTTGAGGAAAAAACATGAAGACAGACGACACAACTTCCCGGATAGAAAAGCCCAGCCTCTGTGGTCGGGGCGCCCATCAGACCCCTTTTCTCAAAGGAGTCCGCTGCACAGCGTGCAATGAAGTGGCATTCCCACCGCAGCACTACGGCTGCGAGTGCTGCGGCAGCGCCGAACTGGCCGATATCGAACTGGCCGCGCAAGGGGTGGTGCTCGGCAGCAGCCAGGTCCACATCCATGCCCAGCCGGAGCCTGCGGTGCCGTTCACGGCGGCCGAGGTCCGGCTCGACGCCGGCCCGGTGGTGCGTGCCCTGCTGGACGTGGGGCACGAGGCGGGCGACTGGCACGGCCGGCGCGTCCATGGCGTGCTGCGTCAGCGCGGACAAGACCCCGCGGTTCTGGAATTCCGATTCGGGGTGACGGCATGAAGCGGACACTGAAGGACCTGCGGCCGGTCTACGTCGTAGGCATTGGCTGGCATCGCTACCAGGATCCGTCGGATACGTCGTACGTGACGCTGGGCCTGACCGCCGCGCGCCAGGCGCTGGCCGACGCGGGCGTGTCCATTGCCGGCGTGGACACCGCCTATGTTGCCCGGGCGCTGCTGGGCATGGCCTGCGGGCGGCCCATCCTGCGCCACCTTGGGGCGACGGGCCTGCCTATCGCCCATGTCGAAAACGCCTCGGCCTCCGGTTCGACGGCGTTCCGCAATGCCTGTATCGAAGTGGCCAGCGGCCTTGCCGATACCGCGCTGGTGCTGGGCGTGGACAAGCGCGCGCCGGTGGCCCGCGCCGAGACGCAGGCCGGGATCGAGCAACTGGCCAGCGAGTACATCGCGCCGTTCACACACTTTGCGCTGCTGGCAGACAAATACGTGCACCGCTCCGGAGCCGACATGCGCGACATCGCGCTGGCCGCGGTGAAGAACCACAACAACGGCGCGCTCAACCCGAACGCCCAGCGCCAGAAGCCGCGCACGCTCGAGGAGGTGCTGGGAGGGCGCAAGGTGTCTGGCGAGCTCACGGTGCTGCAATGCACGCCGGTCGGCGAGGGCGCGGCGGCTGTGGTGCTGATGTCCGAAGATGCAATCAAGGCGCACGGCATCGATCCCGGCCGCGCGGTGCGGGTGCTGTCGTCGGCCGCCCGGAGCCAGGCTGTTTACAAGGACGCTACAGCGTTCGACGAACTGCTCACGCAGGCCACCTGCCTGCAGGCGCTGCAGGAGGCCGGCGTCGCACCCACGGCGCTTGACGTGGTCGAGCTGCACGACGCCTTCGCGATCGAGGAAGTGCTGTACGTCGAGGCCATGGGTCTGTGCAAGCCGGGCCAGGCCATACCCGCTCTGAAGGGGGGCGAGTTCCACATCGGCGGCAAGGTGGCAGTGAGCCCATCTGGCGGGCTCATTGCCATGGGGCATCCGATCGGCCCCACCGGCGTGGGCCAGATCGCCGAAATCACGCTGCAACTGCGCGGCGAGGCCGGGCAGCGGCAGCAGCCCGGGGCGCGCACGGGGATGGCGCACATGGTGGGCGTGGGCGCTGTCTGCTACGCGCACGTGCTGGCCATCTGAGCCGCAAATCACATCAGCAATATCAGGAGACAGAGACATGATCGACTACATGGTTGAATTCGACGAAGACACGCGCGCCATCGTGGACCTCACCCGCAAGCTGGTGCACAAGCACCAGATGCCGCTGGAGGCCAGGAAACTGCAAGGCGGCGAGATCACCCCGGAGGACCTGTTGCCCGGCACCAGAGCCGCCAGGGAGGTGGGCCTGTGGGGCCTGACGCTGCCCGAGGCCCTGGGCGGCGCAAAGCTGACGGTAACGCAGCAACTGGCGGTCATCGAGGAGAATTTCCGGTGCCTGGTGCCGCTGCAGTTCGGGGGCCGTGTGCCGCCGTTCCTCTTCAACGCCACGGGCGTGCAGAAGGCGCGCTACCTCGATCCCTGCCTGGAGGACCGGCTGCAGTACGCGTTCGCGCAGACCGAGCCTTCGGGTGGCGCCGACCCCGGGAATGCGATCCAGACCAGGGCCGTCAGGCGGGGCGACAAGTGGGTGATCAACGGCACCAAGGTCTTCATCTCCCACGTCGGTCCGGCCGAGGTGATCTTCGTCGTGGCCGTGACCGACCAGGAAAAGCGCCAGCACGGCGGCATCTCCATGTTCGCGGTGGACAAGTCCAACCCCGGCCTGAACGTGTCGCGCGACATCCAGACGCTGGATGGCATGATCATCAACGAGCTGATCTTCGATAACTGCGAGGTGCCCGAGGACGCGATGATCGGCGCCAGCGGCGCAGGCTTCCGCAATGCGCAGATCATCCTGTCCCAGGCGCGCTTCGGTGTGGGCGCGCGCGCGATGGGCATCGCCATGCGCACGCTCGAGATGATGACCGAGTACGCGAAGCAGCGCGTGGCCTTCGGCTCCGCCCTGTCGCAGAAGCAGGCGGTCCAGGCCATGGTCGTGGACTCGTGGATCGACATCAACCAGTGCCGCTTGATGATGTATGCCGCCGCCAGGAAGGCCGATGCCGGCCACGACACCCGCGTCGAGGCCAGCACGATCAAGATGCAGGCTACCGAGGTGGTCGGCCGCGTGCTCGACCGCGGTGTCCAGATCTTCGGCGCGGCCGGGGTGTCGCTGGATAACCCCATTGCGCACTGGTATCGCTCGCAGCGCCCCGCCCGCATCTATGAAGGCCCGACCGAGGTGCACAAGTACCACGTGCTGGCCCGCCACCTGTTCCGCTGATGGGTGGACACCCGATGACAACCGCACCAAACTTGCCTGAACACTGGGCGCAGGTCCAGCCCGACAGGCCCGCCGTGGTCGCCGCAGACCAGACCCTGACCTGGCGCGAGCTCAACACGCTGGCCGACAACATCGCCAACCAGCTCGCCCGGCGCGGCGTCGGCGCCGGCGATATCGTGGCGCTGCGCATGCAGACCACGTCGCAATGGGTCGCGTTGATGCTGGCGCTGTCCAAGCTCAAGGCCCGGCTGCTGGGCATCAACTGGCGCCTGGTCGCCGACGAGGTCGACTATGTGCTGGAGAATGCCGGCGCCAGCATGCTGATCCTGGACGACGAGCAGCCGCAGGCGTTCATGGACAAGATCTCCGTGCTGCCGCCGGACGCCATGATTCCGGTGACCACGACCGGCGCAGCAAGCCAATGGAACGTGCTGACCCAGCCGGGCGGAGCGCCGCTCACCATGGACGAACTGTGCGAGCAGATCATCTACACCTCGGGTACCACGGGCAGGCCCAAGGGCGTGGCGCGCCATCTGCGGCCCGAGCCGGGCAATGAGCGCCTGAACCGCTACCTCGAAGCCCGGGGCGGCGCGTACAAGCGATACCAGGCGGCCGACGTGGTGCTGGTGTCCATGCCGTTGCATCACGGCTCAGGCCCTTCGCAGGTGCGCACGGCGATGGCGCACGGCTCCTTGCTGGTCCTGCAGAACCGCTTCGATGCCGCGCATTGGTTTGACCTGGCCGAGAAGCACGGCGTCACGCACTGGACCGGCGTGCCTACCATGTACAAGCGGCTCAAGAGCTACCAGGAGACCTCGGGCCGCCAGGTGCCGCGCCTCAAGAGCATGGGCATTGGCGCCGCGCCGGTACCCATGGCGATCAAGCAGTGGGTCCACGAGCAGTTCGGGCCGGTGCTGCATGAGGGCTACGGCTCCACCGAGACCGGCATGATCGCCGGCATGAAGGCAGACGACCACTTCCGGAAACCCGGCTCCAGCGGCCTGCCCTATGACGGCGTGGTAGTGGAGATCCGCGACGAGGACGGCAAGCCCTGCGCTTGCGGCACCGTCGGCGAGATCTGGGTCAATACCCCGGCCGTGATCAGAAACTATCTCAACGCGCCGCCGCTGGATGAAGACACGCTCGATGCGCGCGGCTTCTTTCGCACGGGCGACATGGGAAAACTCGATGCGGACGGCTATCTCTACATCACCGACCGCGCCAAGGACATGATCATCTCGGGCGGGGTCAACATCTATCCCGCGGAAATCGAGGCGGCGTTCTACCAGCACCCCGGCTTGCTCGACATCGCGGTGGTCGGCCTGCCCGACGAAGAATTCGGCGAGAAGGTGGTGGCCTACTACGAATCCAGGAACGGCCAGCCCATTCCCGGCGATGAACTGGCTGCGCTGGGGCAAGCGCAGCTGGCATCGTACAAGCGGCCACGGTATTTCGTGCATGTCGCCGAACTGCCGCGCAATGCCGTCGGCAAGATCCTGAAGCGCGAGCTTCGCCAACCTCATTGGAACAACCAGGAGCGCAACGTATGACATTGAACCTGACCGACCTCAACGGAAAGATCGCGGCCGTCACCGGCGCCGGCCAGGGTGTGGGCCGCGAGGTGGCCCTGCACTTCGCCAGGAGCGGCGCCGGGGCCGTCATCGTCAACGACTTCTATGCCGAGCGGGCCCAGGCAGTGGTCGAGGAAATCTGGGCACTGGGCGCGAAGGCCGTGGCTGCCGTGTGCGACGTGACCGACCAGGCGCAGGTCAAGGCTGTGTTCGCGCAGGCCACGGACGAGGCCGGCGGCAGCATCGACATCCTGGTCAATAACGCCGGCAATTCCGGCGTCAACCCCGATCCCGAAGCGCGCAAGCATTTCTGGGAAGTCGGCGAGGCAGCCTGGGACAGCTTCATCCGCGTCAATTTCTACGGCGTCATCAACTGCACGGCGGCGGTAGTGCCCGGCATGATCGAAAAGAACGCGGGCCGGATCATCACCATCATTTCCGACGCCGGCCGTGTGGGCGAGCCCAACCTGGAAATCTATTCCGGTGCCAAGGCCGGGGCCGCCGGCTTCATGCGCGGCGCGGCCAGGGCCCTGGGGCGCTACAACATCACGGCCAATTGCGTCGCCATCTCCGCCACGGCAACGCCGGCGATCGCGGCGCGCCTGGAGGCCGATCCCGACAGGAAAAAGAAGATGCTCTCGAACTACGTGATCCGCCGCGTGGGGCAGCCTGAGGACGTGGCCAACATGGTGTTGTTCCTGGCATCGGGATCGAGCTCGTGGATCACGGGCCAGACCTATCCGGTCAACGGCGGGTTCTCGTTCAACCTGTGAGGAGCGCACCATGACCACCGAGCAAGCTGCAATGCTGGAGAAGAAGGACGGGGTGGCAGTCATCACCCTGAACCGGCCCGAAGTCAAGAATTGCTGCAACAACGCGATGGCGATCGCACTGCAGGACATCATGGACGAAATTGACGAGGACAAGAACTGCTTCGTTGCCGTCATCCATGGCGCCGGCGGCAATTTCTCTACCGGCGCCGACCTGAAGGAAGCGGCCAGCGGCGTCAAGCGCACCAGACTGCGCCGCGGGGGCTTCGGCTGCTTCGTGCATCCGCTGCGCAAGCCGCTGATCGCCGCCGTCGAGGGCTATGCGGTGGGTGGCGGCTTCGAGCTGTGCCTGACCTGCGACATGGTGGTGGCCGCCGCCAACGCCAAGTTCGGCCTGCCCGAGGTCCGGCACAACCTGGTCGCGGTCGGCGGCGGGCTGTTCCGCCTGCCCAAGAAGATTCCCTACAACATCGCGTTCGAGATGGCCCTGACCGGCAAGATCTACGACGCCGATTTCCTGCGGCCCTATGGCATCCTGAACCGGGTGGTCGAGCCGGGCGCGACCCTGGAAAACGCCATGGAGCTGGCCCGCTCGCTGCTGGTGAACGGCCCGACGGCGCTGGCCGCGTCCAAGCGCATCATGTCCAAGGCCTTCGAATGGCAGGAACTGGAAGCCTGGGACAACCAGATGCCGATTGCGCAGGTCGCGCTCAACTCAAAGGACCGGGTGGAAGGGCTCAAGGCCTTCGCCGCCAAGCGCGCGCCGGTCTGGTCGGGCGAATAGCGCCCGGAACAAAGAGGAGACAACGATGCAAAGACGAAGCTTTCTGCTGGGCTCCGCAGCGGTGGCCACGGCATGGGCAGCGCATACGCCACTGCTTGCGCAGGACAAGACCCCGATCAGCATCATCATGCCGCTGGGCGGCGGCACAGGCGCCGACACCAGCACGCGTATCCTTGCTGACGTCCTGTCCCGTGAACTGCAGCGCACGGTGATCGTCGAGAACAAGCCAGGCGCCGACACCATGATCGCCACGCAATACGTGCTGAACGGACCGGCCGACGGAACGCGCGTACTGATGCTTTCGCCCAGCAACATGGTAATTGTTCCGCTGGTCAACAAGAGCCTGCGCTTCAATCCCGAAACCCAGCTGCAGCCCGTCATCACCTCGGTGCGCGGCGGTGCCGCCCTGGTCGTGAAGGCGGGCAGGCACAAGTCGCTGGCCGAGTTCGTTGCCTACGCCAAGGCCAACCCGGGCAAGACGTCGCTGGCCACCTACAGCGGGCACTACTACAAGCTGCTGGCGCTGATGATCCAGCGCGACCTCGGCATCCAGCTCAACAACGTGCAATACAAGGCCCCGGCGCCCGCGCTCAACGACGTGGTCGGCGGCAATGTCGACGCAATGATCATCGACGCCGGCGCCGCGCGCGAGTTCTTCCGCGCGGGCAAGGTCCACCTGCTGGCCTTGACGCACGAGCGCAGGCCCCCGGCCTTCCAGGATGTGCCAACCTTCAGCGAGCTCGGCTATCCCGATTCGACGGCTTACGTCTGGATCGGCTACGGGGTCAAGGCCGGTACGCCACCCGAGATGGTGCAGCGCCTGTACAAGGGATTCTCGGCCGCGCTCAAGTCCAAGGAGTATCTGGCCTACGTGGAGCAATCCAGCGCCGGCTCCGAGACGGTCGATCTGGACCCCGAGAAGACCAGGCTCTATGCGCAGGAGGAGCGCAAGCGCTTTGCCCGCCTGATCGAAAAGACCGGCTATACAAACTGATCGGACTGATGGATTGACATGGCTTGGTGCACCTCATGGTCGGCGGATGCCCAAGCATTTGATAGTGGGGATTGCACGAGTTTGCCTTCACCGCTGGCGTAGCGCCTGCGACTGCCGCTGATTGCCGCGCCGATGCTGCGCGTGTCCGGCCCGGACCTGGTGATGGCCGCATGCCGCAGCGGCGTCATCGGCGCGTTTCCCACGGTCAACGCCCGCGGCGCCGAGCAGCTGGACGCCTGGCTTGCCCAGATCAAGTCCCGGTGCGCCGAGGCGCCCGGCTTGCTCGCGCCGGTCTGCCCCAACATCATCATGCGCCGCCAGGCCACGCTGGATGAGGACCTGCGGGTCCTTATCCGCACCGGGTGGAGATGGTCCTCGCCAGCGTAGGCTCGCCCGAAGCCGTTAGGCACGCGCTTCATCGCCACGCCCGAGAGCCTGGGCGCCGGCCGCTACAAGGCCATGCTGGTGCACAGCCGGCTCGACGACGTGTTGCTGACCCAGGCCTTCACGGGACTGGATGCCAACATGCTGCGACCCTCCATCATGGCGGCGGGGCCGGACCCGCAGACCCTACAGGGCATGGTGTCTCCCGAGCGCGCCCGCGAACTGTTCAGCGAGCATGGCCGGGAGGCGCACGGCCTTGAAAAATAAGGGGATACAACCAAGTAACGATCTGGGCAGTTCAGGGTTGAGTGGACGAAGTTCAACGTTGCGTGAATCTCGACACTGGCTCCGGGAAAACCCGCATTCGGCCCCTGTCTTGAAATGCCCCCACCCCGTCCCTATAATTAGCACTCGTCAGGGGGGAGTGCTAACAACCCTGCGACACCTGAACATTTCTGACGGCCGTCGCCTCGGTAGCCGGCCGATTTGTGATCAAAAACACACTTTGTATCTAGGAGTCCGTATGAATCTGCGTCCTCTGCACGACCGCGTGATCGTGAAGCGTCTGGACAACGAAACCAAGACCGCGTCCGGTATCGTGATTCCCGACAACGCTGCCGAGAAGCCCGATCAAGGCGAAGTGCTGGCAATCGGTCCCGGCAAGAAAGACGACAAGGGCAACAACATCGCCCTGGACGTCAAGGTCGGCGATCGCGTGCTGTTCGGCAAGTATGCCGGCCAGGGCGTGAAGGTGGATGGCCAGGAACTGCTGGTCATGCGCGAAGAAGACATCATGGCCGTGGTCAACAAGTAATCCGTTACTTGTAGCCCCACCCGTACAGATTTCAGGAGATTCAGAACATGGCAGCAAAAGACGTAGTGTTCGGCGACGCCGCACGTGCCAAGATGGTCGAAGGCGTGAACATCCTCGCCAACGCAGTCAAGGTGACCCTGGGCCCGAAGGGCCGCAACGTGGTGCTGGAGCGCAGCTTCGGCGGCCCGACCGTGACCAAGGACGGCGTGTCCGTGGCCAAGGAAATCGAGCTGAAGGACAAGCTGCAGAACATGGGCGCACAGATGGTCAAGGAAGTCGCTTCCAAGACCAGCGACAACGCCGGTGACGGTACCACCACCGCAACCGTGCTGGCCCAGTCGATCGTGCGCGAAGGCATGAAGTTCGTCGCCGCCGGCATGAACCCGATGGACCTGAAGCGCGGCATCGACAAGGCTGTTACCGCCGCCGTGGAAGAGCTGAAGAAGATCAGCAAGCCCACCACCACCAGCAAGGAAATCGCCCAGGTTGGCGCGATCTCGGCCAACAGCGACGCCTCGATCGGCGAGCGCATCGCCGAAGCCATGGACAAGGTCGGCAAGGAAGGCGTGATCACCGTCGAAGACGGCAAGTCGCTGGCCGACGAGCTGGAAGTCGTGGAAGGCATGCAGTTCGACCGCGGCTACCTGTCGCCGTACTTCATCAACAACCCGGAAAAGCAGGTTGTCCAGCTGGACAACCCGTTCGTGCTGCTGTTCGACAAGAAGATCAGCAACATCCGCGACCTGCTGCCGGTGCTGGAGCAAGTGGCCAAGGCCGGCCGCCCGCTGCTGATCATCGCTGAAGACGTCGAGGGCGAAGCCCTGGCGACCCTGGTGGTCAACAACATCCGTGGCATCCTGAAGACCGCCGCCGTCAAGGCCCCGGGCTTCGGCGACCGCCGCAAGGCCATGCTGGAAGACATCGCCATCCTGACCGGCGGCACCGTCATCGCCGAAGAAATCGGCCTGACGCTGGAAAAGGCTGGCCTGAACGACCTGGGCCAGGCCAAGCGCATCGAGATCGGCAAGGAAAACACCATCATCATCGACGGCGCCGGCGACGCATCGGCGATCGAAGGCCGCGTCAAGCAAATCCGCGCCCAGATCGAAGAAGCGACCTCGGACTACGACCGTGAGAAGCTGCAAGAGCGCGTGGCCAAGCTGGCCGGCGGTGTTGCCGTGATCAAGGTTGGCGCTGCCACCGAAGTCGAAATGAAGGAAAAGAAGGCCCGCGTGGAAGACGCCCTGCACGCCACCCGCGCTGCGGTGGAAGAAGGCATCGTCCCCGGCGGCGGTGTGGCCCTGCTGCGTGCCCGCGCTGCGATCTCGGCACTGACCGGCGAAAACGCCGACCAGAACGCCGGTATCAAGATCGTGCTGCGCGCCATGGAAGAGCCGCTGCGCCAGATCGTGCTGAACGCCGGTGAAGAAGCGTCGGTGGTCGTTGCCAAGGTCATCGAAGGCAAGGGCAACTACGGCTACAACGCGGCTTCGGGCGAGTACGGCGACCTGGTGGAAATGGGCGTGCTGGACCCGACCAAGGTCACCCGCACCGCACTGCAGAACGCCGCTTCGGTGGCTTCGCTGATGCTGACCACCGACTGCGCCGTGGCCGAAACGCCGAAGGAAGAGTCGGCTCCGGCAATGCCGGGCGGCATGGGCGGCATGGGCGGCATGGAAGGCATGATGTAATTTGTGCCGACCGACTGCCTTCACGGGCAGGCTGTCTTGAAGAAACCCCCGCGGGCGTGAGTCCGCGGGGGTTTTTGTTTGGATGGCCGCCGCGATCGCGATCGCATCACACCTCAACCACGCAGCACCAGTCGAACGACTTGTTCTCCACCTCGCCGGTGCGGCGGCTGACATAGCCGCGCGGGTTGCACACCACGCGCGTGTTGTCGACGCAGTAATCGAAGCTGGTATGGGTATGCCCGTGGATCCACAGGTCCGCCTGCGCCACCAGGTCGGGCCGGCGCGACAGGAAGCCGCCGGAGACCAGGTCGTGCGAGAAGCGCGGGTCCAGGCTGCCCAGGTCCGGGCCGTGGTGCGTGACCACGACCGTCTTGCCCGCGTAGGGCAGCGCCAGTTGCGCAGACAGCCAGTCAGACGCGGCCAGGTGGCGGGCCAGCGCGTCCTGCGGCGTGAACTGGCGCATGCTGCCGTCCTCGCCGCGGATTTCGATCAGCCGGTGGTCGTACATCGCTTTCGCGCATGCCTGCATCGCTTCGTCGCGCCGGTCGGTGCCGAACAGCGTGTAGTCGGTCCACCAGGTCGTGCCGATGACGCGCACGCCGTCGAATTCCGCCACCTCGCCATTGAGCACGCGCACCTGCGGATGCGCAGCGGCGGCTTCGGCCAGCTGCTGGTCCACGGTGGCGAAATTGCTCTCGTAGTACTCGTGGTTGCCGGGCACGTAGACCACCGGCTGGCTGAACGTGCTGACGGCCCAGTCGATGCCGTCGCGGCCGTTGGCGATGTCGCCGGCCAGGACCACGAGGTCGGCATCGCACGCGGGCACGGACTGCGGCAGGTTGTGTTCGATGTGGAGGTCGCTCAGGATGCGTAGCTTCATCGGGACTCCAGGCGGGTAGGGCGCGCTGCATGATCTCGGCGCCGGCAGGGGGATTGCCTGCATTCTTGATAACACTGCCGCTCTGGTCAAGCCCCGGCCATCGGCCGGGCAAGCAAAAAAGCCCGGAACCTGGGTTCCGGGCAAGTGACTGTCTGGCCGGCATTGCACCGGGAGACAGCCGGGGGAAACGGTCGCGGTTTCCCGGAAGTGCTATCCCGCTTGCCCCGCCATGGTCGGCAGCAGGACGCGATAGATCTGGATGAAGGCCGGCCCCAGCAGCACCAGCAGCAGCGACGGGAAGATGGTGAAGATCAGCGGGAACAGCAGCTTCAGCGCAATCTTGGCGGCCTGCTCCTCGGCGCGCATGCGGCGCTTGGTGCGCAGCATGTCGGACAGCACGCGCAGCGACTCGCCCAGGCTGGTGCCGAAGCGGTCGGCCTGGACCAGCATCGACGCAAACTTGTCCACGTCTTCGACGCCGGTGCGCAGCGAAAGGTTGGTCAGCGCCTTTTCCTTCGAGAACCCCGAGCGCAGCTCCAGCAGCATCAGTTGCAGCTCGTCGGCCAGCACCGGGCAGCGCAGCGCCAGTTCGTCGGCCACCCGCATCAGCGCGGCATCCAGGCCGAGGCCGGCCTCGACGCAGACGGTGAGCAGGTCGATCACGTCGGGGAATTCTTCGAAGACGGTGCGCTGGCGTTGGGACACCTTGCGGGCGAGGACTATGTTGGGGAGGTAGTAGCCGATGGCGCCGAGCACGGCCAGCAGCACGAACATCAGTTGCTGGCTTTGCAGCCCGGGCTGGCTGCTGACCGCCACCAGTCCAAGCATCGGCAGGCCGACGGCCAGAACGGTCTTGGCGCCGAAGTACAGCGGCGCGGCGCTGGCGCTGCGCCAGCCGGCGTTCATGAAGCGCACGCGCAGCTGTGAATGCTCCCAGCCCTCCTTGGGCAGCGACAGCCGCGATACCGGCTGCGCCCACTTCACCAGCGTGTCGATCAGCGCCTGCTGCCGCCCCGCGTCAGCCTCGAACGGACCGGACTGGCCGGCGATCTGCTCGGCCCGCCCGCGCAGCCGGTGGGGCGCCAGCACATAGAGCACGCCGAACACCGTGCCGAACGCCGCCACGAAGATCAGCGCGAGCACGATCATCTGGTCGCCCTGGAACCCCTGGATAATTTCCTGCATGATGGACTCCCCGTCAGTATGGCTGTCCAAGCCCTGCTTCTTCTGTCTCTGCGCTGCGGCAACCGCGGCCGGCGCTTCAGACCCGGATCCGGATGATCTTGCGCATCCACAGCACGCCGAAGCTCATCGACACCAGCGCCCCGCCGATCATGCGCAACCCGAGCGGGTCTTCCCACAGCACGTTCATGAAGCCGGGGTTGACCACCAGGATCAGGCCGGCGGTGCAGAACGGCAGCAGCCCCAGCACCCATGCGGACATCTTGCCTTCGGCCGACAGCACGCGGATCTTGTCGAACAGCTTCAGGCGCTCGCGCACCATGGTGCCGATGGTGTCGAGGATCTCGGCGAGGTTGCCGCCGCTCTCGCGCTGGATCAGTACCGCGATGACGAAATAGCGCAGGTCGGCCACCGGCACGCGCATGGCCAGGTTGGTCATGGCCTCGTCCAGCGCCACGCCGTAGTTGATCTCTTCGAAGGTGGTGCGAAACTCCGGCCCGATAGGGGCCTTCATTTCCTGGCCGACCATGCTGAGCGCCCCGCTGAATGAATGCCCGGCGCGCAGCGCGCGGCTGATCATGTCGACCGCATCAGGCAGTTGCGCCTCGAGCTGCTTGAGCCGCCTGGCACGCAGGCGCATCACATGCAGTACCGGCAGCATCGCGGTCAGCACCGCGCCGAGCAGCACCAGCGAAGCCGGCAGGGGCAGCAGCGGGATCAGCGCGAGCGTGCACAGCACCACCATCGCGCAGTAGCCCAGCAGCTGGGCCACCGACCAGGTGCTGCCGGACTGCTCGAGCCAGCGGTCGAGCGCGCCGATGCGCGGCACGCGCATCAGCCACTGCTGCATGCGCGGCGAGCCGGCCAGCATGCGCTTCTTCAGGATCGAGAGCTGCTCGGCACCAACGTGCCCGCCCGCCGACAGCGCGCGCAGCCGGGCCTCGATGCGCTTGGCCGCGGGCCCGTGGGCATTGTTCCACCACAGGTAGATGCCCTCGACGCATAGCACCACGGCGACGAACAGCAGGATGCCGAAGGCGTAGAAGATCGTGCTCATGTGTAGCTCCCCCGGATGGATCGTATGGGTATGGGCCCTGGCAGGTCAGACTTCGTAGCGCTTGGCCGGGTCGTAGGTGTCATCCGGCAGCCCCACGCCGAACACGCGCAGCCGCTCGGCAAACTTCGGATACACCCCGGTGGCGCGGAAGTTGCCGCGCACGGTGCCGTCCTTGTCGACCCCGGTGCGCTGGAACGTGAAAATCTCCTGCATGTTGATGATGTCGCCCTCCATGCCGGTGATCTCCTGGATGCTGACGATCTTGCGGCGCCCGTCGGTCATGCGCGCGGCCTGCACGATCACCGTGATGGCCGAGGCGATCTGCTGGCGCATGGCCTTGGCCGGCATGGTCAGGCCCGCCATGCTGACCATGTTCTCCAGCCGCGTCAGCGCATCGCGCGGGGTGTTGGCGTGGATGGTGGTCAGCGAGCCTTCATGGCCGGTGTTCATCGCATTGAGCATGTCCAGCGCCTCGCCGCCGCGCACTTCGCCCAGGATGATGCGGTCCGGGCGCATGCGCAGCGCGTTGCGCACCAGCGCGCGCTGCGTGATCTCGCCCTTGCCTTCGATATTGGGCGGGCGCGTTTCCAGCCGCAGCACGTGCGGCTGGCGCAGCTGCAGTTCCGCCGCGTCTTCGATCGTGACCACGCGCTCGTCTTCCGGGATAAAGCCCGACAGGATGTTCAGCAGCGTGGTCTTGCCGCTGCCGGTGCCGCCGGACACCAGCACATTGACCTTGGCCTGCGACAGCGCCTGCAGCAGCTGCGCCATCGGCGGCGTCAGGCTGCGCAGGCTGACCAGGTCGGCTACCTGCAGCGGATTCACGGCAAAGCGGCGGATCGACAGCAGCGGCCCGTCGATGGCCGACGGCGGAATGATGGCGTTGACGCGCGAGCCGTCCGGCAGGCGCGCGTCGACCATCGGGCTGGTTTCGTCGATGCGGCGGCCGACGCGCGACACGATCTTCTCGATCACCTTCATCAGGTGCGCGTCGTCATAGAACAGGACGTCGGTCAGTTCCAGCTTGCCGCGCCGCTCCACGTAGGTCTGGCGCGCGGTGTTGACCAGGATGTCCGACACCGTCGGGTCCTTCAGCAGCGGCTCGAGCGGGCCGAAGCCGAACATTTCGTCGTAGATCTCGACGGTCAGCTGGCGGCGCTCGTTGTCGTTGAGCAGCACCTTCTGCTCGTCGACGATCAGGTTGACCAGCGCGGTGATCTCCTGGCGCACCTGTTCCTGCGGATAGCGTGCCAGCCGCTCCAGCTCGACGCGGTCGAGCACGGTCTCGTGCACATCGCGCTTGAGCTGGTGGTAGCCGCCCGAGACGGAGGCTGCCGAGGTCGCAAACTGGATCGCGGCGTGGCCGTTGGCGGTGAAGGCAGGCTCGGCATTGGCCAGTTGTTCTCGGATCGACATGGTGGACTCCTCGTTAATCGGGTGCGGTGGACCGTATCGGTCGGCGGCAATCGGTGGATTCAGGTGCTCTTCGCGCGCAGCATCAGCCGGCGCAGCGGCGATGCGGTTTCGGTCCGGCTGCGCCGCTCCGCCTCGGCCGGGGTGCACAGCTGCGTGGCCATCGCCTGCAGCGCGCGCGTCATGGCGCTGCGCCGGCTCAGCTTGGCGACGGGCTCGCCATGGCTGATGGCCTCGTCCACCGCGGAGGGGTCGTCGGGCAGCGTGAACGCGGCCTTCATGCCGAAGATCTCTTCCATGGTCGCGCGCGGCATCTCATGCTTGCGGCCGGTGCGGTTGAGCACCAGGCGGACCTTGTCGGCGGGGTAGTGCAGGGCACTGAGGATATCGAGCAGCCTGCGGCCCGGACGACCGAAGGAAATCGCGGGTTCGGCCACCACGCAGATGCGGTCGCTGTGGTCCAGCACGCTGATCGACAGCGGGTCGATGCTCTGGCCCAGGTCGAAGATCACGAAGTCGTAGGCGGGCTGCACCACCGACAGGATCCACTCCAGCTTGTCCTTCTGGATCTGGCTGGCCTTGACCGGGTCGGATGCGCCCGCGAGCATGTCGAAGCCGTTGTCCACGTGCACCAGGCAGGCCTCGAGGAAGGCGCTGTCCATGCGGTCGATCTGATTGCAGATCTCGGGCAGCGTGGACGGCGGGACCTTGTCGCTGACGATATAGGTCAGGTCGCCGAAGTGGCGGTTCAGGTCGACCACCAGCACGCGCTTGCCAAGATGGCGCGCCAGTGCGTCGCCCAGGTTGGCCGCGATGAAGCTGGTGCCGGCGCCGCCCTTGCACGAGATCAGCGAAATCAGCTGCCCGTGGTCCTGCGCGCGCGGCACGTGCGACGCCTCCACGCGCCGCAGCGCCTCTGCCAGCTGGCCTTTGTCCAGTGGCCACGGCAGTACGTCGCGGATGCCGGCGCGCATCGCCTTGATCAGTACCTCCGAGCCGGGTGCCGGCGTGATCAGGATGCAGGGCAGTTCGGGATGCTGCTGGCGCAGCAGTTCGATCGCCTGCATCTGCTGCGCGTTGATGGCGGGCAGTTCCAGGATCAACAGGTCCGCCATGCGCAGCCGGCTGGCGTGCAGCGGGAAGCGGCCCAGGCCCTCTTGCAGCGTCATGGCCTGGAAGTTGCCCACTGCGGCGCTGACCCGGTGGATCTCGGCAAGCCGGTCGGCGTCTTCGGAAACGATCAGAATTCTGAGCATGATGTGCTCCTGGTTCATGCGCGCTAGTTGCAGATCTTGCCGCCGGTGGAAGAGTCAAGGCTCTCCCGCGGCAGCGTGGTCGAGAACGGGGGCAGCGACACCGTGATCGGCACCACCGGGATGAAGGTCTTGACCGAGACGTTGGCCACGCTGACGGTGACGGAGCGGCAGGTATTGCGCGCGGTATCGGCGTCGGCGTCGCAGCCGCTCGGTTCGAAGGCGACCTGGATATTGGTGGCCTTCAGCAAAGGCATCAGGTGCGTCATCCTGTCCTTGATGGCGGTGTCGGTGACGTCGCACACCACCGCGATGCGCGCCCCCAGCCGGGTGGCTTCGCCGGCGGTGTTCCAGTAGAACAGCACGCGCGAAAACTCGGCGATGCCGATCAGCAGCATGAAGAAGATGCTTGCCACCAGGGCGAACTCGATGGCGGCGGCGCCGCTCTGGCGCAAGCGCGGACGCGGGGCGCGGATCGGGCTCATAGCACCTGCCTCATGACGGTTGCGATATCGGAGAACGCCAGCGCGCCCACGTTGAGGTAGCTTTGCATCGGCGCGTAGGTGAAGCCCGAGATCTTCACTTCCACCAGGTTGATGGTCCCCGCCGGCGTGCCGGAGCTGCCCCCGCCCTCGTAGATGGCGACGTTGGCGAACTGCTTGCCGGCGCAGCCGGTCGAGTCGACGCGGTCGCAGACCACCACCATGGATGTGCTGAGACCTTTCACCAGCGCCGTGCCGCCGCAAGTGGTCTTGCCGTAGACGGCGACGCATTTCGCCTGCTCGACCGGGTAATTCGCCTCGCTGGGCGCGTATTGCGACAAAAAGCGCGCGGCGTCGCGCGTGGCCTTGGCCAGCGCGTTGTACTGGTAGATGGCGCGCCCGTACTCCGCCACCCCGGTCACCAGCATCAGCAAGGGCACCAGGACCAGCGCGAACTCCACGGCGACCGCGCCGCGTCGATTGCACCTGCGTTGCCAGCATCGCTTCATGATCGGCTCCTATTGCACCAGCACCGGCACGCGCGGGCCGTTGCCCGTGCTGGAGCCGGGCACACCCTGGGTCGCGCACGGGCTGGTGGGATCCTTCGAATCGCCGAGGTACTCGATGTAGGTCACATCCTTTGCGCTGGGCTCCTGCATCGGCTGCACCATCAGCATGCAGGCCCACGAGGCCACCGTGGCCTGCTTGGACGAGGCCAGCTCGTTGCAGTCCACCACCGGCACCTGTACCAGCCTGCGGTCGGCGCCCGCCTGGTGGACCTGCCGGGTCGACGGCGAGCCCTTGGTGACCAGTCCGGCGTTGGCGTCGGTCTGGTACGGCTCGTTGGCGGCGCGCTTCTGGATGAAGTCCGGGTAGGCGTTGCCGCCGTTGGGCGGATTCCATGACTTGACGCTGTAGGCATAGCCGGCAAAGTCGGGGGCGCCATGCTCCGGCCCCTTGTAAGAGCCGGTATAGAGCCCGAAGCGGGTATTCCACGCCGGTATCAGCGACGAAATGCTGCCCGGCTGGCCGACCTTGGATCCCACCACCGACATGTCGCACTGTCCGGAACCGGCAAGGAGTTCCGCCAGTTCGGAGGCGCCGCCTCCCGGGGGCGACAGGTCGGCCCAGCCGAAGCTGCCGGGACCGTACGGGTCCTTCTCGTCCTTCGAGCGGATCCAGTCGCCGCGGTTGTACGCGGTCCTGACCGGGTTCGCCGTCTGCGGCGTGCAGATGTAGACCGGGATGGCGCACGCGGTCTGCGCGCTGGTGGTGGTGGCGACCGCCATGGCATTGACGGTGCTGGGCTGGATATTCATCCCCGGCAGCGCATTGAGGACCTGGATGAACCAGTGCGCAATGCCGGTGCGCTCGGCCGTGCATCTGACGTACTTGATCTTGTCGAGCGCGTAGGGGACCTTGTCCTTGGTGTAGAAGGTGTTGTCCGGGCTGTCGCTGTACGAGACGTTGAGGTTCTCGAACATTTCCACGGCCTTGCCCTGGAACAAGGCCGCGTTGCTCGAGCCGGTGGTGAGGCCGGCCGCTTCGGAGACCAGCAGCGGCGTGGCCCCGGTGACGTCGCGCGCGGCCGCCAGCGCGCAGGCATCGACGCTGTTCTGCAGCTCGCTCTTGGTCACGAAGAGCTTGCCCAGGTCGAGCGCCAGCCCGACAAAGCCGATCAGCACGGCCAGCGACAGCCCGACGATGATGGCCACTGCGCCACGCTGGCGCTTGCGCCGCGTCAGCGTGGCTCGTGCAAAGCCCGATGCAGACATGATCGCCTCCCCCGGTTCCGGTGCTCAGCGGCCGCCGCCGCCACCCATGCCCACGCCGCCATAGCCGCCGGCGCCGAAATCGATGGTCATCGACGGCGCCCCGCCTTGCTGGCCCTTCGACAGCGAGCGGTCGAAGTTCTTCATCGCCGCCACGGCGGTCTTGCCGTCGGTGCCGGTGACGGTCGGCAGGCCGGCCGGTGCGTCCGGGTTGATGATCTGCATCTGCGTGACGGTGGCCAGCGCGACGCCGCGCTGAGCGTCCCAGACGGGCGTCGTGGTCATGCAGGCTGACAGTCCGAGGCAAGCCAGTCCGCCCAGTACCACCACAGTGGCGCCGCGCGAAAGCTTCAGGGTCTTGTTCATGGTCGTTCTCCGGTTCTGCTGGTGCGCGGCGGATCAGTTGCCGCCCGATGCGGTGCGGCCGGCGGTGGCCGTGGCCCTTGCCTGAGCCAGGCGGGCAGCGGTGGCTTCGATGCGGGCAATGCGCGCGGCGGTGTCTTCGGCGGGTGGTGTCGCCACCGTGCTGCTGCGGGCCGGTGCCGCCGGCGCGGGCAGGGACGGACGCGGGCTGGCTGCCGCCGCGGGTTGCGCGGTAGCCGGCGCCGGATCCTCCAGCGGCCTGCCGGTCGGCACGGCCGAGACCGCAGTCGCCGGCGCGCCTTCGCTGCGCGGTGCCGCGGGCGGTGCGGCCGGCACCGCGGCCGGCGCGGCGGGCTGCGACGGCGCCGGGGCGGGCTGGGTCGGACGCTTGCCGTCGCCTTCCATATTGCCCATGAAGTACAGCGACAGCGGGTTGGGCGTGGAGAAGCTGTCGGTCGGCAGCGGGTAGTTGCTGGTCTGCATCGGCTTGACCAGGCGCGGCGTGATGATGAACACCAGCTCGGACAGGTCCTGCTGGTATTGCGTGCTGCGGAACAGCGTGCCCAGCACCGGCACTTCGCCGGCGCCCGGCAGCGCCTTGAGCGAGCCGCGCGCGCTGTCGGTCAGCAGGCCGCCGATGGCGAAGCTCTCGCCGTCGCGCATCTGCACGGTGGTCGAAGCGCGGCGGGTGGTGATGACCGGCAGGATGGTCTGGCCTGCCAGCGTGCCGCCACGGATGGTGGCGCCCGTGGGCGAGAGCTCGGACACTTCCGGCGCAACCTTCAGGTGGATGCGGCCATTGGCCAGCACCGTGGGCGTGAACTTCAGGCCGACGCCGAACTCTTCTTCCTGCAGCGTGACGGTGCCCGCGCCGTTCAGCACGTTGGCCTGCGCCACCGGGATATAGATCTTGCCGCCCGCCAGGAAGCTCGCTTCCTGCCCGCTGATGGTAACGAGGTTCGGCTCGGCCAGGATCTTGACCAGGCTGTCGTTCTTCTGCGCGTCGAGAGCGAACTCGAACGGCCGGTTGTTGGCCTTGCTGCCGAAGATCGCTGTCGATGCACCGGTCAGCAGCGACGTCACCAGGCCGCCGCTCCAGGAGCCGAAGCCGCCCTGCAGGTTCACCGCGGAACCGAGCTGGTTCAGCAGCGTCTTGGAGACTTCGGCCACCTTCACTTCCAGCATCACCTGCTGCGGCGTGTCGACCGACAGCATGTTCAGCACGCTGCCCTTCTTGTTGCCGTCGCCGCCCTGCGCCGCATTGGCGTAGGCCTGCGCGATCTCCATGGCCTGCTGCGCCGCCTGCGCGTTGGTGACACTGCCGGTCAGCACGAGGTTGTCCGCCGCCGTGGTCACGCGGATGCCGGGCTCGCCGGGCAGCAGCTGGCCGAGCGAGGTCTGCAGCCCGCCGGCATCGGCGTTGACCACCACGTTGATGATGCTGCAGCTGCCGCTGCGGCCCTGCACGATCATGTTGGTGGTGCCCACCGTGCGGCCCAGCACATAGAGCGTCTGCGGCGCCACCATGGTGGCCTGCACCACGCCCGGGTTGCCCAGGGTACGGTTGCGCACCGGCTCCTGCAGCGTGATCAGCTGCGACTTGCCGACCGGAACGACCACGCTCGATTCACTGCGGATGGCGCCCGTGCAGTTGGGCCCGCGCGCCTCCGCGGCCGGCGCGGCCGGTGCCTGCGCGGCCGGCGCGGCGCCGGGCGTCATGCTGATGGTCATCTGCATCGGGCCCTGGGGCGCCCTGGCGGCGGCCGGTGCTGTGGCCTTGGTCAGGTTGCCGGCCTCGACTGCGGCCTGCGCCGCGGCGGCAAGAGGCGTGCACAGGATGGCGGCCAGCACCAGGATGCGGGTGCCGCCGGCGGCTTCGGATCGTGTCTGGTTCATTTTGAATCTCCCCCCGGAGAGGCTGTGTTGCAGCTCAGAATTCGTGGATGCGTGGGTGCAGGCGCTCAGAAGCATTCGATGCCGCCCTGCATGCCTGCCAGCACGCCGATGCAGTTGCCGCGGGCGGGCGCTGCCGCCACCGTGCGCGTCTTGACCACGGTGCGGGTCTCGGTCTTTGTCACGACCTTGGCCGGTGCCTCGGGTGCCTTGCCCAGCAGCGTTCCCTTGGTGGCGCCGCCGGTGTTGATGTCGGCCACGTCGAGCTGGTTGCGCAGCACCAGCGAGAGCGTGCCCACGCTGCGCGCCACGTCGAGCTTCTCGGCCTGGTCGGGCGTGACTTCGAGGGTCACGGCGTTGACCACCTTGGGCTGGGTTTCGTCGCGGCTGACCTGCTGCGCGACCGCCAGCACCAGGATCTTCTCGAGCACGATCTTCGAGATGCTGCTGTTCTGGTTGCTCTTCGCTTCTTCGTTGGTGTTGACGATCACGTCGACGTAGTTGCCCGGCAGCGCGAAGCCGGCCACGCCCACCACGTCGTTGACGCGGACCGTGATGGCGCGCTTGCCGTCGTTGATCACCGCCGACAGCCCGCCCTTGGTGCCGACCGGTGCCAGCTTGGCGTCCAGGATCGGTTCGCCGCGCTGCAGGCTGGTGCGGACCACGCGACCTTCCAGCGCCTTCAGGTCAGTGAAGGCACCGGGCGGCACGCTGCCCGCCGGCCAGCTGACCATGCGCAGTTGCCCGCCATTGAGCGGCTGGCCCAGGTTGAGGTCGTTGGCCGCCACCACCACCTGCTTCACGGAGCCGGACGACTGCTGCACCAGCCATCGCGACGCCGATACCACCGCCGCCACGCCGGCGACCAGGGCGATCAGCAGCATCAGGATTGCGCGTGTGTTCTTCATGATGACTCTCCCCTACAGTTGTCCCGAGTATTCGGTAGTGCAGTTCAGCTGGCGGCGCGGTGATCGTCCGCCCATCGGTGAGCGGCGCCCAGATGCGGCATCGGTTCGGCCGGAGTGCGCAGTCCGTAGTAGCTCTGCCACGCCGACACCAGCCCGGCCTCGGTGACCTGCGTGGCCTGCCCGTGGTAGCGCACCCCGGAATCCACCAGGCGCAGCAGGTCGCGCGGAATGCACGCCAGCAGCGGCGTATCGCTGGCGTAGTGAAGGCTGTCGACCAGGAAATCGAACACCGCGTCGGTGCTGGTCAGCCCGAATTCGGCGACGGTGCGGTGATAGATCTCGCGGTAGTCGTCCACCGACAGCGGCCCCACATAGAGCTTGCTGCCCAGCCGGCGCAGGAAGGCATCGTCGCCGAGCGCCGTCGGCTCGAGATTGGTAGAGAACACCGGCCAGACGTCGAACGGAACGGAGAAGCGCACGCCCGTATGCAGCGTGAACATGTCGACCGAGCGGTCCAGCGGCACGATCCACCGGTTCAGCAGGTCGGCGACGCCGACCAGTTGCCGGCCCAGGTCGTCGACGATGTAGATGCCGTTGTTGGCCTTCATGTGCGGGGGCGCCTGGTAGAAGCCGGAGGCGCGGTCATAGCGCAGGTCCAGCATCGACAGCGTCAGCTCGCCGCCGGACAGCACCACCGGGCGGTGGCACAGCGTCCAGCGCCGATCCAGCGAGCGGTGCGCCAGCGAGGCTTCGCTGTCGTCGAAGGGCACATGGACCAGCGGGTCGAACACCTGGACGATCTCGCCGCCCACGGTGATCGCGTGCGGCACCGGCACCGCGCCGGGCAGCAGCGTGCCCAGCCGTTGTGCCAGGTAGGTCTTGCCGCTGCCGGCCGGTCCGTAGATCATCAGCGCGCGGCAAGTGTTCAGCGCCATGCCGATCGAATCGAGCAGCTGCACCGGGATCACCAGGTCATGGAAGGCCGCGGTGACGTCGGCCTTGGTCACGCTGGCGTGGTTGACGGAGTGATGCCTGACGGCGTCGATATACGCGTCGAGCGTGACCGGCGCCGTGCCGACATAGCTGCAGCGCGCCGCGGCTTCGGCCGCGCGGGCATAGCCTGCATCGGTCAGGCGGAAACGCACATCCAGGTCGCTGGCGCCGCGGTGCGCGATCTCCAGCAGGCGCTCGCGCACGGCGACGGCGGCGATCTCATTGACCACCAGTGCCGGCAGCTTGAGCGTGTCGGTCAGTACCGCCAGCGTGACGGTGCGGTGCTGGTAGGCGGACTTCATCAGCAGCCCGAGCAGCTGCGCGATCTCAAGCCCGGTATCGGCGATCGTGCGCGGCAGCACGTGCCACGGCGGCAGCGGCGGCGTGCCATGCTCGGCGCGAACATTCCTGCCGGTCGCGACGGGCTCGAGGAGCCGTGGTGCGTGACCTGTGTCGTGATGCTCGTTCATTGCCTTCCCCCGTTCCTGATCAGTTCGTTCTTGTTGCCGCAGCGCCCCGCTGCTGGCGGTGCGCCGCCTGGCTTGCGTCATGTGCCTGCGAACAGCATGGTCAGCGTTCCCGCGGCAATCGCCACGCCGTAGGGCATGGAGCCGGCGGAAATCCCGGCCTGGGGCCGCGCGGAGCCGGCGCCGGGCGTCACGGAGGCTTTCAGCATGTGTCCCACGCGGGCCAGGGTGGAGCGCCCTTGTCCGGTCGCAAATACCTGGACCAGGGCCCACAGCCCGCCGATCACGAAGGTGGCCAGCGCAATCTTCAGGGCCATGCCGACGCCCAGCCAGGCGCCCACGGCGGCCATCAGCTTGACGTCGCCGGCCGCCATGCCGCGCAGCAGGTAGAAGGGCAGGAACAGCACAAGGCCCACCATCCAGCCCGACAGCCACGCGAGCGCGCCGCCGGCCAGGCCGTGCATGGCTGCCATCACGGGCAGCGCGGCGATCCAGGCGCCGAAGGTCAGCCAGTTGGGAATGCGCCGCCGCTGCAGGTCGATGGCCGCGGCGGTGAGCACGATGCCGATCGTGGCAGGGCCGATGAAGGGCGCGAGGGCGGTGGCGGCTTGCATGGTGAGGGGCGCTGGCGGCTTGGTTGTGTTCGGGTATGGGGTGGCCGGATGCGGAACGCTTAAGGCATCTTGCCGGCGATCCGCTCGTACATGCCTTGCACGCTCTCGCCGAGCGTCACCACGGTGCCGAAAATGGCCATGGCGATCAGGCTGCCGAGCAATGCGTATTCAATCGACGTGACACCGTGGTCGTCGCGCAGAAAGCCGGTTGACCTGGCGATGAGCTTTGACATCTGGTGTCTCCGGTGTTTGTGTTGTCTGTATTCGGTTGGGCCGCGTGCCGCATGACCGCCCGGAGCCGGGCAGCCATGCGGGCTCGCCGGCTATCAGGCGGGCAGGGCGTTGGTGAGGGTGTCGCCGATGAAGTCGAAGATGATGTTCAGGTTCGTGCCGATCAGGCGGACCGAAACGATGATCACGACGGCAATCAGCGCTGCAATCAGGCCGTATTCGATGGCGGTCACGCCGTCTTCGTCGCGGATGAATTGCTTCAGCATGGTGGTCAGGTTTTGCATGACTAACTCCTTGGGTTGGGAACAAGCACTGCAGGACTACGGAACTGCGATCGGGTGGATGGCGCCGGGTATCAGCGCCTGGAACCCCGGCGGCAGGGCGGCGCGCAGATCGCGCAGGCATGGAACGGCCACCTGCCGGAACCGCCGTGTTCACCGCGCGGGCTGCGTGACTGCAGCCGGCGTAGCGCCGACGCATGCATGCAACGTGCGGCGTGCTGGACATGGCCTGCGCGCGCCCTGCAACGGAACGGCGCGCCGCCGGTGCCCCTGGCAGCGGCAGCGTGGCCGGTGTTCCGGTGTGGCATCGCAAGTTGGCGCACGGCTGGCATGGTCAGGCTCCCCGTATCGTTCTTGGTCAATGCCAGCGAGCGTTGCGCCGGCATTGCGGCAACCAGGACTGCGGTACCGCATGCCTGGCATAGGCAAACGGCGGGCCAGGCCACCGGGAACCGTTGTGCCACAAGGCTTTGCGGGTAGCGCCGCGCGGTCGCCGCGGGCCCGGCGGGGCCGCGCGAGGCATTCCGGCCGGGCTTCGTTGCTGGGTGGAAACGCGGCGCGGACAAGCCATTCCACAGGTCGCTACGAATGCCCTGGATCGCACAATGTGCCCATGTGCGCGGGTTGATGCGCGACGGTCTGCAACGTCATCCAAAAGCATGAGAGCGCGATTGCACGGCGGGGCGGCATGCGCCACAAGCCGTAGTCTTGCTGCGTGCCCTGACCGCATAAGCCGCTGCCGGACAGACTGACGGATGAGGAGGGTCCCTTGAAAGCGCGGCGTTTCCGGTTCGAAACGTCGCGACCGGGAACGGGGTTGCGCGAAGGCCGGCGGAGTTACCGCGCATAGCCGCGACGCCCTTGTGTGGCAAGGCTTGCAGCCTTGCGCGGCCGCGTGATTCATCGCGGAAACATGGGGCGCGAGACGGCGGATCATCGCTGCAGTTCCGGACTTGCACGCGGGCGGCCGCAGCTCGTATCCCGGGGGAACCGGAGCATGGGAACGCTTGGGTTCATGCAGCCTTCGCGTCCTGGCTTGCGCTGCCGCAGGCCGATGGAGCGGGGCTTGGGAAAGGTGTCGCGATGGTGTTGGCGACGTGCGCCGCAGGGCTGCGGCAACCGCGGGATGCAGACGGTGGCGCGGACCCTGCGGATGGCGCGGGCCTGGCGGGCGCGCAGGGATCCCACGCAGCCCGCCCTGTCGCGGGCAGAGAGGTATGGCGCGACCTGCCGCAGCCATGGCGGACTCCGGCCATGGCGCGTCGGGCCGTGCGCGTATCCGGCTAGCCGGATACGCGCACGGGCGGACAGCAGGCGGTCCTAGCGTTCGCGGACATAGGCGACGGCCACATCATCCTGGTGGACTTTGCGCCAGCCCGGCAAGTCATCGATCCACTTCGATGCAGGACTCCCGGGTTCAAGAACCGCCCAGCCGATCTGGTATTGCTCGAACATGGCCTGCAATACGTCGGCATCGCCCGCATAGGCTTTCATATACCTTCGCACGAAGGCGTCGCCGTAGAGATCGGCGCGGCCGTCGATGAGCGGGGCAATGCCGGAGAAGATCAGGTAGCCCCCGAAGTTGTAGCTGTTGAACACCGGCCCGCCACCCCCTGCCGCCATGGCCGCGCTGACGGCCTCGCGCGGCTGTATGCGGCGATGGTCGTGCTCGATGCCGTTGGCAAGCAGGACGATGCTGGTCATGAACAGTGCCAGGCATAACGCGGTAAGCGTGCGTAGCAGCGGCGGCGACAGGTTCAGCTTGATCTCCGGACGGATTGCCGCGCGCAGCTGGGGCCCGACGCTTGGCATCAGCAACAGCGGGGCCAGCAACCCGAGCAGTTCGGCATAGCGCGCCGAGACCAGGGTCAGGTGGACCAGCCCGAAGCACATCACGATGCGCATCGCCGGCAGGCGGAAGCCGAAATAGAGCGCACCGAACAGCACAAAGCCAAGCCACAGCTCGATGGGCTGGACCAGGCGGAAATCCGGCGCCTTCCATTCGCCGATGACGCTGAGCGTATAGCTCATGCCGGAGACGTGGAAGGGAAAGAGCAGGCCGTCCACGCCGTTTGGCGTCAGCAGGCCCGCCAGCACGGTGAGTGCAAGGAAAGGGGCCCATGCCTTTGCGCTGCGGACCGGCTGCTTGTCGGCAAGGACGGCCTCGGCGGCCAGCGCGCCTGCCAGGCCGATGCCGAGCAGGAAGCTGCCGTGCAGGTTGGCCCACGCCAGCATCACGAGCAGCAGCCACAGGCCCGGCCGCTTGCCTTGCTCGCGCGCAAGCACCAGCTGCGCGGTCCAAATCACCATCAGCGGCCAGGCCATGGCGTGCGGGCGGGCAACCAGGTGCTGGGCCAGCGTCAGGAAGGTGAGCAGGGTTGCGCTGAACGCGTGCAGCGGTTCGATATAGCGCAGCAGGAACCGCAGCAGCACGGTCAGCGTGACGGCGGTCGCCAGCGCGGTGACCAGTACCGGCCCCGCCCAGCCGAACCAGGCATGGGAAGCGGCAAGGATAACTTCGGCGAGCCATTCATGAGGGACCCATTTGGCGCCGTGAAACGAGAAGGAGAAGGGATCGGTGGAGGGTACCGCCTGGTTGGCAAGGATCCATTTGCCGGCGGCGATATGCCAGAACGTATCGGCATCCACCAGCAATCGGCCGCCGGCAAATGACAGCAGCGAGAACACGCCGAGCCCGTACAGCGCTGGCCAGAACCAGCGTTGCCTGGCGCACTGCCGGAGCAGGCTGTCCGAGCCGGCTGCCCCGACCCAAGTGGTATTGGTTTTCATGGCGTCTCGCGATGGCTTCGATGATGGCCCGTTCCCGTCGACCCGGCGCGCACTTCCCCAATGCGGCACGCGGGCGCGTTGCGTGGTTGCAAGGACTGCGCCATTGCTGGGAATGCCTTGGTTTTACCGGGTTTTCCGGCTTGGCGCGTGGATCCGGCCCGGCTTGCGGGCGAGGGAACGGGGCCGCCGTTTCCGCTTCGAATCGTGCTTAATTTCCTGTTGGACGACGGCCTGTGCAGCAGGATGGCAATATCCCGCCAGTTCTGCGCCGAAAGGATGATCAGGAGCGCGCCACGCACCGTGCCTTTGGCGGATCAGGCCACGAAAAGATGCGGCTACGTCATGGCGCATCGCGCTTCGCCAGGCTCGGGGCGCCGGAAGCCCGGCGTTTCAGGTGAGAAACGCGGACGGATGGCGGTGGCATGCGAGCTTTCGCTCGCGACCCGCAGGAATCCAGAGGCCATGCGGGCGCGCAGCCGAATCAGACGGTGATTCAACCTGGAAACGCTTGCGCAAGGCGGATTTTCTGGCTTGGCCAGCGGGCCTCGGTGGTGCTTGTATATCCCTGGTCGGCTGACCAGAATGAAGCGAATGCATCGATGCGTCGCGGCTGCATTTTTCAGGGCAACGCAGCGACAGCAGGCAGCGGCAGGATGGGCGCCGCACGACGTGCCGTGCCATCCGGCAGCCGCACCGATAACAAGACCATGCGGACGACCGCGCAAGCACGACGGCGTCCACCAACGCCAGGCCGTCCGGGGAGAGCATCATGTCGGGTCCATACGAAAGCAGGCTGCTGTCTCTGGTGGTGCCCTGCTACAACGAATCCGAAAGCATCGGCCAGTTCTTCGCCAGCGTCATCCCCGTGCTCGAGTGCATCGACGCGATCCGCTTCGAGATCGTGCTGGTGAACGACGGCAGCACCGACGACACCCTGGAACGGCTGGTCGCCCATTCGCAGCGCGACCCGCGCGTGCGCGTGGTGGACCTGACCCGGAACTTCGGCAAGGAGGCGGCGCTGACGGCCGGGCTCGACGAGGCCCTGGGCGATGCGGTAATCCCCATCGACGCCGACCTGCAGGACCCGCCCGCTTTGATTCCGGAGATGGTCAGGCGCTGGCGCGAGGGCGCAGAGGTGGTGCTGGCGCAACGCAGCAGCCGAGCCTGCGATTCCTGGCTCAAGCGTGTGACGGCAGGGGCTTACTACCGCGTCCACAACAAGCTGTCCGACCAGAAGCTGCCGGTGAACGTCGGCGATTTCCGTCTGATGGACCGGACCGTGATCAACGCGCTCAAGCAATTGCCGGAGCGGCATCGCTTCATGAAGGGCCTGTTCGCCTGGGTCGGCTACCGCACCGTGATCGTGCCGTACGAGCGCGAGGCGCGCAGCGCCGGACGGTCGAAGTTCTCCGGCTGGCGCCTGTGGAATTTCGCGCTGGAGGGTATCACCAGCTTCAGCACCATGCCGCTGCGCAGCTGGACTTACATCGGCGTGGCGATCGCGCTGGGGGCGTTCGGCTACGGCGCGTTCATCGTGGCGCGCACGCTGGTGCTGGGCGTCGATGTGCCGGGCTATGCCTCGCTGCTGTCGGCGCTGCTGTTTCTCGGCGGCATCCAGCTGATCGGGCTGGGCGTGGTCGGCGAATATGTCGGGCGCATCTACGACGAAGCGAAGGGCCGGCCGATCTACCTGGTGCGGCGGCGCTACCAGGAGACCGGGCAAGGCCGGAACCTGGCGTCGGGACGGCGCGTGATCCGGATCGATCGCGGGCAAGTCAGCAACGGCCGCTGAGGTTTGCCGTCTCCAAGGCCCTGCCGCGCATCAATCGCGGTAGGTCCAGGTGCGGTGGAGCAGGTAGGTGAACACCGGCACGGTCAGCACCACGCCAGCCAGCCCGGTCCAGTAGCTGGCCCCGAGCCGCTGCGCCGTCCACGCGATACCCATGGTCAGCACCAGCCCCAGCAGCGAGACCCCGGCAAAGCGCCACAGGGTGCGGCTGTGCAGGCGCGACGAAAAGCTCCACAGAGTGTTGAGCAGGTACGAGCATGCCGTCGCGCAGAGAAAGGCGACGCAGTTGGCCGCTACGGGCGAGGCCCCGCTCGCGCTCACCAGCGTTGCCGTGATGGCGACATGCACCCCGGTCGAGGTCGCGCCGGAAACCAGGAAGCGCGTGAACCGGCGCAGCCCGGCTGCGGTGCCGCTGGCGTTCACGATGCGCGCAGCACTGCCATCAGCGAAATGCCGAACGGCAGCGAGCCGTGCGCAAGCCAGTGGCGCTCGGTGCGGAACACGCGGTGCAGCGCGCCGTTGACCGGTGCGGGCGGGACGGCGGCGCCGCTTGCGTGGCGGCTGCCGCGCAAGCGGTCGCCGATGCGCGCGGCGACTGCGAGCGGGAACAGCATCGTATTGAAGTACGACATCCGTTCCACGCGCAGGCCGCAGCGGCTGGCCAGTGCGTGCAGCGAACCCTTGCTGTAGCGGCGCTGGTGATGCAGGAACACGTCGTGCGCGCTCCACAGCCACTGGTACGCGGGCACGGTGATGAAGACCGCGCCGCCCGCCTTCAGCAGCCTGGCGGCGCAGTCGAGCGAGCCGGCATCGTCGGCGATGTGCTCGAGGCAGTCGAGCAGGCAGACCAGGTCGAAGCTGCGCTCGGCGAACGGCATCTGGTCGGGGCACTTGCCGTGGCGAAGGTCATAGGCGTCAGCGGTTTTCTCGCGAGCCAGGCGCAGCGCGGTGCCGTCCATTTCCACCGCGCTGACCTTGCCGAACTGCGACAGCATCGCCAGGTTGCCGCCGGTGCCCGCGCCGATCTCGAGGATAGCCGCATGGCGCGGCAAGGCCAGGCCGCAGAGGATGGTGGCGACGATCTCGCGCCGGCCACGGAACCACCAGTGGCTGGCCTCGGTGTCGGCCATTTCGAGGTAGGCGTCAGGGGACATGGGGCGATCCTTCAGTGGCAAGCGTCGCGGTGTCAGCCCTGCACGCAGATCAACCCCAGGTCTCCCTTCTTCACCTGCAGCTTGTAATCCCGCATCAACCGGAACAACGTCACCCGCGAGATCCCCAGTTCGGCGGCCACGTCGATCAGCCGTTCATGGTGGCGCTGCAGCGCTTCGACGATGGCGTTCTGTTCGGCGGCCTCGCGGATCGCGGCGAGCGTCAGCGGGCGCTCGTCCGCGGGCGCGGCCAGTTCCAGGTCTTCGGGCTGGATCACGCCGTCTTCGCACATCGCGGCGGCGTGGCGGATGCGGTTGATCAGCTCGCGCACGTTGCCGGGCCAGGTATGCAGCTGGATTGCGCGCAGCGCCATCGGCGAGAAGCCGCGGATGCGCGCCGGCGACTGCTTGCGCACGGTCTCCAGCACATGTTCGGCGATCAGCAGGATGTCGCTGCCGCGCTCGCGCAGCGGGGGCTGGCGCACGCGCAGCACGCACAGCCGGTGGTACAGGTCGCCGCGGAAGCGCTCGGCGGCGATCGCGGCTTCCAGGTCGACATGGGTAGCGGAGATGATGCGCACATCGACTTCGACCGACTCGGTGCCGCCCAGCCGCTCGATGCGACCGGTCTCCAGGAAGCGCAGCAGGCTGGTCTGGCTTTCGATCGGCATGTCGCCGATTTCATCGAGAAACAGCGTGCCGCCCTGCGCCATCTCGATGCGGCCGGGCTTGCGCTTGGTGGCGCCGGTGAACGCGCCGCGCTCATAGCCGAACAGCTCGGACATCAGCAGCGTGGGCGGGATCGCCGCGCAGTTGACCGCGATGAACGGGCGCGACGCCCGCACCGAGGCGCGGTGGATGGCCTGCGCGGCGAGTTCCTTGCCGGTGCCGGACTCGCCCGAGATCAGCACCGGCGTATCCCAGCGCGACACCTTCTCGATGCCGCGGAACAGCGATTGCATCGCCGGGCAGCTGCCGATCATGCCATCGGGACGGCCTGTGCGCGCGGGCTCGTGCTGTGCGCCGGGCCGCAGCCGGGCCATGCCCAGCGCATGCCCCAGGGCCTCGGCCAGGCGCGGGTGCTCGAGCGGGGCGGTGTGGTAGTCGACGAAGTACAGGCCGAGCAGCCGGCGCGCGCTTTCGCTCAGCGCATGCTCGCCGGCGACGATGCCGATCCAGCCGATGTGCCGCTGCGCCAGCCACGGCTCGAACGCCTCCAGTTCGGCATCGCCGAAACCGCCTTGCAGGTCCAGCAGCGCGGCCAGCGGCTGGTTGCCTGGAGGCAGCGCGTGCAGGTCCTGCAGGTTCGATGCGAAACTGATTTTCCAGCCACGCTGGGCGAACAGCCGGCACAGCGAGGCGTCGTGGTGCTGCGACAGGTACAGCAGCGGGCGGTTGGCGTACGCGCTCATGATATTTCCCCGGATTTTTGTTTTTAGCGGAACTGGCGGCCGGCATGGCCGGCCGCTCGCTCCGTTGGCTCTAAGGCTTGCGCCGGCGCATCATGCCGATGCGCGCGGCGCGCTCCCCAATTTCTGTTGTCCACCCCGTTCTTATCCGGGCGCACCGGCATGCCGGCCCGTCCGCTTGCTGCCTGCGAGACGCCGGATTGGCCGGCATGCCGCAGCAATCCAGGTTGCACGGACCGCTTGCTTGCGCTCGCGGCCCGTGTCCTGAATGACCTCCGCCTTGTCTTGTCGACGCCCAGGCCGTGGCCGGTGCCGATGCGGGCCAGTTCCTGCCGCGTGGCCCCCGCTTACAGCGCCAGTCCAATTCCCGCCCTGGGTTGCGGGGTCGTCCTGAAACTGATCCTCGGCGAACGCGTGCCAGTTGTTTGCCGCTCTCGTTCCAGACTTCCCCTTTGTGCCGGGCTTCTGTTCGCGCCGACATATCTGCGACGAATGTGCCAGAGAGGTCTAAGCCGTTGAAAGGAAAGGGAAAGCAATTTTGGGGTGGGCGCTCCCCGGCCCACGGGCGATGCAAAACGTTCCGCCCTTGTTACGTCGCGCGGCTTTTTTATATTGCATTGCAAAAAAACTTCCCTGGGCAAAGGTACGTATCGGGCACAGCAATGCCGGTCCCGGTGGACGGCAAGGCATTTATCGTTTGCCACACCTACCTGAATGAGGGAGTGCAAAACCGGCAACGCCGGCGATGGGGGGCTCCGATACTGCACGTCGCTGTCCTTCGAAACAGTTTCGTTTCCGATACAAGGATTTGAACTGCATACATCTTTCGCTGACATTGACGCCGCCGGAAACCTCAGCCATTTGGTGTCGCGCGCACCGTCGCAGCGGCGGCGGGATGAAGACAATCGGCGCGTTGACAGGCTTTCGCACGAAGCGCGGCTGTGGCCCTCAGCCGCTTCTCATCTGTTTGGATGGGGCGGGTAAGTTTTTCAGTGTGGCGGGCATGCCGATGCGAATGGTTGCATCCGTGAAACTCGCACATCGTGAACACGGGGTTGCGGCGCCTTGGCATGGCGCGTGGCGGTACGGCCCGGGCGACCCTCAAGCCCTTGATTTTGCGGCGCTAGACGAAAATGATTCGTATTGCCAACATCGCCGCGCCAAACAATTTCACGGATGAAACCGCCCGGCATTGCCGGCGTCGACGGTAGTCGCCCGCGCGCCTTCCTGCCGCACCTGTTCCTGCAGCCAGGCATGGAACTGCTGGATCGCTTTCTCGCGCGGGTTGCCTTCGCGCCAGGTCACCCAGTAGTGCAGGCTCGACGGGATCCGGGTGGCACCGATCTGCACCAGCTCGCCGCTGGCCAGGTAGTCGTGCGCCAGCTGCGCGCGCGCCGTGGCCACGCCCAGCCCGGCCACGGCGGACTGCAGCATCAGGCCCGCATCCTGGAAGATCGGGCCGCGCTCGGGTTCGTCGCCGGGCAGGCCGGCGGCTTCCAGCCAGTCGCGCCAGGGGCGCAGGGCAAAGCGCAGCATCGGCAGGCGCGGCACGTCGGCCAGCGTAAAGCCGGGGTAGCGCGCCAGCAGCGCCGGGCTGGCCACCGCGATCACATGGTCTTCGATCAGGTTGTGGCACTCGAAGCCGGGCAGGTCGATGCGCTGGTGCCAGATGCCGACATCGACGCTGTACGGGTCCGGCGGCGTGATCTCCGCGTGCAGGCGCAGGTGCAGGTCCAGCGACGGCACCTGCGCGTGCAGGCTGGGCAGGCGCCGGATCAGCCAGGCATTGGCGAGGTCGGCCATCACGCTGACCTGCAGCCGGATTACCGGCGGCGCGGCGCTGTTGCCGGCCTCGCGCAGCGCGCTTTCGATGCCGTCGAGCGCGCCGCGCACCTGTTCGGCCAGCCGCGCGCCCACGCTGGTGGGCACCATCTGGCTGCCGCTGCGCTGGAACAGCTTGGTGCCGAGGCTGGTTTCCAGCGCGCGGACATGGTGGCTGATGGCGCTGTGGGTCAGCGCCAGTTCCTCGGCCGCGCGCGAGAAGCTGCGGTGGCGCGCGGCGGCCTCCAGTGCGCGCAGCGCTTGCAGCGGCGGCAGGTGGACGGGGTGTCGGGCGCGACCTTGGGCGCGAGCTTGGGCGGGTCTGGCGGGGGCTTTGGCCATGGCCGTCAAATTCTACTCACAATTGCCGCGGGTATCTTTCGTTGGCTTTGCACCGGGATGGGGAAGACAATGCAGGCCATCATGACGACTTCGACTTCCAACTTGTCTTCCGCATCCTCGCAGCCCTCGCATGCGCAACCGGCCGCCGGTGCCGCGGCCGGCGCCCGCTGGCGCGTGCTGGCCGTGTTCTCGCTGGGCTTCCTGGTGTCCTATGTGTTCCGCGGCGTCAACCTGGGCTTCGCCCCGCACCTGACGCGCGAACTCGGCCTCAATGCCGGCGACCTGGGCCTGCTCACCAGCTTCTACTTCCTTGGCTTTGCCTGCGCCCAGCTGCCGGCGGGTATCCTGCTGGACCGCTACGGCCCGCGCCGCACCGAGGCGGCGATGCTGCTGGTGGCGGTGGCCGGCTCGCTGGTGTTTGCGCTGGCGCCCGGCATGGCCGGGCTGGCCGCCGGCCGGCTGCTGATCGGGGTCGGCGTGTCGGTATGCCTGGGTGCCGCGATCCAGGCACTGTCGATGTGGTTCCCGCTGTCGCGCATGCCGTTGCTGAACGGCGTGGTGATGGCCATCGGCGGCCTTGGTGCAGTGCTCGTCGGTACGCCGCTGACTTGGCTGCTGTCGTTCACCGACTGGCGCACGATCAGCATCGGCCTCGCTTGCGTGTCGTTGGCGATGGCGGCGCTGCTTTGGTTCGGCGCGCCCGACAAGCCCCGCGTCGGCAAGGAAAGCCTGCGCGAGCAGCTGCGCGGCACGCGCCAGATCCTGGGCAGCGAGCGCTTCTGGCGCGTGGTGCCGCTGACGCTGCTCAACCAGGGCGTATTCCTGGCGGTGCAGACGCTGTGGGTTGGCGCCTTCCTGCGCGATGTGTCCGGCTACGATGCGGGCACCGGCGCGCGGCTGGTGTCGGTGATCGGCTTCGCCATGATGGCCGGCTGCGTCGGCTCGGGCTGGGCCGCGCGCCACCTGGAACGCCTGGGCGTGAGCCTGTATGCCTTTGCCGGCATCGGCATGACCGGCTTTATCGTGGTCCAGCTGCTGCTGATGGCGCAGGTGCCGCTGCCGCCGGTGCTGCTGTGGGCCGCGTACGGTGTGTTCGGCTCCAGCGGCATCCTGACCTATGCGGTGCTGGCGCGGAGCTTTCCGGATGCGCTGATCGGCCGCGCCACCACGGCGCTGACGCTGACCGTGTTCCTGTCGACCTTTGCGTGCCAGGTGGGCGTCGGCTTCGTTCTGGACCTGTGGCCCGCCACCGGCGGCCACTACCCCAAGGCGGCGCACCTGGCGGCATGGGCCGGGCTGGTGGCGCTGCAGGGGCTGGCGGCGGTGTGGTATGCGATCGGCGGGCGGCGCGCGCGCCGCGAGGCGGCGGCCGCCCGCTGAACCTGGCGGGTCCGGTTACAGGAACACCGGCCGATCGTCCAGCTCGTTCGGGTTATGCCCGCCATCCGACGGAAAGTGCGTGGCCAGCAGCGCATGGATGCGCGCCACCGTGGCCAGCACCGGCCGCACCGACAGGTCTTGCCGCAGCCCCTGCGCCAGTTCGTCGCACAGCTCGCGCCAGGTGGCCGGGCCCACGCTGGCGTCGATGCCGCGGTCGGCCAGCAGCTCGACGGCGTGGTCGGCCAGGTTGATGTAGAGCAGCACGCCGGTCTTGTCGGCGGTGTTCCAGACTTCGAGCGCGCCGAACAGGAAGCGCGCGCGCTCGCGCGGCGTGACGCCGGCCCAGGCGTCGCCTACCGGCAGGCTGGCTTCGATCACCACGCGGATCTCGCCGCGGTGGCTGGATTCGCCGGCGTGCACGGCATGGTGCAGCTGCTGCTGCGCTTCCGGCGGAAACAGCTTGCGCGTGGTGCCGGCGGTGGTGGCGATATGGTGCAGGGCGCGCTTGAGATGCGGCATGGTCGTCGTTCCTCGTGCTGTCACCAGTTGCCGGACGCGCCGCCGCCGTCGAAGCCGCCGCCGCCCCCGCCGCCAAAGCCACCGCCGCCACCAAAGCCGCCGCTGTCACCGCCGCCGCCCCAGCCGCCGCCCCAGCCGCCGCTGCGCCGGCCCCAGTCCTGCCCGATGGTGTAGCCGCCCAGGCCGCCAAGGCCGCCGGCGATCACGTCGCGGCCGCGCCGGGTGGTGACGATCTGCGGCCCGCGCCGGCGCAGGATGGCGCTCAGGAAGAAGAACACGATGATCGCCAGCGGCAGCAGCGCCGGCAGCCACTGGTCCAGCGCCGAGGCCTGCTGCGCCTTGCGCTGCGGCGCGGCCAGGCCTTCCTTGTCGATGGTGGCCTGGATCGCCGAGATGCCGGCCGCCAGCCCGCCGTAGAAATCGTTCTGGCGGAAGTGGGGCGCCATCACGTCCTGCAGGATGCGCTTGGACATGGCGTCGGTCAGCGAGCCCTGCACGCCGCGGCCCACCTCCAGCCGCATCTTGCGCAGGCCGGGCGGGTTGTCCTTGGCGATCAGCACGATCACGCCGTCGTCGATGCCCTGGCGCCCGGCGCGCCAGGCGTCGGCCACGCGGATGCTGTAGGCGTCGATCGGTTCCGGATCGGTGGTGGGCACCATGAGCACGAAGATCTGGCTGCCGCGCTGCTGCTCGTATTCGGCCAGCACGTTTTCCAGCGCGCCGCGCTGCTGCGGCGTCAGCGTGTTGGTCAGGTCGGTGACGCGCTGGGTCAGCGGCGGCACCGCGACGAAGCCGTCGGCGGCCAGCGCCGGGCTGCCCAGCAGCGCCGCCAGCCACAGCAGGACGGCGGCCAGCCAGCCGTGCCGGGCGCACCAACGCCAGGGGTGGCGCATCGCTGCCATCCCGTCAGAACTTGACTGCGGGCGGCGTGGAGATGGCCTTCTCGTTTTCCACGGTGAACGAGGGCTTGACCGGGTACTTGAAGATCATCGCCGTCAGGTTGGTCGGGAAGCTGCGCGCCAGCACGTTGTACTGCTGCACCGCGGCGATATAGCGCTGGCGGGCCACGGTGATGCGGTTCTCGGTGCCCTCGAGCTGCGATTGCAGGTCGCGGAACGAGGCATCGGCCTTGAGCTGCGGGTAGTTCTCGGACACCGCCAAGAGCCGCGACAGCGCGCCGGACAGTTCGCCCTGCGCCTGCTGGAAGCGCTTGAAGGCTTCCGGGTCGTTCAGGGTCTCGGGCGAGACCTGGATGCTGGTGGCGGCGGCGCGCGCCTTGGTCACGGCCTCGAGGGTCTCGCGCTCGTGCGAGGCGTAGCCCTTGACGGTGTTGACCAGGTTGGGGATCAGGTCGGCGCGGCGCTGGTACTGGTTGATGACTTCGCCCCAGGCTGCCTTGACCGCCTCGTCCTGGGCCTGGAAGTCGTTGTAGCCGCAGGCGGACAGCAGGCTGGCCATGACCGCCAGCACCAGCCAGCGCAACACGGACAGCGGCGAGCGGGTGGGCAGCGAAGAGGACGAGGATGCGCGCATCGGAGGCTCCGGCGGTTGGACGAACTTGAAGTGTAGCGCACCGCCCTTGCCGTCACGCGTGGGCCGCCGGCGCAACGTCGCGCCGCCGGCCCATCGGCCCGCGGGGCGCTCAGCAGGCCGCGAAAGCCTTGCGCGCGGCGTCGAAGGTGGCGTCGAGGATGGCGTCGTCGTGCTGCGCGGAGACGAAGCCGGCTTCGAAGGCCGAAGGCGCCAGGTAGACGCCGTGGTCCAGCATGGCGTGGAAGAAGCGGTTGAAGCGGGCGGTGTCGCTCTGGGTGACTTCGGCGAAGCTGCCGGGCACGCCGTCGCGGAAATAGAGCCCGAACATGCCGCCGACCGCATCCGCGGCGAACGGCACGCCGGCCGCCCGGGCGGCTTCGGCCAGGCCGTCGGCCAGCTTGCGCGTCTGCGCGGCCAGGCGGTCATGGAAGCCGGGCGCCTGGATCAGCTTGAGCGTGGTCAGGCCCGCCGCCACCGCCAGCGGGTTGCCGGACAGCGTGCCGGCCTGGTACACGCCGCCCAGCGGCGCCAGGCTGGCCATGATGTCGCGCCGTCCGCCGAAGGCCGCCGCCGGCATGCCGCCGCCAATGACCTTGCCCAGGCAGGTCATGTCGGGGCGGATGCCGTAGTGCGCCTGCGCGCCGCCCAGCGCCACGCGGAAGCCGGTCATGACTTCGTCGAAGAGCAGCACCGCGCCGTCGCGCGTGCACAGTTCGCGCATCGCCTGCAGGAAGGCGTCGGTGGCGCGCACCAGGTTCATGTTGCCGGCCACCGGCTCGACGATCACCGCGGCGATCTCGCCGGCATGCTTGGCGAAGGCCTGCTCCAGCTGCTCGACGTTGTTGTACTCCAGCACCATGGTGTGGCGCGTCACGTCGGCCGGCACGCCGGCCGACGACGGCGCGTTGCGGGTGGTGTCGGCAAAGGTCAGCAGGCCCGAGCCGGCCTTGACCAGCAGGCTGTCGGCGTGGCCGTGGTAGCAGCCTTCGAACTTGATGATCAGGTCGCGGCCGGTAAAGCCGCGCGCCAGGCGCAGCGCGCTCATGGTGGCTTCGGTGCCGGAGGAGACCAGGCGCACCTGCTCGATCGACGGCACCAGCTTGCAGATTTCCTCGGCCATGGTGATCTCGGCCTCGGTCGGGGCGCCGAACGAGAAGCTGTGCGCGGCGGTGTCCTGGACCGCGCGCACCACCTCCGGATGCGCGTGGCCGACGATCATCGGGCCCCACGAGCCGATGTAGTCGATATAGCGCTGGCCGTCCGCGTCCCACATATATGCGCCCTCGGCGCGCGTGATGAAGCGCGGCGTGCCGCCCACCGAACGGAAGGCGCGCACGGGCGAATTGACGCCCCCGGGAATGGTCTGCTGGGCGCGGTCGAAAAGCTGCTGATTACGGGACATGGCGTTGAGGTGAGGACTGGACTGCAGGGATCGTGCTCGGCGGGCCTGGCGCATGCCTTTGACATGCGGCAAAAACAGCGGAAGTTCGCTGCAATTGCCCGCCAATCGTGCGCTAACAAGGCGCTATCGGGTGCGAACACGGCGGAACTGGCCCGATTCCGGCCGCGTCCGGCTGGCGCCGGCGGCACGGTTTCGGTACCATCTGCGCTGGATTTTAATGGAGAGTGGCCAGAGCCTGTTATGGAATACAAGACTTGGATGTGCCTGATCTGCGGCTGGATCTACGACGAAGCCGCAGGCGCGCCGGAAGACGGCATCGCCCCCGGCACCCGCTGGGAAGACGTGCCGATCAACTGGACCTGCCCGGAATGCGGCGCGCGCAAGGAAGATTTCGAGATGGTCGCGATCTGAGCGGCCTCTATCCAGAAGAACAACGATACGGCAGGCGCGCGCGTCGCGCCGATGCGACAGAACGCCGCCGGGGGCTGGCCGCACCGGATTGACGGCCCCCCGGCGTCTTGTCACACTCTGTTGCAAAATGACTGGCCGTCCATCCGCCTTTGGTGGGGAGGACGGCGGGCCGATGCGGGGATCACGCATCGCCGCTGCCGGGCTCAGCCCGGCCTTGGAAGGGAAATAAGAAGAATTTTCGGGGGTCCGTCGGGGCGCGCATGGGTCGCGTTGCTCCGCACGGGTGTTCTCTGGTGCTTGCCGGCGCTCCGCCAGGAGCCGCTGGTCGCGGGAACAACATGCGGGTCGCTCAATTAGAAGACAACCAGCGGGTCAATACCGCCGGCGCCCAGGGTGTGGCGCCTGGCGTTCCTGTTCCGGGTACCGCGCCGGACATCATCACGCCTGAAACCGCTTCGCAGCCGCGCCGCAAGGTGCTGGTCATCGACGATTCCAGCACCATCCGCCGTACCGCGGAAATCTTCCTGGCGCAGGCCGGCTACCAGGTGACGCTGGCCGAGGACGGCTTCGAGGCACTGGCCAAGGTGGGCGAGCTGCACCCCGACCTGGTCTTCTGCGACATCCTGATGCCCCGGCTGGACGGCTACCAGACCTGCTCGCTGATCAAGAAGAGCCCGCGCTTCCACGCCATTCCCGTGATCATGCTGTCCTCGCGCGACGGCGTGTTCGACCGCTCGCGCGGCCGCCTGGTCGGCGCGCATGACCACCTTGCCAAGCCATTCACCCGTGACGCGCTGCTGCAGGCCGTGCAGGCCTGCCTGCCATGCCGGCCCGCGGGCGAGGCGTTGCCCGCCTGAGCGGCAGGCACGCCGTGTACGAATCGAAGGAAAACCTCATGACCGCCATTCACAAGATCCTGATCGTCGACGACTCCCCGACCGAAGCGCTGTTCATGTCCGACCTGCTCGGCAAGCGCGGCTTCAAGGTCGCGGTCGCCAGCAACAGCGAGCAGGCCTTCGCCCGCCTGCAGGCCGAAGCCTTCGACCTGATCCTGATGGACGTGGTAATGCCCGGCCAGAACGGCTACCAGGCCACCCGCGCGATCAAGCGCGACGACCGCTTCAAGGACATCCCCGTGATCATGTGCACCAGCAAGGGCCTGGACACCGACCGCATCTGGGGCATGCGCCAGGGCGCGTCCGACTACATCGTCAAGCCCGTCGACGGCGAAGAGCTGCTGGGCAAGATCGCCGCGCTGGCGCACTGAGCCGCCAGCGCGGGCCGCACGGCAAGCCACTGCCACCTGTTCCGGGGACCGCCATGAACGCGCCACGCCAAGACCTTCGCGCCCGCCACACGCGCCTGCAGGACTACCAGGCCATGCTGGCCCGGCGCCTGCGCGAGGCGCGCAGCCTGCCGGCCGCCGACAGCTACCTGGCGCTGCAGGTCGGCGCGCGCCACTGGCTGCTGCCGCTGGCCGATGCCGGCGAGGTGCTGGACATGCGCCAGCCCAGCCCCGTGCCGCTGACGCAGCCGTGGTACAGCGGCCTGGTCAACGCGCGCGGCAGCCTGCTGGGCGTGATCGATTTCAGCCTGTTCTGCGGCGGCGCGCCAACGCCGTTGCAGCCGGGCAGCAAGATCGTGGTGCTGTCGCGCGACGCGGAGCGCGCCTGCGCGATCCTGGCCACGCGCGTGGCCGGCCTGCGCCATGCGGCGGACCTGGGTTTGCCGCACGGCGATGCCGCCGCCCCCGGCCCGGGCGCGGCCCCGCCCTGGGAAGGGCAGCGCTATGCCGACCGCGAGGGCCGCGACTGGCAGGTGCTGGACGTGCGCGCGCTGCTGGACGCGCCCGCCTTCCTGCAGGCCGGCCGGGCCGCCGCCTGACCACACGCGCGCACACGCGCCGGTCACGCCAGGCACAGACAATGACGGCGCGCAGGCCAGCGCCTGCCGCACCCGGCACTAGCCGCCGGGCATGACAACGATAAAACGAAAAGAGGGTGCCATGGGTTTCAAGAAATTCAGCCTGGGCCGGCGCACGCCGGCCGCCGACGCTGCCACCGGCCTTGCGGATGGCCTGGACGGGACGGGCCTGGCCTATGCCGGCGGCCCCGAACCCGCGCCGCTGCCGCCCGCCGCGGGGCTGGGCGCGACGCCGCTGGAGCACGTGGGCCGCTGGCTCGGGCGCATGCCGTTCACGTCGCAGCAGCGGCTGCTGACCGTGGGCGTGGTGGTGTCGCTGGTGGCGCTGCTGGGCTCGGTCTACCTGGACAACCGCATCGCCAACAATGCCGCCGCGCAGATCGAGGTGGCCGGCGACATGCTGATGCACTCGCAGCGCCTGGGCAAGGCGGTGCCGGTGGCGCTGCTGGGCAATGCGCAGGCCTTCACCCAGCTGCGCCAGTCCAGGGACGCGCTGTCGGGCGACCTGAAGGCGCTGCAGCAGGGCAGCGACGAAAAGCGCGTGCGCGCCACCACCGGCGCGGCCGAACCGCTGCTGGAGGCCGCCATGGCGTCATGGCAGCGTTCCGAGAAAAGCGCCGCCGACGTGCTGGCGCAGCAGCCGGTGCTGACCACCATCGGCCAGACCCTGCAGATCTTCAACGCGTCCAACCCCGAGCTGCTCGAAGCCGCCGAACAGGTGGCGGCGATCAAGCTGCAGTCCGGCGCCAATGCGCGCGAGGTGGCGGCCTCGGCGCAGCTGGTGATGCTGACCCAGCGCCTGGGCAAGAACCTGAACGAGTTCCTGGCCGGCGAAGGCGTCAACCCCGAGACCGCGTTCCTGCTGGGCAAGGACACCAATACCTTCCGCGAGACCCTGGACGGCCTGCTCAACGGCAGCGAGGCGCTGCGGCTGTCCGCCGCCGCCGACGAAGAGACGCGCGGCTACCTGCAGCAGCTGTCGCAGCGCTTCGAGGCGGTGCAGAAGACCACCCAGACCATCCTGCAGAACCTGCCCGGCCTGATCGCCGCCAAGCGCGCGCAGCAGCAGATCTTCAATGACAACGAGGCGCTGCGCGCCGAGCTCTCGGCGCTGCAGCGCGCCTACGCGCAGTCGGCGCGGGTGCGCCCGGTGACGCTGGGCGCGACCGTGGTGTCGGCGGCGCTGACGCTGCTGTGCCTGGTCGGCCTGGCGGCGCTGTACCTGCGCGATTCGCGCATGCGCGCGCTGGAAGCCGAAGCGCGCGAGCGCGAGGCCGAGGCCCGCCGGCTCGACGAAAAACGCAACAACGACAACACCCAGAAGGCCATTTTGCAGCTGATGAACGAGCTGCAGGACATCGCCGACGGCGACCTGACGCGCCAGGCCACCGTGACCGAGGACATCACCGGCGCGATTGCCGACTCGGTCAACTACACCGTGGAAGAGCTGCGCGAGCTGGTCGGCCGGGTGCAGCAGACCGCGGGCGAGGTGACGCAGGCGTCGGGGCAGGTGCAGTCCACCTCGACCCAGCTGGTGTCGACCACCGAAGAGCAGTCGCGCCAGATCCGCCAGACCGGCGAGTCGGTGGTGGAGATGGCCGACCGCATCACGCAGGTGTCGCGCGGCGCGGCCGAGTCCGCCAACGTCGCGCGCGCTTCGCTGTCGGCGGCGGAACAGGGCCAGCAGGCGGTGCAGAACGCCATTGCCGGCATGAACGACATCCGCGAGCAGATCCAGGAGACCTCCAAGCGCATCAAGCGGCTGGGCGAGTCGTCGCAGGAGATCGGTGAAATCGTCGAGCTGATCTCGGACATTACCGAGCAGACCAACGTGCTGGCGCTGAACGCCGCCATCCAGGCGGCGTCGGCCGGCGAGGCCGGGCGCGGCTTCTCGGTGGTGGCCGAAGAAGTGCAGCGCCTCGCCGAGCGCTCGGGCGAGGCCACCAAGCAGATCGGCGCGCTGATCCGCACCATCCAGACCGATACCCAGGACGCGGTGCACGCGATGGAGCGCAGCACCCAGGGCGTGGTGGAGGGCGCGCGGCTGTCGGACAACGCCGGTGCCGCGCTGGTCGAGATCGGGCGCGTGTCGCGCCAGCTCGCCGAACTGATCGAACAGATCTCGCAGTCCACCTCGCACGAGGCCGACCTCGCCACCACCGTGGCGCGCCATATCGAACGCATCCTGCAGGTCACCGAGCAGACCACCACCGGCACGCGCCAGACCGCGCAATCGGTGCGCCAGCTGACGCTGCTGAGCGAGGAACTGCGCAACTCGGTGTCGCGCTTCAAGATCGCCTGAGTGGCCGGATGACGCCTGCGACCGCTTCCGCGCACCGCTTCCCCGCGCCTTATGCCAACTCCGCGCCCGCCGCCCGTTGCGGCGGGCGGCCCGCGGCTGCCGTGCCGGCGCCGCACTGGAAGCCGTCATGTCCCTGAATCTTCCCGTCCCGCGCGACGCTGCCGCAGCCGGTGTGCCGGCCGGCGCCTTGCCCGAACCCGAACCCGCACCGTTGCCGGCCGGCGCGCAGCCGTCGCCCGAAGGCGGCGCCGCGCGCGACCTGTCCGGCCTGGCGTGGCTGGCGCCCAGCCTGCGCAGCGCGCTGGAAGAGGCCGCCGCGGAGCTGGGCCACTATGTCGATGAAGTGCGCCAGGCGCCCGAGGCGCTGGGCGCGCGCGACACCACCTCGCTGCGGCTGGCCGGCCAGCACCTGCACCAGGCCGCCGGCGCCGTGCATATCGTCGGGCTGCGCGGCACCGATCCGTATTGCCAGGCACTGCGCCGCCTGCTCGACGCCATCGACGCCGGCGCCGTCGCCGCCGACCCCGAGGCGCTGGCGGTATTCCGCGCCGGCGTGCAGGCACTGGCCGAATACGTCGACGACCTGATGGCCGGCGACGACGAAGCCCCGCTGCGCCTGTTCCAGCCCTATGCGGCCGTGCTGGCCCGATTGGGCGAGGAACGCGTGCATCCCGCCGACCTTTGGCTCGACGAACTGCAGATGCTGCCCGGCATGCTGCTGCCGGCCAAGGGGCCGGCAGCCGTCACGCGCGCGCGCCAGCAGTTCGAATCGGCCCTGCTCAAGGCGCTGCGCCTGCCCGCGCCGTGCGCCGACGCGGCGCTGCTGCGCGAGGCCTGGCTGCCGCTGCACGCGGCGCTGGAGGAACTGCGCGCCAACGAACAGGATGCGCGCCGCGCCGCCGACCATCCCGACCGCGGCGTCTGGCATGTGCTGGGGCTGGTGTGCCGTGCGCTGGCGCTGGGCCTGCTGCCGTCGGACCTGCTGGCCAAGCGCCTGGCCGGCCGCGTCAACCTGTTGCTGCGCCAGTACCAGCAGGGCCATGTGCGGGTGCCGCAGGCGCTGCTGAACGATGCGGTGTTCCTGCTGGTCTGCACCGGGCTGGGCGAGGGTGGCAACGATAGCGCCAACGACAGCGACAACGACGCGGTGTCGCTGCGCGCCGATATCGCGCGCACGCTGGCGGCGTTCCGCCTCGATGGCGCGCATGCGCAGGCCAATGCCGATTTCCGCCGGCGCTACTACGGCTGGCTCGACCCCATCGACACGCGCAACCTGCAGCAGGCCGCGGCCGGGCTGGAACGCGCCGCGGCGGCCGACCAGGCCGCCTGGGAAATCGCGCTGGCCGCGCTGGCCGAGGCGGCGCTGCCGCTGGCGCAGCCGCCGCTGCAGCGTTGCCTGGCGCGGGCCGCGATGCCGGGGCGCGAGCGCGGCGCCGGCGATGCGCTGGGCGCCGCCGGCATCGCGCTGTTCCTGTCGCGCGCGCTGGCGCTGCCGTGGCGCGTGCACGGGCAGTCCGCCCATCCGGCCGCGGCGCGCTTTGCCGCGCAGTGCGACGCGCTCGCCGCCAGCCTGGCCGACCCTGCCGCCGCCGCGCCGGCCTGGCTGGCGCGCATGGTCGACGAGGCGCGCGCGCAGGCGCTGCGCAGCGAAGCCGTGGCGCAACTGCGCGCCCAGCTCGACAGTGGCGAGTCCTGGCTCGACAGCTACGACCGCAATGCGGCGCGCGCCGACGGCGCCGCGCACCTGCGCGACGCGCGCCAGGCCTTCGCCGCGCTGCAGGCAACGCTGGCGCAGCTGCAGGGCTCCTGCGCACTGCCGGCGGCGCTGGCCGGCGAAGCGGCGCAGGCCAGCGCGGCGGTGCAGGGCGTCGCGGCGCGGCTTGCCGATGCGGGCGAGCTCGCCGACGCCGGCGCGCGCGCGGCGCTGCTGCGCACGGTGGCGGCGGAGCTGGGCGCGGTCCACGCGTTCGCCGATGCCGTCGAATTCGGCCGCGTGCGCCGCGCGGACGCATTGCCGGATGCCGCAGACGCGAGCGAAGCGCAGGCGCCGCAGGATCCGCTGGCCGCCGCGCGCGCCGCCGCCGACGAAGCGCTGCGCGCCGGTGCCAGCGCCGATGCGCCGGCAGTGCAGCGGCTGCGTGCCGCGCTGCAGGCGCTGGCCGACCAGGCCGCCATCGACGACGATGCCGCGCTGCGCCGCCTGGCCACCGATGCCGTCACGCAGTGCAACGCCTGGCTTGCCGGCAGCGACGACGCCGGCGCCCGCATGGTGATGGCGCTGGCCGCGATCCCGGCCGAGCCTGCGCCGATGCCGGCCAGCGCAACCACGCCGGCGATGCCCGCCGCCGGCGACCACGCCGCCATCGATGCGGAACTGCTCGACATCTTCCTGAACGAGGCCGACGAGGTGCTGGCCGGCATCGCCGGCGACCTCGGCGCCGGTGTCGAGGCGCTGCGCGATGCCGACACGCTCAGCCGTCTGCGGCGCGCATTCCATACGCTCAAGGGCTCGAGCCGCATGGTCGGCCTGCATCGCTACGGCGAAGCGGCGTGGGCGGTGGAGCAGGTGATGAACCTGTGGCTGGCCGAAGCGCGCGAGCCCGCGCCGGCGCTGCTGGCGCTGCTGCGCCGCGCGCATGCCGAGCTGTCGGCGTGGGTCGCGCGGCTGCACGGCGATGCCGCGGCCTGGCACGACATCGCGCCGCTGGTCGCCGCCGCCGAAGCGCTGCGCGATGCCGGCGCCGCCGCCGACATGGCGCTGGCGCCGGACGTGCCTGAAGTGCCTGAAGTGCCTGGCGACGACGTGCCGAGCGAGGAGCCGGAGGCCGCCGCCACCGCGGACACGGATACCGATACCGATACCGGCGCCGACGCCGACGCCGCCACGCCCGACGACAACGTGATCCCCTTCCGCCTGGCCGGCGGCCTGTCGGACGAGGACGACCATTACAAGGTCATCGGCCCGGTGCGCATCGGCCTGGCGCTGTACAACGTCTACCTGCAGGAGGCCGACGGCCTGCTGCGCCAGTTCGCCACCGATATCTCCGAATGGCGGCACGAGGCCCACCCATGCCCGAGCGAGCTGGCGCTGCGGGTCGCGCACACGCTGCAGGGCAGCGCGTCGACCGTGGGCCTGGAGCCGGTGCGCGAGATTGCCGAGGCGCTGGAAGCGTTGCTGCTGCAGCTGGGCGCGCATCCGGTGGCGATGCATGCGGGCGACTTCCGCCTGCTGGAGCAGGCCGCCGAGCGCATGCGCGGTATGCTGCACCAGTTTGCCGCCGGCATCTGGCCGCAGGCCGATGCCGGGTTGCGCCGCAGCCTGGTCGAGTTCGGCGAGCGCGCACTGCTGCGCCCGCGCGTGGCAGTACCCGTGCCGCAGCCGCCGGCCGAGAGCGATGACGCGATGGCGCAGATGTTCGGCCGCTTGCCGCCCGCGGCACAGGATGCAGCGGCGCTGCCGCCTGCTGCCGATGCTGCTGAAGCTGCCGAAGCCGATGCAGCGCCGCCCGCCACCACGCATGACGCGGTCGTGATCGCGCTGCCGACGGCGCAGCGTGCGCATGAGGCGGCGGCTGCCGACGCCAACGTTGCCAACGTCGCCGACCCGGCCCTGGTGCAGATCTTCCTGGAAGAGGCGCAGGGCTCGCTGCCCGAGCTGGGCAAGCTGTTGCGCGGCTGGGAAGCCGCGCCCGCCGACGCGCGCCATGGCGGGCTGGTGCTGCGCGCGCTGCATACGCTCAAGGGCAGCGCGCGCATGGCCGGCGCGATGGCGCTGGGGCAGGCCGCGCACGAGATGGAAACGCTGCTCGACAGCACGCTGCGCGGGCAGGGGCAGCAGCCGGTTGCGCCCAAGGTGTTCGAGCGGCTCTACGCCTGGTACGACCGCATCCTCGCGCATGCCGAGGCCTTGCAGGCCGGCCGCCTGCTGCCGGCCGACGATCCCGATGTGGTCAACGGCCTGGCCGAACCCCTGCAGGCGGCCGACGCCGCCATGCCGCAGCCTGAAGCCGCTGAAGCGCCCGACGCTTGCGCGGCAGCAGCGCCCGCGTCCGACCCCGATCGCGACCTGCCCGCGGTGCCGGGGCCGGCCGACGTGATGGTGCCGATGCCGCCGGCCGCTGCGCTGGCTCCGCTCGCGCCGCTACCTGCGCTGGCTCCGGCCGAGCCGCAGCGCGCGCTGGTCCGCGTGCAGGCGCGCGCGCTCGACACGCTGATCAACGAGGCCGGCGAAGTCGGCGCCACGCGCGCGCGCCTGGACAGCGAGCTGGAGGCGATGCGCGCCTACCTGGGCGAACTGAACGACAACGTCGCGCGCCTGCGCGGCCAGTTGCGCGAGATCGAGATCCAGGCCGAATCGCAGATGGCGTCGCGCATTGCCGACGCGCAGCACAAGCAGGAATTCGATCCGCTCGAGTTCGACCGCTTCACGCGCTTCCAGGAGCTGACGCGGATGATGGCCGAGTCGGTCAACGACGTGGCCACCGTCGAGCAGAACCTGCAGCGCGGCTTCGACCGCGCCGCCGGCGACCTTGCGGCGCAGGCGCGGCTCACGCGCGGGCTGCAGCGCGGACTGATGCAGGCGCGCATGGTGCAGTTCGACGCGCTGGCCGAGCGCCTGTACCGCGTGGCCCGGCAGGCCGCGGCCGAGACCGGCAAGGAAGTGCGGCTGCTGATCAAGGGCGGCACGGTGGAGATCGACCGCTCGGTGCTGGACCGCATGGCCGGCCCGATCGAGCACCTGATCCGCAACGCGGTGGCGCACGGCATCGAGCCCTCTGCGCAGCGCCGCGCCGCGGGCAAGCCTGCCACCGGCGCGCTGACGCTGGAGGTGCAGCAGGAAGGCAACGAGGTGGTGCTGCATTTCATCGATGACGGCGGCGGGCTCGACCTGGCGCGCATCCGCGCGCGCGCGGTCGAGCGCCGGCTGCTGGCGCCGGACGACGACGCCAGCGAAGCGCGCCTGACCGAGATGATCTTCACCCCCGGCTTCTCCACCGCGCAGGAAGTGTCCGAACTGGCCGGCCGCGGCGTCGGCATGGACGTGGTGCGCGCCGAGACCGTGGCGCTGGGCGGGCGCATCACGCTAACGTCGCAGCCGGGGCAGGGCACCACCTTTACCGTGCACCTGCCGCTGACCACGGCCATCACGCAGGTGCTGGTGTTCGCGCTGGGCGCGCGCCGCTATGCGGTGCCCAGCGGCATGATCGACCAGGTGCAGCAACTGCGCGCGCCGGCGCTGCTGGACGCGTACAACCACGGCCGCCTGGGCGTGGCCGGCGCCGAGGTGCCGTTCTTCTATTTCGGCGCGCTGCTGGAACAGGGCAACGCCGCGACGGCGGGGCGCAAGTACTCGCCGGTGGTGGTGGTGCGCAGCGGCGCCGAGCGCGTCGCCGTGCATGTGGACGACGTGGTCGGCAACCGCGAAGTGGTGGTCAAGCACATCGGCCCGCACCTGGCGCGCCTGGAGGGCATCGCCGGCGCCACCACGCTGGGCGACGGCGAGATCGTGCTGATCTACAACCCGGTGGTGCTGGCGCAGCGCTTCGTGCGCGAGCGCGGCCAGTCACGCCCGCTGGATCCGCCCGCGCTGCCGCAGACGCCGACTCAGCCGGTCGCGCAGATGGGCGCGGTGGCGGAACTGGCGGGCGACGGCAGTGCCGAGCCCGTGCCGGGCCTGGCGCTGCAGCCCACCGTGATGGTGGTCGATGATTCGCTGACCGTGCGCAAGGCCACCCAGCGCCTGCTGGGCCGCGCCGGCTACCACGTGGTGCTGGCGCGCGACGGCGTCGACGCGCTCAAGCAGCTGCAGGACGTGATGCCGGACGCGATGCTGGTGGATATCGAGATGCCGCACATGGACGGCTTCGACCTGACCCGCAACGTGCGCTCCGACGCGCGCACCGCGCACCTGCCGCTGGTGATGATCACCTCGCGCACCGCCGACAAGCATCGCCGCTATGCCGAGGAAATCGGCGTCAACGTGTACCTGGGCAAGCCTTATAACGAGGATGAACTGCTGGGGACGCTGCACCGGCTGCTGGGCGAGCGGGCGGCGGGGACGGCGGGGTCGGTGGGGCAGATGCTGGGGGATACGCCGGCGGGCTGAGGCTTTGCTCCCCTCTCCCGCTTGCGGGAGAGGGGCCGGGTGTGAGGGCCGGGCGGTGGCAATGGCGACGGCCTTCACTTCGTCGACATTCCCGGCCCTCACCCCAACCCTCTCCCGCAAGCGGGAGAGGGAGTACCCAGGCGGTCATGCAAGGCGCGTCACTGTATTACAGTCGAGCAGCGCTACCACCGCATCTGCGCATTCTTGCTATTCGTACTGACCGTCATGGTCTTGGTCCTGCCCTGGTACGTCGCGCGCACGTTGTACGTGCCCGACGGCGCCTTCAGCAGGCAGCGCGGCCCGTCCGCGACAAAGCTGGCGACTTCCTTGCCGCCGCGCATCAGCTTGACGTCGACATCCGACAAGTACTCGCCGCGCGCGCCCTGCGTGAACAGCAGGCTCATGTTGTACTTGCGCGCCTGCGATTGCAGCGCGACCTGCTCGTCCTCGGCGACGCCGCCGCAGATATAGGCGACGGGCCCGGCCTGGCGCTGCACCATCGCGTCACGCGGTGGCGGCGGGGGCGGCACGGTAAGCGGGGGGCTGGGCTGCGCGGGGGCTGCCATGGGCGGCGGGGCGGGCACCGCGGGCGGCGTGCCGGTCGGCGCGGGCATCGGTGAAGCCGTTGGCGGCGGGGCGGCCGTGGCGGGCGCCGCTATGCCGGGTGCTGGCTGGGTGGCGGGAGGCATGGTGGCGGCCGGCGGCACCGTCGTTGCGGGCGGCGTGGTCGCGCCCGGTGTCGGTGCCATGGTGCCTGGTGCGGGTGTCGCGGCCGGCGTTGCCGGCGCGGGATTGGCATCGACTACGGGTGCCTGCGCATGGCTCGCTGCCGGCACCAGGGCCAGCAGCGCGACCACGCCGGCGCTCAGTGCGAGCACCAGGCGCTTTACGCGCGAGCGGCGTGCCAGGCGCGCTTCGACAACCTTCAGCGAACGGGTAGGGGCAAACGGGGGCAGTTGCGGCATCGTGGCCTCCTTGGCAAGCTTGGGAATCCGATGCCCGGAGGACCCCGTCGGGATCACTCCGGGTGTCTCTTTTCCATGCTAGGGCCAGGGAACAGGCGACACTGCCGGGCGCGGTCCTACATCCGCGTCAGCCGACGGCGCATTCGCGCCGGCAAGCGGCGCGCGCGCGACTTCACTTCGGGCCCACCAGCCGCTTCGGCACCGACAGCGTCAGCGCCGCGCCGACCACCAGGCACGCGGCCAGCAGATACATGCCGGAATCCGTGCTGTGGGTCAGGTCCTTGAGCCAGCCCACCGCATACGGGCTGAGAAAGCCGGCGAGGTTGCCCAGCGAGTTGATCAGCGCAATGCCCGCGGCCGCGCCGGTGCCGGCCAGGAACGCCGTGGGCAGGCTCCAGAACAGCGGCAGCGTGGTCAGGATGCCGATCGTCGCCAGCGTCAGCGCCACCATCGCCAGCGTGGTGTCGCCGTGCCATTGCACCGACAGCAGCAGCCCCAGCGCGCCGGCCAGCGCCGGCAGCGCGATATGCCAGCGCCGCTCGCCGCTGCGATCCGCGCTGTAGGCCACCAGCACCATGCCGATCACCGCGCAGCCATAGGGAATGGCGGTCAGCAGCCCGATATCGAGCGCGCCCTTGACGCCGGTCTGCTTGATGATGGTCGGCAGCCAGAAGCTGACGCCGTACAGGCCCATGACGAAGCAGAAATAGATCGCGCTCATCAGCCACACGCGCGGGCTGGACAGCACGGTGCGCACCGGCGGGTCTTCCTTGTGCGCGTTCTCGCTGGCGATATTGCGCTCGAGCAGCGCCTTTTCCTCGGCCGTCAGCCACTTTGCATGGGCGATGCGGTCATCGAGGTAGGCCAGCACCCACAGCCCCACCAGGATCGACGGAATCCCTTCGAGCAGGAACATCCACTGCCAGCCGGCCCAGCCGTTGTGGCCGTCGAAGGACTGCATGATCCAGCCCGACAGCGGCCCGCCGATCACTCCCGACAGCGCGATCGCGGTCATGAAGAAGGTGGTGGTGCGCCCGCGCCGGTTGGCCGGATACCAGTAGGTCAGGTACAGGATGATGCCGGGGAAGAAGCCGGCCTCGGCGATGCCCAGCAGGAAGCGCAGCACGTAGAACATGGTCGGCGTGGTGACGAACATCATCGCCGCCGAGATCGCGCCCCAGGTGATCATGATGCGCGCGATCCAGATGCGCGCGCCCACCTTGTGCAGGATCACGTTGCTCGGCACTTCGAACAGGAAGTAGCCGATGAAGAAGATGCCCGCGCCCAGGCCATAGACGGTCTCGCTGAACTGCAGGTCGTTCAGCATCTGCAGCTTGGCGAAGCCGACGTTGACGCGGTCCAGGTAGGCCACCACGTAGCACAGCAGCAGGAAGGGCACCAGGCGCCAGCTGACCTTGCGGTAGGTGGCGTCTTCGAAGGCGGCGTCGCTGACGCCCGGGTTGACTGCGGTCGTTGTCATGCTGTCTCCTGAGGAAATGGCGTTTCTGTGTGACGCGTTCTTGCAGCTACCGTACGACTGGAAAAGCGGGTGGGAGGCGGTCTCAGACGCAGCGGCCGCCGTCCACTTCGATGCAGGTGCCGGTGATAAAGGCGGCTTCGTCCGACGCCAGGTACAGGCAGGCGTTGGCCACGTCCTGCGGCGTCGACATGCGGCCCATCGGGATGGTGGCGAGGAACTTCGCGCGGTTCTCGGGCGTGTCGGGCATGCCCATGAATTCTTCGAGCAGCGCGGTGGCGCCGATTACCGGATTGACGCAGTTGACGCGGATATTGTCCGGTCCCAGCTCGGCGGCCATGGCCTTGCTGGCGGTGATTACCGCGCCCTTGCTGCCGTTGTACCAGACCAGCCCGGGACGCGGGCGGATGCCGGCGGTGGAGGCGATATTGACGAACACGCCGCCGCCGCGCCGGCGGAAATGCGGGACAAAGGCGCGCGCCGACCAGTAGATGCTCTTGACGTTGACGGCGTAGACGCGGTCGAACTCGTCCTCGGTGACTTCAAGGACGGGCTTGTTGCGATGGGTGGTGCCGGCGTTGTTGACGACGATATGAACGTCGCCGAAGGTGGCCAGCGCGGCCTCGCGCATGGCCTCGGTATCGGCCTCGCGCGAGACATCGGCGCGCACCGCGCGGGCACGCCCGCCGGCGTCGCGGATCGCCGCGGCAACGCGCTCGGCGGCATCCTCGCGCAGGTCGGCCACCACCACGTTGGCGCCTTCGCGCGCAAAGGTGTGGGCAATGCCTTCGCCGAAGCCGGAACCGCCGCCGGTGACGATCGCTACCTTGTTGGTGAGTCTCATGGCTTGTCTCCAGATGTTGTGGTTCTTGGGTATTGCTGCAGCCTTTCAAGATCTGCCGGTTTGCTCCCCTCTCCCGCAAGCGGGCGAGGGGAGCGATCACGACGGGCGTTGGCAAGTTCAGGCGCTATCGATGACGTGCCTGGGTCCCCTCAATGCGAAAACGGCCCCCGTCCCCGCACTGCATTCGCCACCATCATCAGCGCCAGCAAGAACGGCAGCGCCACATACAGGCACCAGTGCACGCGGTCGCCCATCACATCGCCCCACTTGCGCTTGAACACCTGCAGCCGCGGCATGCCGGAAGGGTTGGTGGCGCGCTTGTTCCGCACATGCCATGCCATCCAGAAAAAGAAGATGGCAAAGGCGACCGACAGGAAATTGATGTTACCCATGTTGAATGGCGATAGTTTTCAGTGTGGTGAATCCGTACAGGGCCTCGAAGCCCTTCTCGCGGCCGTAGCCGGACTGGCCGCTGCCGCCGAAGGGCAGTTCGACGCCGCCGCCGGCGCCGTAGTTGTTGATAAAGACCTGGCCCGCGCGCAGCTTGTGCGCCAGGCGCAGCTGGCGCCCGCCGTCGCGGGTCCAGACCCCGGCGACCAGCCCGTAGGGCGTGCCGTTGGCCAGCGCGATGGCCTCGGCCTCGGTGTCGAACGGCATCGCGGCCAGCAGCGGGCCGAACACTTCTTCCTGCGCCAGCCGGTGCGCCGGCGGCACGTCGCGGAACAGCATCGGCACCTGGTAGTAGCCGGCCTCGGGCGCCTCGGCCACGATCTGGCCCTGCGCCATCACCGCCACGCCGGCGTGCTGCGCGTCCGAGACGAAGTCCCACACGCGCTGCTGCTGCTTGCGGCTGATCAGCGGGCCGCACTCCAGGTCCAGCTCGGACGGGCCCACGCGCAGCGACTCGAACACCGACGCCAGCCGGTCGAGCAGCGCGTCATAGACCGGACGCTCAACCAGCAGGCGGCTGCCGGCCGAGCAAGTCTGGCCGGCGTTCTGCACGATGCCGTTGACCACCACCGGCACCACCGCGTCGAGGTCGGCATCGGCAAACACGATCTGCGGCGACTTGCCGCCCAGTTCCAGCGTGACCGGCACGTGGTTCTCGGCGGCCAGCTGCGACACCAGCTTGCCGGTCTGCGGCGAGCCGGTGAACGAGATATGGTGGATGCCCGGGTGGCGCGCCAGCGCGGCGCCGGCTTCATGGCCATAGCCGGTGATGATATTGAGCGCGCCTTCGGGCAGGCCGGCTTCCGCGGCGATCTCCGCCACGCGCAGCAGAGACAGGCACGCATCCTCGGCCGGCTTGACCACGCACGCGTTGCCGGCGGCCAGCGCCGCACCGACGCTGCGCCCGAAGATCTGCAGCGGGTAGTTCCACGGGATGATGTGGCCGGTCACGCCGTGCGGCTCGCGCACGGTCAGCACGGTGTAGCCGGGGTTGTAGGGGATGGTCTGGCCGTGCAGCTTGTCGACCGCGCCGGCGTAGAACTCGAAGTAGCGCGCCACCGCGCGGGCGTCTGCGCGCGCCTGGCGCAGCGGCTTGCCGGTGTCGCGGGCCTCGAGCGCGGCCAGCTCTTCTTCGTGGGCGATCAGCACCACGGCGACGCGGTTGAGCAGGCGCACCCGCTCGGCCGGGGCCATCTGGCCCCAGGCGCCTTCGGCGGCCTGGCGCGCGGCATGGACGGCGACATTGATATCGGTGGCGTTGCCGCGCGCGATCTCGGCGAACGGCTCGCCGTTGGACGGATCGAACACCTTGATGCGCAGGCCGTTGTCGGGCGCGATCAGGCGGTTGGCGACGAAGTGCTGGGCGTGCATGGGTGGCTCCGGGGCAGCAGGGTGCAACAAGAGAGGGCAGGGCAGCGGGGGTGCTGCGCTATTCAGCGACGGCTGAAGAATGCGCCATTATCGCCGACGCCGGCCGGCCTGCAAGGCGCGGCGGCGGGCCCGCGTGTCAGCCTGCGGTCAGGCATGAGCCGCTATAATGCCCGCCATCCAACACTCACCGCAGGCATCTGGAGAACCGCATGAGCTTCAATCTCGTATCCCCGGGCAAGGACATCCCCAACGATTTCAACGTCATCATCGAGATCTCGGCCCAGAGCGATCCGGTGAAGTACGAGGCCGACAAGGAAACCGGCCTGCTGTTCGTCGACCGCTTTATCGGCACCGGCATGCGCTATCCGGCCAACTACGGCTACATCCCGCAGACGCTGTCGGGCGACGGCGACCCGGTCGACGTGCTGGTGCTGTCCCCGTTCCCGATCCTGGCTGGCGCCGTGGTGCGCTGCCGTGCACTCGGCATGTTGAAGATGACCGACGAAGCCGGCGTGGACGCAAAGCTGGTCGCCGTGCCCGTGGACAAGCTGTCGCCGGCCACCGCCTACATGAAGGGCCTGTCGGACGTGCCGCAGAACCAGCTGGACCAGATCAAGCACTTCTTTGAGCACTACAAGGCACTGGAAGCCGGCAAGTGGGTCAAGGTCGAAGGCTGGGCCGGCATCGAGGAAGCCCACAAGGAAATCACCGACGGCGTGGCCAACTACAAGAAGTAAGCGCAACCGCCGCTGACCAAGCCCCGCTCCGGCGGGGTTTTTTGTTGCCGCGCGCTTGATGCACGGCAGTACCCGGGCAAGTGCGTTGCGCTACGCTATGCGGGTGCTGACAACAGGAGTCCCCATGCCTTCCCTCTCCGAACTCCAGGCATCGCCGCAGACTTTTTCGTCATCGTCCCGCTACGACCGGCTCGCGGTGTCGCTCCATTGGATCGTGTTCGTGCTGGTGGCGCTGGCCTATGCCGCGATCGAGCTGAAGGGCAGTTTCGCCAAGGGCACGCCGCCGCGCGCGCTGGCCATGGCGGTGCATGAATGGGCCGGCGCGCTGGTGCTGGTGCTGGCGGTGCCGCGCCTGCTGTGGCGGCTGCTGCGCGGCGCGCCCGCGCCGGAGCCCGGCGCGCGCTGGATGCAGCTGGCCGGCGCGGCCATGCACTGGGTGCTTTACCTGTTTATCCTGGCGCAGCCGCTGCTGGGCCTGCTGGCGATGAATGCCGGCGGCCACCTGCTGGCGCTGCCTTCGCTTGGGATCGAAGTGCCGGCGCTGGTCGCGGCCGACCCGGCGCTGAAGGACACCGTCAAGGAGCTTCACGAAACCCTGGGCACCGCGTTCTACCTGGTTATCGGGCTGCACGCGATGGCGGCGCTGTTCCACCACTACATGCTGGGCGACAACACGCTGCGGCGCATGTGGCGCTGAGCGCCAATGCCGCGGCCTCAGGCGCGTGCGAACGGGTTGCGCTCGTTCAGTTCGTCGAGGTAGGCGTCGATGCCCTGGCGCTCGCGCGCGAGGAAGCGCTCGACGGCGTCGGCGAAGGCCGGGTGCGCCAGCCAGTGGGCCGAGCGCGTCGCCACCGGCAGGAAGCCGCGCGCCATCTTGTGCTCGCCCTGCGCGCCGCCTTCGAAGGTGCCGATGCCGTGCTCGATGCAGAATTCCAGCGGCTGGTAGTACGCGGTCTCGAAATGCAGGCAGGGGTGGTATTCCAGCGCCCCCCAATATCGCCCGTATAGGGTGCTGACCTCGGGCGCATCGTCATAGACCAGCAGCGAACTGGCGATGGGCTGGCCCGCGCGCTCGGCAATCACCAGCAGCAGGTGCTGCGGCATGGCGGCGCCGATGCGGCGGAAGAAGTCCAGGTTCAGGTAGGGCGTGGAATGGTGCTCGCGGTAGGTCTGGCGATAGCAGCGGTTGAAGAACTTCCACGCTTCGTCGTCGATCTCGGCGCCGCGCAGCCGGCGGAAGGTGATGCCGGCCTGCGCCACCTGCCGGCGCTCGGCGCGGATGTTCTTGCGCTTTTTCTGCGACAGCGTGGCGAGGAAGTCTTCGAAGCTGCCGTAGCCGCCGTTGCTCCAGTGGAACTGCACGCCGTGGCGCATCAGCATGCCGGCCTGCTCCATCATGGCGGCCTCCGCCTGGTCCGGAAACAGGATGTGCAGCGACGACATCTGGCTGTCGGCGGCGAGCGCCAGCGCGACCTGCAGCAGCAGCCGGCGCGCATGGGCGTCTTCGGCCAGCAGCCGCGCGCCGCGCACCGGTGTGAACGGGATCGCCGCCAGCCACTTGGGGTAGTACTCGATGCCGTTGCGGGCATAGGCATCGGCCCAGGCCCAGTCGAAGACATACTCGCCGTACGAATGCGCCTTGGCATAGAGCGGCATGGCGGCGGCCAGCCGTTGCGGGCGTCCGGCCGCGGCGGGTGCCCACAAGGTCAGGTAGCGCGGATGCCAGCCGGTGTCAGGGCAGGCGCTGCCGCTGGCGTGCAGCGCGTGCAGGAAGGCATGCTTGAGGAAGGGCGTGGCGTCGGCGTGGCGGGCCACCAGCGCGTCCCAGGCGGCGGCGTCGATCTGGCCCAGGTCGGAGACGATCTCGGTACGGTATTCGGGGGCGGCATCCGCCTGGTTGCGCGTTTGCCGCGCCGGCTGCCCGTGGCCGGGCACGCATGATTCAGACTGCATTGCACGAGTTCCCTCTGTGGACCGGTCGAGTCTACCGGAAACACTGCGTCAGGGCCGGCGTCGTAAAATGGAGCATCCTGGTCAATAGTGCTTTCCCAGGCATCCACGGATGCACCGGGCGACCCGCACGCTTGCGGCTGGTCCAACGACCACCGCATGACTCCCAACACCAAGGCGCCGATATGAAGAACCTGTTTTTCAACCTCTATTCGCACGGCTTTGCGCGCGTCGCGGTGGGCGTGCCGGTCTGCCGGGTAGCCGACCCGGCCTTCAACGCCAACGAGACCATCGCGCTGGCCACGCAGGCGGCGCAGCGCGGCGCGGTGCTGGTCGCGTTCCCGGAGCTGGGGCTGTCGGCCTACACCTGCGACGACCTGTTCCACCAGCGCGCGCTGCTGGATGCCTGTCAGGCGGCGCTGGCCACCATCGTCGAGGCCTCGCGCAAGCTGCCGGCGGCGTTGATCGTGGGCATGCCGCTGCGGGTCGAGCACCAGTTGTTCAACTGCGCGGTGGTGGTGGCGCGCGGGCGCATCCAGGGGGTGGTGCCCAAGACCTACCTGCCCAACTACTGGGAGTTCTACGAGGCGCGCCAGTTCAGCTCCGCCGACAACGCCGCGGTCACGTCGATCGAGCTGCTGGGCCAGGACGTGCCGTTCGGCGCCGGCCTGCTGTTCGACCTCGACGACATCCCCGACTTCCGCTTCCACGCCGAGATCTGCGAAGACGTCTGGGTGCCGGTCCCGCCGTCGTCGTTCGCGGCGCTGGCCGGGGCCACGGTGCTGGTCAACCTGTCGGCATCGAATATCGTGGTCGGCAAGTCGGGCTACCGGCACCAGCTGGTGTCGCAGCAGTCGGCGCGCTGCCTGGCGGCCTACCTGTACACCTCGGCCGGCAAGGGCGAGTCGTCGACCGACCTGGCCTGGGACGGCCAGGCGCTGATCTGCGAGAACGGCGAGCTGCTGGCCGAGTCCGGGCGCTTTGCCGACACCTCGCACCTGCTGTTCGCCGATATCGACGTCGAGCGGCTGTCGCGCGAGCGCATGCACCAGGTCACCTTCGGCCACTCGGTGCGCCGGCACAAGGCCGAGGTCGAGCAGTTCCGCGTGGTCCGCTTCGCGCTCGACCTGACGCTGGAAAAGTCGCTGCCGCTGGAGCGCAACGTGGCGCGCTTCCCGTACGTGCCGGCCGATCCGCGCCAGCGCGACGAACGCTGCATGGAGGTCTACAACATCCAGGTGCAGGCGCTGGTGCAGCGGCTGTCGGCAAGCAGGATCAGCAAGGTGGTGATCGGCGTCTCGGGCGGGCTTGATTCGACCCACGCGCTGCTGGTCTGCGCCAAGGCGATGGACCGGCTGGGCCTGCCGCGCGCCAATATCCTGGCGTACACCATGCCGGGCTTCGCCACCAGCGGCCGCACGCTGCAGCAGGCACGCCAGCTGATGCAGGTGGTCGGCTGCAGCGCGACCGAGATCGATATCCGGCCGTCGTGCCTGGCGATGCTGAAGGACCTGGGCCACCCCTATGCCGCCGGCGAGAAGGTCTACGACGTGACCTTCGAGAACGTGCAGGCGGGCGAGCGCACCAACCACCTGTTCCGGCTGGCCAACTACAACAATGCCATCGTGATCGGCACCGGCGACCTGAGCGAGCTGGCGCTGGGCTGGTGCACCTATGGCGTGGGCGACCATATGTCGCACTACAACGTCAATGCCAGCGTGCCCAAGACGCTGATCTCGCACCTGGTGCGCTGGGTGGCCGAGACCGGGCAGGTGGGCGAGGGCGGCTCGGACGTGCTGCTGGCGGTGCTCGATACCGATATCAGCCCCGAACTGATCCCCGGCGACAGCAACCACGGCCCCGAGCAGAAGACCGAAAGCACCATCGGCCCGTACGAACTGCAGGACTTCAACCTCTACTACACGCTGCGCTTCGGCTTTACCCCGTCGAAGATCGCCTTCCTGGCGCAGCATGCCTGGGGCGACCGCGAGCTCGGCATCTGGCCCAACGGCCCGCACGTGGTGCGCAACCAGTACGGCCTGCCCGACATCAAGCGCAACCTGGCGATCTTCCTGGACCGCTTCTTCCGCACCAGCCAGTTCAAGCGCTCGTGCGTGCCGAATGCGCCCAAGGTGGGGTCGGGCGGCTCGCTGTCGCCGCGCGGCGACTGGCGCGCGCCCAGCGACTCGGAATCGGTGGTGTGGCTGGCGGACCTGGAGAAGGTGCCGGACTGAGCGCCGGACCGGTGGATGTCGCCCTGGAGTGCCGGCTTGTGCACAGGTTCTCCAGTGGCTACCCACAGGGTTATCCACAGGCGCGGACGGCGCCCAACGCGCGCCAGCCCACGCAGCGGCCGCGCCGGCTGTGGCGCTGGCGGAAATGCAAGCGTCCAAGGGCTGTTAAAATGCCCTCCGGAGAGCGCCGCGTCCGCGGCGAAGCGCCGCCAGGCGCGTGAACAAACGATAAACAGGGGCCAGTCATGAAGCAGATTACCGCCATCATCAAACCGTTCAAGCTCGACGAGGTGCGCGAAGCCCTGGCAGACGTCGGCGTGACCGGGCTGACGGTGACCGAAGTCAAAGGATTTGGCCGCCAGAAAGGGCATACCGAGCTGTACCGCGGCGCCGAGTACGTGGTCGACTTCCTGCCCAAGATCAAGATTGAAGTGGTGGTGGCCGAGAACCAGCTCGATACCGTGCTGGATGCCATCGTCAAGGCCGCCCACACCGGCAAGATCGGCGACGGCAAGATCTTCGTCACCGAAATCGAGCGCGTGATCCGCATCCGCACCGGCGAACAGGACGAAGCCGCGGTCTGAACCATCGGCCGGGATCGGCCAGCGCAGCGACAAGCCGCCTTGCAGGGCGGCTTTTTCATGGGCGAGCGCCGCAGGCGCCCGCTCAGCTGGGCAGCTTCCAGCCGTAGCGCACCGACGCCAGGCGCATGGCGATAATCGCCAGCGCGCCGGTCAGCAGCGCCGCCTCCTGACGGACCTCGAGCCAGGTCAGGCCGATATAGATCCAGCAGCCGATAAACGAGCAGGTGGCGTAGGGCGAGCGGTCGCGCAGGATCATCGGCACTTCATTGCACAGCACGTCGCGCACCACGCCGCCGAACACCGCCGAGATAATGCCCATCATCACCGCCACGGTGGGGGTCATCTGCGCCACCAGCGCCAGCGAGGCGCCGGTGACGGAGAACAACCCCAGGCCGATGGCATCGGCGAAGATCATGGCCCGGTCCGAGGCCACCCGGCTGACCACGCGCAGCACGAACGACGCGCCGAACGACATCACGAAGATCAGCAGCACATAGCCTTCATGGTCGACCCAGTAGAACGGGCGCCGGTCGAGCAGCACGTCGCGCACGGTGCCGCCGCCGAAGGCGGTGGCAAAGGCCACCACGAAGGTGCCGACCACGTCCAGGCGCTGCTTGCGCGCGTCGACCACCCCCGAGACCGCGAAGGCGAGCACGCCGATCACCTCCATGATGTGGAGGATCAGGGGCAGACGCCCCATCAGCAATTCGAGCGGAAGGTGCATCCGGGCGCGGCGTCAGGCGCGCGGCTGGCGCAGCAGCACCATCAGCGCGCCGGCGCCGCCTTCGGCCTCGCGCGCCTGCACGAAGGCCAGCACCTCCTCCTTCTGCACCAGCCAGCTGCGCACCTTGCCCTTGAGCACCGGCAGCTTGTCGGGCGAGCCCAGGCCCTTGCCGTGGATCACGCGCACGCAGCGCACGCCGTTGCGCACCGAGCGGCGCAGGAACTCGGCCAGCACCTCGCGCGCCTCGTCGCTGCGCAGGCCGTGCAGGTCGACCTTGTCCTGCGGCACCCATTCGCCTCGGCGCAGCTTGCGCACCACGTCCATGCCGATGCCGGGGCGGCGGAACGACAGCGTCTCGTCGGTCTCCAGCAGGCTTTCGACATCGAACTCGTCGGACAGCGACGCCTGCAGCACCGCCTGGTCGTTGCGCTGTGACTGCACCGGCACCGGTGCGGGCTTGCTGGGGGGATGGTGGGCGCGGTTGCGGTCGCGCAGCTGGCTGACCTGACCCACGCTGGTGCGGAACACATCGGCTTCGGCGCGGGCACGCGCGGCCGCCTGCTCGGCGGCGAGGCGTTCGGCTTCGCGGCGCTCGGTGTCGGCCTTGAGGGTGTCGCGCAGCCTGGCAAGGTCGTTCAGGCCGAGGCGTTGGGGCGGTCGGTCGGGTTTGCGGGCGCCGTGCGTCATTGAAAAAATCTCCAAAGGCTCGGCGCCGATTATATCGACTGGCGGGGCCGCGGGCGGGCGGCGCCCGTGTGACGCGCCGGCGGGCGCTGACGGCGCCCTGCCGGCGCAAGGGCAGCTTACTTCAGGGCTTCGACAAAGCGCTGGGCATCCAGCGCGGCCATGCAGCCGGTGCCGGCGCTGGTGATGGCCTGGCGGTAGACATGGTCCTGCACGTCGCCCGCGGCGAACACGCCCGGCACGCTGGTGGCGGTGGCATCGCCCTGCAGGCCCGACTTGGTCACCAGGTAGCCGTTCTCCATCGCCAGCTGGCCGGTGAAGAGATCGGTGTTGGGCTTGTGGCCGATGGCGATGAACACGCCGGCCAGCTTCAGGTCTTCGGTCTGGCCGGTCTTGGTGCCGCGCACGCGGATGCCGGTCACGCCGGATTCATCGCCCAGCACTTCGTCCAGCACGCTGTCGTAGCGGATCACCACGCGGCCTTCCTTTTCACGCTGCAGCAGGCGGTCGACCAGGATGGGCTCGGCGCGGAAGCTGTCGCGGCGGTGGATCACGGTGACCTTGCTGGCGATATGCGACAGGTACAGCGCTTCTTCCACGGCGGTATTGCCGCCGCCGACCACGGCCACTTCCTGGTTCTTGTAGAAAAAGCCGTCGCAGGTGGCGCAGGCCGACACGCCGCGGCCCATGAACGCTTCTTCGGACGGCAGGCCCAGGTACTGGGCCGAGGCGCCGGTGGCGATGATCAGAGCGTCGCAGGTGTACTCGCCGGCGTCGCCGATCAGCGTGAAGGGGCGGGCCGGCTGGCCGTGCTCGTCGACCAGCTTGGCGGTATGGATATGATCGAAGATGATTTCGGTCTTGAATTCCTCGGCATGCGCCAGCAGGCGCTGCATCAGCTCGGGGCCCTGCACGCCCTTGGCATCGCCCGGCCAGTTCTCGACGTCGGTGGTGGTCATCAGCTGGCCGCCCTGTGCCAGGCCGGTGATCAGCACCGGTTCCAGGTTGGCGCGGGCCGCGTAGACCGCGGCGGTGTAGCCGGCGGGACCGGAACCGAGAATCAGCACTTTTGCGTGTTTTGCCATGATGCGTTCCTGTGGCCGGTGCGGGATGGTGCCCACCGGCATTGCTCGAAAGCGACATTATAAGAGGAGCCGCATTTGCTCACTGTTGCAAATTCCAATGGGTGCGATAGTCTCGGGCCACGTTAAAATGGCCGCCACGATGCCTGTCAGTCACCCGGCGAGCTAGCGCTGGCCGACGCCGGCATCGGTCCGGAATCCATCCCAACCGATCCGGAAACCATCTGGAATCCCCTAACACGCGAGTTTCAACCAGGCATGGCCCGAGCTACCACGACCACCCGCACCGACCCCTCAGCCTTGCCATCCCGCATCGGCAGACTGCTGGGCGAGGTCCGCTGGTTCCTGCTGCTGGCCGTCACGCTCGGTTTCCTGTGCGTGCTGGCCAGCTACAGCAAGACCGATCCGGGCTGGTCCCATGCCAACCAGGTGGCCGATATCCATAACCTGGGCGGCCGCGTCGGCGCCTGGGTGGCGGATGTGCTGTTTTTCATCTTCGGCTTTTCCGCCTACTGGCTCGCGGTGCTGCTGGTGCGCCGCTGCTGGCGCGGCTGGCGCACGCTGACCGCCGAGCTGCCGGAGCGCACCGACCACGGCCTGCACCGCCAGGGCGTCACCGTCAGCTGGATCGGCTTCGCGCTGACGCTGTTCTCCAGCATGGGCCTGGAGGCGATCCGCATGTACCCGCTGCGCGCCGCGCTGCCGCGCGCCCCCGGCGGGGTGCTGGGCGACCTGCTCGGCGGCTGGCTGCAGGTGGCGCTGGGCTTTACCGGCGCGACCCTGCTGCTGTTGCTGCTGCTGGCGATCGGGCTGTCGCTGTTCTTCCATTTCTCGTGGCTGTCCGTGGCCGAGCAGATCGGAGGCTTTGTCGAGACCCTGTTCCTGGGCTTCAAGGCCCGCCGCGAAAGCAAGCAGGACCGCATCATCGGCGAGGCCGCCAAGACCGAGCGCAAGGAAACCGTCGAGGTGCAGCGCGTGCGCATCGAGGAAGCCGCGCCGGTGCAGATCGTGCGCCCGCAGGCGGTGCCCAAGCACGAGCGCGTCGAGCGCGAGAAGCAGCAGCCGCTGTTCGCCGATATCCAGGACTCGGACCTGCCGCCGCTGTCGCTGCTGGACCCGATCCCGCCGCACCAGGAAACCGTCAGCGCCGAGACGCTGGAGTTCACCTCGCGCCTGATCGAGAAAAAACTCAAGGACTTCGGCGTCGAGGTCAAGGTGGTGGCGGCCTACCCGGGCCCGGTCATCACGCGGTATGAGATCGAGCCGGCCACCGGGGTCAAGGGCAGCCAGGTGGTGAACCTGGCGCGCGACCTGGCGCGCTCGCTGTCGCTGGTGTCGATCCGCGTGGTCGAGACCATCCCGGGCAAGAACTACATGGGGCTGGAGCTGCCCAACCCCAAGCGCCAGACCGTGCGGCTGTCGGAAATCCTGGGCTCGCAGGTCTACAACGAGAGTGCGTCCAGCCTGACCATGGCGCTGGGCAAGGACATTGCCGGCAAGCCGATGGTGGCCGACCTGGCGCGCATGCCGCACTGCATGGTGGCCGGCACCACCGGCTCGGGCAAGTCGGTCGGCATCAACGCGATGATCCTGTCGCTGCTGTACAAGGCCAAGGCCGAAAGCGTGCGCCTGATCCTGATCGACCCGAAGATGCTGGAAATGAGCGTCTACGAGGGCATCCCGCACCTGCTGTGCCCGGTGGTGACGGACATGCGCCAGGCCGGCAACGCGCTGAACTGGGCCGTCGGCGAGATGGAGCGCCGCTACAAGCTGATGAGCAAGCTGGGCGTGCGCAACCTGGCCGGCTACAACAAGAAGATCGACGAGGCCGCGGCCCGCGAAGAGAAGATCCCGAACCCGTTCAGCCTGACCCCGGACGCGCCCGAGCCGCTGGACCGGCTGCCCACCATCGTCATCGTCATCGACGAGCTGGCCGACCTGATGATGGTGGTCGGCAAGAAGGTGGAGGAACTGATCGCCCGCATCGCGCAGAAGGCGCGCGCCGCCGGCCTGCACCTGGTGCTGGCCACGCAGCGCCCGTCGGTGGACGTGATCACCGGGCTGATCAAGGCCAACGTGCCGACGCGTATCGCGTTCCAGGTCAGCAGCAAGATCGATTCGCGCACCATCCTCGACCAGCAGGGCGCCGAAACGCTGCTGGGCATGGGCGACATGCTCTACCTGGCGCCGGGCACCGGCCTGCCGGTGCGCGTGCACGGCGCCTTTGTCTCGGACGAGGAAGTCCACCGCGTGGTGGAGAAGCTCAAGGAATCGGGTGCGGCCAACTATATCGAGGGCATCCTCGAAGGCGGCCTGACCGATGACGCCGGCGGCGGCGATGGCTTTGGCGGCGGCGCCGGTATCGGTGGTGGTGGCGGCGAAGCCGATCCGCTCTACGACCAGGCTGTCGAAGTGGTGCTGAAGAACCGGCGTGCTTCGATTTCGCTGGTGCAGCGGCATCTGCGCATCGGTTATAACCGGGCCGCGCGGCTGCTGGAAGATATGGAGAAGGCAGGGCTGGTGTCGGCGATGTCGGGCAACGGCAACCGCGACATCCTGGCGCAGGGCGGCGGTGCGGCCGCGCGTGACGATGACTGAGCCTGACAGCGCTCATCCCAGCCGGCGTGAGTTTGTGCCCGGCTGGTATTTGAGCTAGCGGCGCCTGAGCAGCTGGTCGAGCTTCGTGTTGATGGTTTCGAATTGCTTGTCGACACGCACTTCCAGGCGCTCGATGCGCGTATCGAGCGCATCGAAGCGATCGGTGATGCGGCGGTCCATTTCGGCCATCCGGCTGGCGAGCGGCGCGGTGGCCTTGTCGACCTTGTCTTGGGTGGCGTCATTCAGCCATGTCATCACCGAAAAGACAAAGGCGACGCCCGCCAGGATGCCCGTGCCGACCATGGCGGGACCAAGGGGCCGGGTAGCGGCAGTCTTTCCCTGTCGGGCTTCGAGTTCGATCCTGACCCTGCGCGCCGCGATCGTTTCGATTTCGTTGCGGTCAATACGCTTGGAGCCGCGCCGGAACGGCTGGCGGCCCTCGGTGCGCTCGTCGTGAAAAGTGTTGGATGCGGTCGTGGTCATATTCTGGACCCAAGTCTGGATGGCCGCCTGGCAGGCAGCACGCATGGCGCAACGTGGGGATTGCTCTACGTACATGCCCTGCATTGTGCCTCCGGTCAGGCAAGGAAGTGTTTCGGCTGGATACGAGATGTCGCCACAACTTGCCTTTCCCCACCAATTCAGAGTTTTCGCCGCCAACCTGGCGCAGTTCCCGCAGCATCTGCCGTAATATCCCGTTACCCGTGAGCGGGGGCCGTGTGGAATCCTCCGGCTGCCGCCTGCTCTAACCAGACGAGTTGCCCGTGCAGCGGCCTATGGCGCCAAGCCCGGCACACGCGACAACCACCCTATACGCCCTATAACAACCAGGACCCGAACCATGCGCAACCGCATCCTCGTGTCGGCCTGCGCCGCGCTGGCGATGTTCGCCATGCAGGCGCCGGCCCATGCCGCAGCCACCGACCAGCTGCAGAGCTTTGTCACCGGCGTGAAGAGCGCGCGCGGCGAATTCACGCAGCGCCAGGTCAAGGGGCAGGGCGCCAACGTCAAGGTGACGGCCACGTCCAGCGGCACCTTCGTGTTCTCGCGCCCGGGCAAGTTCACCTGGCGCTATACCAAGCCCTACGAGCAACTGCTGCAGGCCGACGGCCAGACCCTGTACATCTATGACAAGGACCTGAACCAGGTCACCGAGCGCGAGCTCGACGGCGCGCTGGGTTCCAGCCCGGCGGCAATCCTGTTCGGCAGCAATGACCTCGACAAGAACTTCGTAGTCAAGAACGGGCCCACGCGCGACGGCGTGGAATGGCTGGAGCTGACGCCCAAGGCCAAGGACACGCAGTTCGAGCGCATCGGCATCGGCTTCAAGGCCGGCAATCTCGAAGCGATGGAGCTGCGCGACGCGTTCGGCAACACCACGCTGCTGACCTTCACCGGCATGCAGAAGAACCCGCCGCTGGCGGCCGATGCATTCCGCTTCACGGTGCCCAAGGGCGCCGACGTGATGAAGCAATGAGGAACGCCATGACGGATGCGCACCAAGGGTCGGCAGGATCGGACGGAACCTGTCGCCGCCGCGGCGCGGCGGTCTTGGCTGTCGCTGGCACGCTCGCGCTGGCGGCATGCGCCAGCAGCGGCGGAGGCGCCAGCAAGTTCGATGTCGATGCCTTCGTGCGCGCGCCGGACTCGGCGTTGCCAGAGGTGGTCGGCAATCCGGCCTTCCTCGCGGCCACGCGCGTGCCCGCCAACGAATGCGCGGTGATGCTGCAATCGGCCAGCACCGGCGTGCTGCAGGACCTGCCTCCGAGCAGCAACGCGCGCGGCCCGGCCTGGCTGCTGCACCCCAGGGACAAGCCCGGCCAGGTATGGCTGGTGGTCAGCGAGGCCGGCGGCGAGCGCACCTGCCACGGCCCGTTGCCGGCCGATGCGATGAAGAACCTGGCCGACCGCGCCAGGGGCTGAGGCGTCCGCGCGGCTCAGTGCGACTCAGTGCGGCTTGATGGCGATCTTCAGCACGCCGTCGCGCTGGTTGGCGAACAGGTCGTACGCCGAGACGATGTCATCCAGTTTGTATTGGTGGGTCACCAGCAGGCCCAGGTCGACGCGGCCCGATTCGATCACGTTGACCAGCCGGCGCATGCGTTCCTTGCCGCCGGGGCAGAGCGCGGTGTTGATCTTGTGGTCGCCCAGCCCGGCGGCAAAGGCAGACAGCGGGATGGTCAGGTCGCTGGAGTACACCCCCAGGCTGGACAGCGTGCCGCCCGGCTTGAGCACGCGCAAGGCCTGCTCGAAGGTCGCCTGGGTGCCGAGCGCCTCGATCGAGGCGTCGACGCCGCGGCCGCCGGTCAGCTTCATGATTTCATCGACCACGTCGCAGTTGCGGAAATTCAGCGCGACATCCGCGCCCATCTTGCGCGCGATCTCGAGCCGGTGGTCGTTGCCGTCGATGGCGATGATGGTGGTCGCGCCGCATAGCCGCGCGCCGGCCGTCGCGCACAGGCCGATCGGGCCCTGGGCGAACACCGCGACGGTGTCGCCGATGCGGATGTTGGCATTCTCCGCGCCCTTGAAGCCGGTGGACATGATGTCGGGGCACATCAGCACCTGCTCGTCGCTGAGGCCGTCGGGGATCGGCGCGAGGTTGGCCTGCGCATCGGGCACCAGCACGTATTCCGCCTGCGTGCCGTCGATCAGGTTGCCGAAGCGCCAGCCCGCGGTGGCCTTGTAGCCATGGCAGCCGCACAGCCCCTGCGCCACCAGGTAGCTGCCGTCCTGCGAGGCCACGCCGTCCTGCGCGGCGTAGGAATTGAAGTTGGGGCAGATGGCGCCGGCAATGACGCGCTGGCCTTCGCGGTAGCCGGCCACCGCGCTGCCCAGCTTCTCGATCACGCCAACCGGCTCGTGGCCCACCGTCAGGCCGCGGGCGACCGGGTATTCGCCCTTGAGGATGTGCACGTCGGTGCCACAGATGGTGGTGGTGGTGATGCGCACCAGCGCATCGTTGGGGCCGACCTCGGGGATCGGCTTGTCGGCCAGTTCGATGCGGCCGGGCTCGACGAAGATGGCGGCTTTCATCATTGCGGTCATGCGGTTCTCCCAGTAGTACGGGTCAGCGGTACGGATGAGGCGAATCGGCCTGGCGCTTGCCGGGCCTGCGTGAACCTTGATAGCACGCATGGGTTATAGCGCGGTTTATCCAGGTCAAGCGCGAGCCAGGCCGTGAAAGCGCCGCCCCGGCGCCTATCCACCAAAAGTTTCAGATCAGCGTGAAAAGAAACTGAACCGCGCCCGGCACCATGTGTCCCAGAATCCACAGAATTGCCAACCCTGACAGGAGAAACCCATGATCGCGATGTTTGCCATGGTGCGCAGCCGGACCCATCAACTGCTGTGGCTGGCCGCTGGCGGCGCCTTGCTGGCCGGCTGCGCGGCCGCGCCCGCCGAGCCAGCGGCCCCGGCCCCGGGCCCGCAAGGTTCGCGCGGCACGCCGGCCGGCTGCGCCGCCGACAAGCTTGCCGACGACGCCCTCGTCGGCAAGCCCGAGGCCGAAGCCATCGGCCTGCTGCAAGGCTGCGCGTGGCGCCTCGGCGAACGCGACGGCCAGCAGTTTCCCGGCACCATGGACTACAACCCGCAGCGGCGCACGTTGGGGATCCAGGCCGGCAAGGTGGTGTGGGTGCGCCGCGGCTGAGGCCGTCGGCATGCCGGTGTCGGAGGAGGCGCTTGACCCGGCGCAAGCGCCGCCCAACATGACAGAAATGTAATTTGACCGCCTGAACAAGAATCAATATTGTTTCCCGCTGACCGGAATCCAATCACCGGGCGGCCTTGGGGGTGCCCGGCGGCTGCCCGAAAACCATGCTGGGGAGCCAACCGCGTGAAAACCACCCTCCGAACCCTCTTGCCGCGCGCCGCGGCACTGGCCCTGCTGACGCTGCCGCTTGCCGCGGCGGCGCAGGAAAAGGTGCTCAACCTCTACACCGCGCGGCACTACCAGACCGACGAGGCGCTGTACGCCAACTTCACCAAGCAGACCGGCATCAAGATCAACCGCATCGAAGGCCAGGAAGATCCGCTGCTGGAACGCATCCGCAATGAAGGCGCCAACAGCCCGGCGGACGTGTTCATCACGGTAGATATCGGGCGCCTGTGGCGCGCCCAGCAGGCCGGCGTGTTCGCGCCGGTGAAGTCGAAGGTGCTGGAGTCGCGCATCCCGGCCAACTACCGTGACCCCAATGGCGAGTGGTTCGGCTTCTCGGCCCGCGGCCGTGTGATCGCCTACAACAAGACCGCGGTCAAGGCCGGCGACATCGCCAGCTATGAAGACCTGGCCGATCCGAAGTGGAAGGGCAAGGTCTGCACGCGTTCCGGCGGCCATGTCTACAACCTGTCGCTGGTGTCCAGCCTGATCGCCCACGACGGCGAAGCCCGCACCGAGCAATGGGCGCGCGGCGTGGTCGGCAACCTGGCACGCGCGCCCAAGGGCGGCGACACCGACCAGCTCAAGGCGGTTGCCGCCGGCGAGTGCGACGTGGCCATCGCCAACACCTACTACATCGCGCGGCTGCTGAAGTCGTCCAAGCCCGAAGACAAGGCCGTGGCCGAAAAGCTGGGCGTGCTGTGGCCCAACCAGTCCAGCCAGGGCGTGCACATGAACATCTCCGGCGGCGGCATGCTCAAGCACGCGCCCAACAAGGAGGCGGCGGTCAAGTTCCTGGAGTACCTGGCCAGCGACGAGGCACAGCGCTATTTTGCCGACGGCAACAACGAATGGCCGGTGGTGAAGGGCGTGAAGGTCAGCAACCCCGCGCTGGAAGCGCTGGGCGAGTTCAAGTCCGATGCCATCAACGTGGCCGAGCTGGGCAAGTACCAGCCGCAGGCGCAGAAGCTGCTGGACCGGGCGGGGTTCAAGTAAGTCCGAAACGCCTGGCGTGCCGGGTGTTTTCTCCCCTCTCCCGCTGTGCGGGAGAGGGAGCAAACCGACGGGTGAGGATGCGTCAGCAGCCGACATCCCTCACAGCAAGAACCGCTTGTTCCCCGTCACCTGCGTCGGCTCGACCTTGCGGAACGTCAGCCTGACGCTGCTGTCGAGCCGCCGTCCCGCCTGGCGCCGCACCAGCGCCCGGTGCAGCAGGCCCTTGTGGCCGACCGTGCCTTCGGCATAGGGCTGGCCAGAAGTCCCGCCCAGCGCCATCGCCGCCAGCGCCTGGTTGCGCTCGGCCGCACTCTTTTCCAGCAGCTTGTCCAGCGCCATGCGCGCGCGCACCTGCGCCGCCAGCGCGGTATCGCCGGGGTTGGCGCGGGCGCGTTCGGCATCCCACGGCAGTTGCACCTTGCCGGCCAGGCGGCGCAGCGCGGCGCGCAGCTCGGCGCCGTCCATGCGGGTTTCCTGCACGATCCAGACCGCATCGTGGCGTATCGAGGCTTCGGCATCGGCCATGCGGCGCACCAGCGCGGGCTGCAGCGCGGGTGCATTGAATTGCCGCGCGCGCCGCACCGCATTGAGCGCGATGCGGCGTACCTGCGGGTTGTCATGGTCGAACAGGTCGTCGATCACGCGCGCGGCGGTGTCGGCGCTGCCGATCATCTCGGCCAGCTGTCCGGCCAGCGAGACTTCTTCCACGCCGCTCAGCTTGTTGCGGCTGAGCCGGTTCAACTTGAACAGCAGGATGTGATATCGCAGCATAGGCTCTTGCGCGGCAGGCATGCCGCGGATCGCGCCCGGGCGGACGCCGGGCCATAAGAGGCTATCGGCGCGGGCCGGCGCGACTTTAGCGCGGCTGCGCCTGGCGGCGGATCGTGCGCGACAGCACGATCACCGGCAGCAGCCCGACCGCCACGATCACCAGCGAGGCGGTGGCGGCCTCGGTCAGGCGTTCGTCGGCGGCGAGGTTGTAGGCCTGCACCGCCAGCGTGTCGAAATTGAACGGCCGCATCACGAAGGTGGCCGGCAGTTCCTTCATCACGTCGACGAAGACGATCAGCGCGGCGGTCAGCAGGCTGCCGCGCAGCATCGGCAAATGCACGCGCCGCAGCGTGGCGCCGGGGCCGTGGCCCAGGCTGCGCGCGGCGGCGTCCATGCTGGGCGTGATCTTGCCCAGCCCGGCATTGACAGCCTGCAGTGCCACCCCCAGGAAGCGCACCAGCAGCGCATAGACCAGCGCGGCAATGCCGCCGGTCAGCAGCAGCCCCGCCGAGACCCCGAACTGCTGCTGCAGCCAGGCCGACAACGCATTGTCCAGCCGCGCCACCGGCACCAGCACGCCCACCGCGATGACCGAGCCCGGCAGCGCATAGCCCATGCCGCACACCCGGGTCAGGCCGCGCATCAGCCAGCTGCGCTTGCCGTTGACCGCGCGCGCGGCGTAGCCCACCGCCAGCGCGACCGCCACCGCGGCCAGCGCGGTGGCGCTGGCCAGCAGGAAGCTGTTGCGCACCAGCCCGACGAAGCGCGGGCCGAACTGCGCGTCGCCATCGGTCAGGGCCATGCGGCACAGCATCAGCGCGGGCACCAGGAAACCCAGCAGCACCGGCACCAGGCACGCCGCCAGCGCCAGCCAGCCGCGCGCGCCGTCCAGGGTCCAGGCCGCGGCGCGGCGCTGGTTGCCGAACACCTGCGCGCGGCCGCGGCTGGCGCGCTCCATCAGCAGGATGGCGGCGACGAACAGCAGCATGCAGGCGGACAGCTGCGCCGCGGCGTTCTTGTCGCCCAGCGAGAACCAGGCGCGGTAGATGCCGGTGGAGAAGGTCGGGATGGCGAAATACGCCACGGTGCCGAAGTCCGCCAGCGTTTCCATCATCGCCAGCGCGGTGCCGGCGACGATGCCCGGGCGCGCCAGCGGCAGCACCACGCGCCAGAGCCGGCTCCAGGTGCCGTGGCCAAGCAGGCGCGCGGCCTCCAGCGTGTTCTGGGTTTGCTGCAGGAAGGCGGCGCGCGCGGTCAGGTAGACGTACGGGTACAGCACCAGCGAGAACAGCACGATGGCGCCGCCGAGCGAGCGGATTTCCGGAAACCAGTACTCGCGCGCGCGCCAGCCGGTCAGCTCGCGCAGCCAGCCCTGTACCGGGCCGGCGAACTGCAGCGCGTCGGTATAGGCGTAGGCGATCACATAGGCCGGCATCGCCATTGGCAGCACCAGCGCCCATTCCATTACCGCATGGCCGGGGAAGCGGTAGGTCGAGACCAGCCAGGCGGTAGTCACGCCCAGTAGCAGTACGCCCGCGGCGACCCCGCACAGCAGCCACACGGTATTGAGCACGTACTCGGCCAGCACGGTGTCGATCAGGTGGCGCCAGGTGTCGCCGGCGGGCAGCAGCACCGCCGAGGCGATCACCAGCACCGGCACGGCGATCAGCAGCGCCATCGCCACGGTGGCGAGTGTCAGGGGATGGAAGCGGCGTCGGCTGGACAGGAGCATGCGCGGAAGCAGTGGGCAAAAGTGCCGCCGGCCTGGCGTTGGCCTGGCGCAGCGGTGTGCGGGCTGCCGCATTCTAGCAATGCCGCCGCTCCCGGCGCGCCGGCGTGCATGGGAATGAGGGTACGCGGCGCACGCGCGTCCCTACAAGCGCGTCCCTATAATGCACACATGCGAACCGATTCCTATTCACGACCGCCCGGCGCCCAGGCCCGCAGCCGTCCCGCCAACCGCGCCGATGCCCCGGGCGCCGCCGTTCCCGCGATCCCGGCCGACCCGGCCGTCATCGAAGTGGATCGTATCCGCCACGCCTTCGGCCGCCACGCCGTGGTCAAGGGCCTGTCGTTCTCGGTGGCGCGCGGCCATGTCGCCTGCCTGCTGGGGCCGAGCGGCTGCGGCAAGACCACGGTGCTGCGCGCGATCGCGGGCTTTGAGCCGCTGCAGGACGGGCGCATCGTGCTGGACGGGCAGACCGTGTCGTCGTCTGGCATGCAGCTGGCGCCCGAACAGCGCCGCATCGGCATGGTGTTCCAGGACTATGCGCTGTTTCCGCACCTGGATGTGGCGGCCAACGTCGGCTTCGGCCTGACGCGCGCCAGCCGGGCCGAGCGCGCGGCGCGGGTGGACGAGGTGTTGCAGCTGGTGGGCCTGGACGGCGCCGGGCGCCAGTACCCGCATGAGCTGTCAGGCGGCCAGCAGCAGCGCGTCGCGCTGGCCCGCGCGCTGGCGCCGCGCCCCGAACTGCTGCTGCTCGACGAGCCGTTCTCCAACCTCGACGTCGACCTGCGCGAGCGCCTGAGCCTGGAGGTGCGCGCGATCCTGAAGGCGCAGGGCACCACCGCCATCCTGGTCACGCACGACCAGCACGAGGCCTTCGCCATGGCCGACGAGATCGGCGTGATGCACGATGGCGTGATCGAGCAGTGGGGCAGCGCGCACGACCTCTACCACCGCCCGGCGTCGCGCTTCGTCGCCGGCTTTATCGGCCAGGGCGTGCTGATGGCGGGGCGGGTGCGCGATACCGCGCAGATCGAGCTGGAGCTGGGCCTGCTGCGCCCGGCCGTGCCGCTGGGCCTGCCGGCCGGCGCGGCGGTCGACGTGCTGGTGCGCCCCGACGACATCATCCACGACGACGCCAGCCCGATGCGCGCCGAGGTGGTGCACAAGGCCTTCCGCGGCGCGGAGATCCTGTACACGCTGCGGCTGGCCAGCGGCGGCCGCGTGCTGGCGCTGGTGCCGTCGCACCACAACCACGCCGTGGGCGAGCGCATCGGCATCCGCGTCGAGATCGAGGACGTGGTCGCGTTTGCCGCCTGAGCGCGCGGGCAGGCGGCCGGCGCCGATGGTCTACACTGTGGCGTTCTGCATCTTGCGCACTGACAGGGCCTGACTACCGTGGCGGACACGCTGTTTTCCGATACTCCCGACCGTTCCCGGCAACCGCTGGCGGAGCGCCTGCGCCCGCGCACCATCGACGAGGTGATCGGCCAGCAGCACCTGCTGGGTCCGGGCAAGCCGCTGCGCGTGGCGTTCGAGTCGGGCGAGCCGCATTCGATGATCCTGTGGGGTCCGCCCGGCGTGGGCAAGACCACGCTGGCGCGGCTGATGGCGGATGCGTTCGACGCCGAATTCATCGCGCTGTCGGCGGTGCTGTCGGGGGTCAAGGACATCCGCGAGGCGGTCGAGCGCGCCGAGCAGTTCCGTGCCCACGGGCGGCGCACGCTGGTGTTCGTCGACGAGGTCCACCGCTTCAACAAGAGCCAGCAGGACGCGTTCCTGCCGCACGTGGAAAGCGGCCTGTTCACGTTTATCGGCGCCACCACCGAGAACCCGTCGTTCGAGGTCAACGGCGCCTTGCTGTCGCGCGCGGCGGTCTACGTGCTCAAGAGCCTGGACGATGCCGAGCTGACCCAGCTGGCCTTGCGCGCCAGCGAAGAGCTGGGCGGCATCGGCTGGCAGGACGAAGCCCTGCAGCTGATCGTGGCATCGGCCGACGGCGACGGGCGCAAGCTGCTCAACAATATCGAGATCGTTGCGCGCGCCGCGCGCAATGCCGGCGCCGCGCAGATCGATACCGCGCTGCTGGGCAGTGCGCTGTCGGAGAACCTGCGCCGCTTCGACAAGGGCGGCGATGCCTTCTACGACCAGATCAGCGCGCTGCACAAGTCGGTGCGCGGCTCGGACCCCGACGCCGCGCTGTACTGGTTCTGCCGCATGATCGACGGTGGCGCCGATCCGCGCTACCTGGCGCGCCGCATCGTGCGCATGGCGTGGGAGGATATCGGCCTGGCCGACCCGCGCGCCGCGCGCATCACGCTGGACGCGGCCGAGACCTATGAGCGTCTCGGCTCGCCCGAGGGCGAACTGGCGCTGGGCCAGGCGCTGATCTACCTGGCGGTCGCGCCCAAGTCCAACGCCGGCTACAACGCCTACAACGCCGCGCGCGCCTTCGTCGCCAAGGACAAGTCGCGCGCGGTGCCGGTGCACCTGCGCAACGCGCCGACCCGGCTGATGAAGGAGCTGGGCTACGGCCACGCCTACCGCTACGCGCACGACGAGCCCGAGGCCTACGCCGCCGGCGAGCATTACTTCCCGGACGACCTGAAGGCACAGGGCTGGTACCAGCCGGTGCCGCGCGGGCTGGAGGGGAAGATCGCCGAGAAGCTGCGCCACCTGCGCGAGCTGGACGATGCCTGGCATCGCGAACAGCGCGCCGGCAAGCAGAAGGACGGCGGCAAGGGCGGGAAGGCGGGCGAGTAGGGCGAGTAGGGCGGCCGCGTTGCCATTGGGCCGCGGCCCGCTCGTGCCGGCCCATGCGCGTGCAGTAAAATGGCGGGTCCGCCGGCATGTCGCTGGCCCTGCACTCCACCTCAAGCAACATGCTCGACATCCAGCTGTTCCGCAAAGACATCGACGCCGTGGCGCAACGCCTTGCCACGCGCGGCTTCCAACTCGACGTGGCGGCGTTCCAGGCACTCGAGGCCGAACGCAAGCAACTGCAGACCCAGACCGAGGAACTGCAGGCGCGCCGCAACAGCCTGTCCAAGCAGATCGGCATGCTCAAGGGCAAGGGCGAGGACGCCTCGGCCGTGATGGCGGAAGTGGTCGGCATCGGCGACACGCTCAAGGCCTCGGCCGCGCGGCTGGACGAGATCCAGGCGCACCTGGGCGAGCTGATGCTGTCGATCCCCAACCTGCCGCACGACAGCGTGCCGGTGGGCAATGACGAAACCGAGAACGTCGAGGTGCGCCGCGTCGGCGCGCCGCGCCAGTTCGACTTTGCCGTGCGCGACCATGTCGACGTGGGCGAGAAGCTGGGGCTGGATTTCGACACCGCGGTCAAGGTTACCGGTTCGCGCTTCTCGATGCTGCGCGGCGGCATGGCGCGCCTGCACCGCGCGCTGGTGCAGCTGATGCTCGACACCCATACGCAGGAGCACGGCTACACCGAGATGTACGTGCCGTACATCGTCAACGCCGCGTCGATGCGCGGCACCGGCCAGCTGCCCAAGTTCGAGGAAGACCTGTTCAAGGTGCCGCGCAAGGTCGGCAGTGAGGAAGGCGAGCGCATCGAGAACTTCTACCTGATCCCCACCGCCGAGGTGCCGCTGACCAATATCGTGCGCGACGCCATCGTCGCCGGCGAGAAGCTCCCGCTGCGCTTCGTCGCGCATACGCCGTGCTTCCGCTCGGAAGCCGGTTCGTACGGCAAGGACACCCGCGGCATGATCCGCCAGCACCAGTTCGACAAGGTCGAGCTGGTCCAGGTGGTGCCCGCCGACCAGTCCTTCGACGCGCTGGAGCAGCTGACCGGCCACGCCGAGGCGATCCTGAAGAAGCTGGAGCTGCCGTTCCGCACCATCGTGCTGTGCACCGGCGACATGGGCTTCGGCAGCACCAAGACCTACGACCTGGAAGTCTGGATTCCCGCGCAGAACACCTACCGCGAGATCAGCTCGTGCTCCAACATGGGCGATTTCCAGGCGCGCCGCATGCAGGCGCGCATGCGCACCGGGCAGGGCAAGCCGGAACTGGTGCATACGCTGAACGGCTCGGGCCTGGCCGTGGGCCGCACGCTGGTGGCGATCCTGGAAAACTACCAGAACGCCGACGGTTCGGTGACGGTGCCGGCCGCGCTGCAGCCGTACATGGGCGGCACCACCCGGCTGGAGTCGGAACTGTAAGGCGCCGCAAAAATCTGCTGCCAGCCTCTTGCATCGGCTGGCAGAGCGTGGCTATAATCTTGGTTTCGCCACACGGCAACAAGTTACCGGAGAGGTGGCAGAGTGGTCGAATGTACCTGACTCGAAATCAGGCGTACCGGCGACGGTACCGTGGGTTCGAATCCCACCCTCTCCGCCAAAACAAGAAGCTGTCGGCATCGACCACCGGCAGGCAACAACAGCGTAGTAAAACTCAGGCCGACGCCCACGACAGTGCGCGTCGGTTTTGTTTTTTGCGCGGCCGGTCTTGTGCTGCGTTTTGTGCTGCGGCGGCAAGCCGCGCCACGGATCCCCCCGGACGCGCCGGCTGGTGCACTATGATGGCGGTCCGCAACGCAGGATGCCGCACCATGACCCAGTCCACCGACAAGCCCGTGGCCGCGCCGGCCTTTCGCGGCGACCCCTCCGAACTGCCCGCCGATCCCAACCTTGCCTATGGCATGCCGTACCGGCACTACAAGGGCGGCGCCTACACCGCGGTAGGCATCGGGCGCTTCGAGGCCGACCTGGCGCCGGTGGTGGTCTACCGCGCCATGCGCGATCCGTCCTTGCTGTGGGTGCGCCGCGCCGATGTGTTCAGCGAACCGGTGGCGACGCCGCAGGGCGAGGTGCCGCGCTTCGCGCCCGACTGGCCCGCGGCGCTGGCCTGCCTGGACTTCCTGCCGCGCCAGGCGGTGCTCGACGTGCTGGCGCTGCACGACACGCCGTACCGCCGCTACCACGACCGCCGCCATATCCTGGAGATGTTCGAGGCCGCCCATGCGCGCGGCGTGGCGCTGGACCGCGCGCAGGCGCTGGCGGTGCTGTGCCACGACGCGGTCTATGTGGCCGGCTGCGAGCACAACGAGGCCGCGTCGGCCGCCATGGTCGAGACGGTCGCGCCCGGCGAGGCGCGCGCGGTGCTGGAGCGTGCCGCGCAGATCGTGCTCGATACGCGCGACCATCGATCAAGCGGCGCGGATGCGGACACCGTGCTCGATCTCGACCTGCTCAGGCTGGCCGCGCCGCCCGACGTGTTCGACCGCCACAGCCAGGACGTCTTCGCCGAGAACCGCGCGCTGCTGGCCGCGCGCACCGGCTTGCAGGGCGAGGCGCTGCTGGCCGAATTCACGCGCCGGCGCGCGGCATTCCTGAGCCACCTGGCGCAGCGCCCGCAACTGTTCCTGAGCGCGGCCTTCGCCGACTGCGAGGCCCCGGCCCGCGCCAATATCGCCCGCAGCGTGGCCGCGGCGGAGGCCGCTGGTGACTGACGCGCCGGCGCGCGCGGCCGGCCTGGTCCAGGCATGGCTCACGCCGGGCACGGCGCTGGGGCTGCTCGCGCTGTTCACGCTGGTGACGTTGCTGCTGCTGAGCCTGGTGCCGCTGCTGGTGGCGATGTTGCAGCCCGTGGTGCGCTGGCTCGACCGCTGGCGCATGTGGGGCGCCGGCGCGCTGTCCGCGCGCGTGGCCGCGCGTGCGCGGCGGCTGGACGCGATCACGCTGCGCCTGCTCGAGCGCGACGTGGCGGAGCTGCTGCTGGTGCTGCTGGCCGGCGCCGTGCTGCTGGCCTGCGGCAGCGCGCTGTTCTGGCTCGCCGCCGAGGTCGCGGAAAACGCGGAAGTGGCGCGCCTGGACCAGCAGGTGTTTGCCGGCCTGCGCGCGTTGCGCACCGACTGGCTCGACCTGGCGATGGTGGCCGTGACCGAGTTCGGCGGCGGGCGCATTTCCGTGGCGGTGGGCGTGGCGGTGTTTGCGTGGCTGTGCTGGCGCCGCGCCTGGACTGTGGCGCTGTACTGGGCGGCCGCGCTGCTCGGCGCGCGCGCCTGCGTGATGGCGCTCAAGCTGGGCATGGCGCGGGTGCGTCCGGCCAGCATCTACAGCGGGCTGGAGTCGTACTCTTTCCCCAGCGGCCACGCCACCAGCAGCATGGTCACGTACGGCTTCCTGGCCTTCCTGATGTGCCTGCGCCAGCCGTGGCGCGTGCGCGTTCCGGTGCTGGCGCTGACCGTGGTGGCGGTGGCGGCGATCGGCGTGTCGCGGCTGTACCTGGGCATGCACTGGGTGTCGGACGTGGCCGCGGGCTATGCGCTCGGGCTGGCGTGGATCGCGTTGCTAGGGACGGCCTACCTTGCGCTGCACGGCCCGGCCCCCGCGACGCGGTGGCGCCGTGGCGGCTCGGCGTGGTGGCGGCCGTTGCGGTGGTGGCGGCGTTCGGCTACGTGGCGTGGTTCCGGCTGCCGGATACGCTGGAGCGCTATCGCCAGGCCGGCGCCGCTACGCTGGCGCGGCCGGCGCTTCCGTCCCGGATGCTTGCGGCAGGCGCGACACCAGCAGCTGGTCGATCTTGTGATGGTCGATGTCCAGCACTTCGAAGCGATAGCCCGCCACGGTGATCGACTCGGATTTCTTGGGGATGCGCTTGAGCGCATAGATCACCAGCCCGGCGGCGGTATCGACATAGTCCTCGCCCGGCAGCGTATCCAGCTCCAGCGCCTTCTTCAGGTCTACCAGCGGCGTCAGGCCATCGACCAGCCACGAGCTGTCATCGCGCCGCACGATCTGCTCGTCCTCGCTGGAATAGAGGATGTCGCCCATCAGCGCGCCGACGATGTCGTCCAGCGTGACGATGCCCACCACCAGCCCGTACTCGTTCATGACCACGGCGAAGCTCTGGTGCATCTCGCGAAAGCGCGTCAGCGCCTCGGACAGGGTCAGCGTGTCGGGGATCACCAGCACGTTCTTGTCGTGGTGGCGGCCGATATTGCCCATCACCGCGGCGCTTTCGTCGGCCAGCAGCAGCTGCAGGATGTCCTTGGAATCGATATAGCCCTGCACGTCGTCGAGGTCGTGGCCGCACACCGGGTATTGCGCGTGCGGCTGGTTGACCAGCTTGCGGCGCACGCTGTCGGCGGGCTCGTCCAGGCTCAGGTAGACCACCTCGTCGCGCGGCGTCATGATCGCGGTGATGCCCTTGAAGTCGAGTTCGAACACGTTCTCGATCAGATGCAGCTCATGCTTGTGCAGCACGCCGGCCTCGGCGCCGGCATCGACCATCGCGGCGATGTCCTCGGTGGTGATCTGGTCGACCGGCTTGGTCGGCAGCCGCAGCAGCCGCAGCATGGCGTCGGCGGCGGCGTTGAAGATCCAGACCAGCGGCCTGAGCACGCGCAGCAGCGTCAGCATCGGGTCGATCACGGCCAGCGCGCAGGCTTCGGGAAAGGTCATGGCGATGCGCTTGGGGATCAGGTCGGCGAACTGGATGAACAGCAGCGTCACGATCAGGAACGAGCCGATGTTGGCGGTGCGCTGCGCGTGCACCACCTGCATGTAGGGCGACAGCGCTTCCAGCAGCAGGTCGGACACATGCTTCTCGCCCAGGATACCGGCCAGGATGGCGACGCTGTTGACTCCGATCTGCACGATGGTGAAGAAATTCCCCGGCTCTTCCTTGAGCAGCAGCACGCGCGTGGCGCGGCTGTCGCCGCGCTCGGACAGGACTTGCAGCTTGGTGCGGCGGGCAGCGGTCAGCGCGATCTCGGAGATCGAGAAAAAGGCGCTGACGGCGACGAGCAGGATCAGGGTCAGGACGAACATAGGCGGGATGGCGCTGTCAGGTTGTGCCTGCAGGCGGCTTGATGATGGTGCACGGCGCGCGCGGCTGTCAATCTGTGCGCGCCCGGTTAGTCGCGGCGCCGCGCGGGCGTGGCGTCGAAGCTCGCCGCCGGCGCTTCCAGCCGCTGCGGCAGCGTTGCGGCCAGCGCCGCGGCGGCCTGCGCGAACTGCGTGCGCAGGTCGTCGGCCAGGCTGGAGCCGGCGCGGTGGCTGGCGCGCAGCATCTGGATCTCGAACGGCAGCACCGGCGCCACGTCATGCAGCGCAACGCGCTCCGGGCTGGCGCTGAGCGCGGTGTACTGGTCCAGCAGCGTCATGCCCAGCCCCGCGTCGACCAGCGCCAGCGCCAGCGAGTAGGTCTGCACCTCCAGCGTCGAGCGCGGTTCCAGCGCGTGCCGGGCCAGCGTCTGGCGCACCAGCAGGCCCAGCGAGCTGTTGTCGTCATAGCCGATGAAGGCGCGCTCCATCAGCCGCTGCATCGGCACCACGCGGCGGCGCCCGCCGGCGGGCAGCGGCTGCGCGCGCGGCACCGCCAGCAGCATGCGGCCGCTGGCTACCGGCTCGCTCGAGATCGCTTCATGGCGCGGCGGCGCGAAGGCAAAGCCCAGGTCGATCTGGTTGGCCAGCAGCGCGCCGACGATCTCGTCGGTATGGTGCGTCAGCACCTGCACCTGGATGTCGGGGTGGCGCGCGCAGAAGCTGCGCACCGCCGGCACCAGCAGCGGGTTGGCCAGGCTCGGCGTGGCGGCCACGCGCAGCCGGCCAGCGCCCTTGTGGCGCAGGCTTTCCGAGACGCGGCGCACGCGTTCGATCTCGCCATATAGCCTTTCGACATCCCCATACAGCGCGTTGGCCTCGGGCGTGGCCTGCAGGCGCCCGCGCACGCGCTCGAACAGCCGGAAGCCGAGCGAGGCCTCGGCATGCTGCAGCACGCGCGTGACCACCGGCTGCGACACGTGCAGCAGGCGCGCGGCCTCGCTGACGGTGCCGGTCAGCATCACGGCGCGGAAGACTTCGATCTGGCGCAAGCGCATGGCATCTGAGTGAATCGGGATGGCGGGACAGGTTAGCTATAGCCGGGAGACATATTCTGGCACGTATTCGCATTGGGCAAGCCGGCGCGCTTGCACTACGCTCTGCCTGATGGATGCAAGCAAAGGAACGGCAATGCAGGTGGTGATCGTGGGCGCGGGCGTGGTAGGCATGACGACGGCATGGCGCCTGGCCGAGGACGGCCACCAGGTGACGGTGCTCGAGCGCCACCAGGGCCCGGGCGAGGAAACCAGCTTTGCCAACGGCGGGCAGCTCAGCTACAGCTACGTGGCGCCGCTGGCGGGGCCGGGCGTGATGACCAAAGTGCCCGGCTGGCTGCTGCGGCGCGATTCGCCGATGCGCTTTCGCCCGGCGGCGGACCCGGCGCAGTGGCGCTGGCTGGCCGCCTTCATGTCCGCCTGCAACAGCGCCGCCAGCGAGGCGACCACGCGCAAGCTGCTGCGGCTGGGCTTCTATTCGCGCGACCTGATGCAGGCCTTCGTGGACCGGCACCAGCATGACGACGGCGGCGCCGGCTTCAGTTTTGCGCGGCGCGGCAAGCTGGTGGTGCACCGCGACGCGGCGGCGTTCGCTTCGGCGCGCCGGCTGCTCGACTACCAGGCCAGCCTGGGCTGCGAGCAGCAGGCGCTGGACCGCGACGCCTGCGTCGCGCTGGAGCCCGCGCTGGCCGGCATCCGCGACGACATCGCCGGCGCCATCCATACCCCGAGCGAGGAGGTCGGCGACTGCCATCGCTTCTGCCTGTCGCTGGCACGGTTGCTGCAAGAGGGGGCGTACGCCGGCGTGTCGATGCGCTTCGGCGCCGCCGTGCAAGCGCTGGTGCAGCAGGGCGGGCGCGTCACCGGGGTGCGTACGGCGGCCGGGGTGGTTCCCGCCGACGTGGTGATCGTGGCGGGCGGCATCGGCAGCGTGCCGCTGCTGCGCCCGCTAGGGGTACGCCCGATGCTGTGGCCGCTCAAGGGCTATAGCATCACGGTGCCGCTGGCCGACGGCGCGCACGCGCCGCATATCAGCGTGACCGATGCTGCCAACAAGATCGTTTATGCCCGGATCGGCAATACACTGCGGGTGGCGGGCATGGCCGACCTGGTGCGCGGCGGCACCCGTATCGATCCGGAACGGGTCGGCACGCTGGTGGCGCAGACGCGCGCGCTGTTTCCCGGCATCGTGCCGGAGCAGCCGCTGGCGCAGCTGCAGCCGTGGGCCGGGCTGCGTCCGGCCACCCCCGACGGGCTGCCGCTGGTGGGGCCGTCGCGGGTGTCGGGGCTGTGGCTCAACCTGGGCCATGGCGCGCTCGGGTTTACGCTGGCGATGGGCAGTGCCGGCCTGCTGGCCGACCGGCTGGCGGGGCGCCGCCCCGCCATCGACGCAGAAGATTTCGATGCCGCGCGCGCCTAGCGCAGCGGCAGAGCATGGGTTGTTGCAGTACCGTCAAGTCCGCAGTACCAGAAGCTGTCCACGAAACATGCCTCGATGACCAAGCCCCACTACAAGGAGCGCCACATGCAAACGCCGCACCCCCACCGATCCGCCACCCTCCGCATGCTTGCGGCCGCCACGCTGCTGCTGGCCGCCGGCGCCGCCCAGGCCGCCGACGGCGACACGCTGAAGAAAATCAAGGACAGCGGCGTGATCTCGCTTGGCTACCGCGAATCGTCGATCCCGTTCTCGTACACCGACGGCAAGGAGGTCATGGGCTATTCGCATGAAATCCTGTTGCAGATCGTCGACAAGGTGAAGAGCGAGCTGAAGATGCCGAACCTGCAGGTGCGCCTGACGCCGATCACCTCGCAGAACCGCATCCCGCTGGTGCAGAACGGCACCATCGATATCGAATGCGGCAGCACCACCAACAACCTGGAGCGGCAGAAGCAGGTGGCGTTCTCCAACAGCCTGTTCGTCTACGGCATCAAGATGCTGACCAAGAAGGACTCGGGCGTGAAGGAGTTTGCCGACCTGAAGGACCGCAACGTGGTCACCACCGCCGGCACCACCGGCGAGCGCCTGCTGGTCAAGATGAACGGCGAGAAGGCCATGAACATGAACCTGATCAGCACCAAGGACCATGGCCAGTCGTTCCTGATCCTGGAAACCGGCCGCGCCGCCGCGTTCGTGATGGATGAGCCGCTGTTGTACGGGGAGCGCACCAAGGCCAAGAATGCGGCCGAGTGGGTGGTGGTGGGCGCGCCGCTGCAGACCGAGAACTACGCCTGCATGTTCCGCAAGGACGATGCCTCGTTCAAGAAGCTGGCCGACGGCGTGATCGCCGACCTGCAGACCAGCGGCCGCGCCGAGAAGCTGTACAACAAGTGGTTCATGTCGCCGATTCCGCCGCGCGGCATCAACATGAACTATCCGATGTCGGCGGACATGAAGGCGCTGTTCGCGGCGCCCAACGACAAGGCCTACCAGTAGGGCAGGGCAGCCGCGGGGCGCGCAACCGGGCCTCGCGGTTATTTAGCCATGATGAATCGATATTTAGCATTCGATAGTGTTTGCGGTAGTGTTGAGCCCGATATAGGCTCATAGCAGCACAACGGCCGGCGGCCCTCCAAAAGAGGCCAGCCGGCGCTGCCCCACACTGCTTATCCGCATCGACTGGAGAACATATGCGATCGCTTCGTACTGGCTGGTTCAAATCCCTGCTGGCCGCTTCCCTGCTGGCCGGCGCCGGCCTGGCGGCCACGGCCCATGCCGCCGACCTGCTCGACACCGTCAAGCAGTCCGGCGTGCTGAAGATCGGGCTGGAGGGCACCTACCCGCCGTTCGGCTTCCGTGGCGCAAAGAACGAGCTGGAAGGCTTCGACGTCGACGTGGCGCGGGCGGTGGCGGGCAAGCTCGGCGTCAAGCCGGAGTTCGTCACCACCGAATGGAGCGGCATCATCGCCGGCCTGCAGGCGGGCAAGTTCGACGTGATCGTCAACCAGGTCAACGTCACGCCGCAGCGCCAGCAGGTGCTGGACTTCTCCACGCCCTACGTCTACTCGGATGCGCAACTGATCCAGCGCAAGGATGACAAGCGCCAGTTCAAGTCGCTGGAAGACCTGAAAGGCCACAAGCTTGGCGTCAGCCTGGGCAGCAACTACAACGACCTGGCCAAGTCCGTGCCCGACATCGAGGTCAAGACCTATCCCGGCGCACCGGAGTACCTGCGCGACCTGGCGGCACAGCGCGTCGACGCCGCGCTGAACGACCGGCTGATGGTCGCGTATCTGGTCAAGACCGCCAACCTGCCGCTGCGGCCGGGCGCGATCGTGGCGGGTGCCACCACGCAGGTGGCGATCCCGTTCCGCAAGGACAACCCCAAGTTCGCGCAGGCGATCAACCACGCGCTGGATGAGCTGGGCAAGGACGGCACGCTGGGCAAGCTGTCGGTGAAGTGGTTCGGCACCGACGTGACCAAGCCCGCCGGCAAGCCGATCAAGTAAGCCGGTCAAGTAAGCCGGTCAAGTAAGCCGGTCAAGTAAGCCGGTCAAGTAAGCCGACCGGCAAGAGAGAGCGTTATCATGTCGCGGCGCGGCGGCCTGCATGGCTGCCGCGCCGCTTTGCATTGCGTCCTTGATTGCTGATCCTCTTCCCGCCGCCACGCCATGTCCGCTCTCCAGCTTGTCATCGACTCCCTGCCCGTGCTGCTGCAGGGCACGCTGCTGACCATCAAGTTCGCGTTGTGGTCGATGGTGTTCGGGCTGCTGCTGGGCACGGTGGTGGCGCTGATGGGCATCAGCCATAGCCGTGCGCTCAAGGCGGTGGCGCGCGGCTACGTCAGCATCATGCGCGGCACGCCGCTGCTGGTGCAGATCTTCGTGGTCTACTACGGGCTACCCGGCATCGGCATCGCCCTGGAGCCGACGCCCGCGGGCGTGCTGACGCTGAGCCTGAATGTCGGCGCCTACTTGTCGGAGAGCATGCGCGGCGCCATCCTGGGGGTGGCGCGCGGGCAGTGGCTGGCTGCGTACAGCCTGGGGCTGACGCCGGCGCAGGCGCTGCGCTACGTGGTGGGCCCGCAGGCGCTGCGGCTGGCGGTGCCGAGCCTGTCGAACAGCCTGATCAGCCTGATCAAGGATACGTCGCTGGTGTCGGTGATTACCGTGACCGAGCTGCTGCGCACGGCGCAGGAGGTAATTGCTGCGACTTACCAGCCGTTGCCGTTGTACCTGGCGGTGGCGGCGATTTACTGGGTGCTGAGCACGGGGTTGTCGGGGCTGCAGCACAGGCTGGAGCGGAGGTTGTCGTTGCCGGGGAGGCATTGATTCCCACGGACAAGAACGAGGAGGGCGGTGTTGGGTGCCCCCAAGCCGCCCGAACTAGCCCAAGCAAGGTGTTCTCCCTCTCCCCTCATGGGGAGAGGGTCGGGGTGAGGGGTGGGCTAGCGAGGTACCACATGAAGCAAGGCCGACGGTTTTAACCCACGGGCAGTCAGCTTTTGACACCCCGGCCCTCACCCCCCGGCCCGTCTCCCGCGAGCGGGAGAGGGGAGCAAACACGGGCATAGCGAAAAGATTTACCCCTGCGCAATCCGCCCCGCGATATGCCCCAGCGCCTCTTCCACCTGGTCCACCAGGATCAGGCAAAGATCGCCGGCATTCAGGTGCGACAGCGCCGTATCGATCGCCAGGAACTCCCCGCGGATCTCCTCGACCTTGCTGGTGCGTTGCGCGCCCTGCAGGCCCTCGCGCAGCAGCGCCAGCACCTCGCCGTCGGCACGTCCTCGCTGGCACTGGTCCTGGTACAGGATCACTTCATCGAACACGCCGCCCAGGATCTGGGTCTGGCGGCGGATGTCGTCGTCGCGGCGGTCGCCCGCGCCGCTGATCACCACCACGCGGCGCCTGGCCGGGATGGATTCGATCGCGTTGCACAGCGCCAGGATCGCATCCGGGTTGTGGCCGTAGTCGGCGATCAGCGTGGCGCCGCGGTAGTCGAACACATTGAAGCGTCCGGGCGCGGTCTGCGCATCGTTGACGAAGGTGGCCAAACCGCGGCGGATCACCGGCCAGTCGATGCCCAGCGCCCACGCGGCGGCGATCGACGACATCGCGTTCTCGACCTGGAAGCCGATGGTGCCGTTGCGCGTCAGCGGGATTTCCGCCAGCGCAATGCGTACCTCGGCATCGCCTTCCGCGGCGACGATGTCGGCGCCGTCGACGAACACCACGCGCTTGCCCTGCGCGCGGTGCGTGGCCATGGCCGGCTGGTCGGGATCGTGCGCGAAGAAGGTGACGCTGCCGGGGCAGGCGTCGGCCATGCGCACCACCATCGGGTCGGCGGCGTTGAGCACGGCCATGCCGTGCGGCGCGACGTTCTGCACGATCACGCTCTTGAGCACCGCCAGGTCTTCGACCGAATTGATATAGGACAGGCCCAGGTGGTCGCCTTCGCCGACGTTGGTCACCACCGCCACGTCGCAGCGGTCGAAGGCCAGGCCCTCGCGCAGCAGGCCGCCGCGCGCGGTTTCGAACACGGCGGCGTCGACGTCGGGATGCAGCAGCACGTTGCGCGCGCTGCGCGGGCCGCTGCAGTCGCCGGTGTCGATGCGCTCGCCCTGGATATAGACGCCGTCGGTGCCGGTCATGCCCATGCGCAGCCCGCTGGTGGCCATGATGTGGGTGATCAGGCGGACCGTGGTGGTCTTGCCATTGGTGCCGGAGACCGCCACCACCGGGATGCGGCCATCGTCGCCATCGGCGAACATGGTCGAGACGATGGCTTCGCCGACCGCGCGGCCCTTGCCGTACGACGGCTGCAGGTGCATGCGCAGGCCCGGCGCGGCATTGACTTCGACGATGCCGCCGGCCTGTTCCTCGAACGGCTTGAGCATGGTCTCGCAGACCGCGTCGACGCCGGCGATGTCCAGGCCAACCATCTGCGCCGCGGCCACCGCGCGCGCGGCGATGTCCGGGTGGACGTCGTCGGTCACGTCGGTGGCGCTGCCGCCGGTGGACAGGTTGGCGTTATTGCGCAGCACCACGCGGGTGCCGTTGGCCGGCACGGAATCGGCGGTCAGGTTCTGCTTGGCCAGCGTGGCCAGCGCGATGTCGTCGAAGCGGATCTTGGTCAGCGAGGTCGCATGGCCTTCGCCGCGGCGCGGGTCGCGGTTCACTTCGTCGACCAGCTGGCGCACGGTATGCACTCCGTCGCCGATCACCTGCGGCGGATCGCGGCGCGCCGCCGCGACCAGCTGCTTGCCGACCACCAGCAGGCGGAAATCGTGGCCCGGGATATAGCGCTCGACGATCACGTCCGAGCTGATGTCCGAGGCCACTTCATAGGCCGTCATCACTTCCTCGCGGGTGCGGATGCGCACCGCCACGCCCTTGCCCTGGTTGCCGTCGCGCGGCTTGACCACCACCGGCGCGTCGATTTCCTGCGCCGCGGCCCAGGCTTCCTCGGCGCTGCGCACCGAGCGGCCCAGCGGCACCGGCACGCCTGCGGCGTGCAGCAGGGACTTGGTCAGTTCCTTGTCCTGCGCGATCGATTCGGCCACGGCGCTGGTGCGGTCGGTCTCGGCGGCCTGGATGCGGCGCTGCTTGCTGCCCCAGCCGAACTGCACCATCGAGCCCTGCGTCAGGCGCCGGTACGGAATGCCGCGCGCGACCGCGGCGTAGACGATCGAGCCGGTGCTCGGCCCCAGGCGCACGTCCTCGTCCAGCTCGCGCAGGCGGTGCAGCGCGTCGGCGAGGTCGAACGGGGTGTCGTGGCGGGCGGCGTGGCACAGCGCCTCGGCCAGTTCGAACGCGAGCCGGCCGACTTCTTCCTCGCTGTATTGCACGATCACCTGGTAGATGCCGGGCTCGACCGTCTGCGCGGTGCGGCTGAACGTGACCGGGCAGCCGGCGGCGGCCTGCAGGCGCAGCGCGGTTACTTCCAGCACGTGGGCCAGCGACAGCTCGACCGATTCCTCGTCCGGGCGCAGCGGCCCGATCTCGGGGAAGCGCGCGCGCAGCCGGTCTTCAAAGCCGGGCAGCGCCGACAGCATGTTGGCGGTGTCCTGGCAGGCCACGATCGCCTCGATGGCGGTGTGGCGGCACCACAGGTTCGGGCCCCGCAGGGCCCGGATACGGGAGACTTCCATAGAACGGTTTCCGTGTCTTCTATGCGCGGTTAGGCTGGGGGCGTCAGGCGCGGCGGGCAGGCTGGCCCATCCAGTGGTGCACCAGGTCGACGGTGGCGCCGGTGGCAGCCTCGTCGCACTGCAGGACCAGCAGGTCGCCCGGCACCAGTTGGCCGAGGGCGGTTTCGATGGCGCTGGCGCGAGTGCCTTCGTCGATGATCTTGGTCACGCGCCGGCCTTCGTACAGGCCCTGCTTGAGCAGCGCGCGCGCTTCGGCGTCGGGCAGGGCGCGCTTGACGCTGCGGTCCTCGCACAGGAACACGCGGTCGAAATGCTGGCCCAAGGCCTTGCCCTGGCGCACCAGGTCGTCGTCGCGGCGCTGCACGCCGGCGCCGTAGACCACCATGCGGCGCTCGGCCGGGAAGCGGTCCAGCGCGGCCGCCAGCGCTTCCAGCGCGGGGGCGTTGTGGGCATCGTCGACCACCACCGTGGCGCCGTTGCGCTCGAACATCGTAAAGCGGCCCGGCACGTCGACCTGGCCGACATCGAAGGTCACCACGCCGGCGCGGATCAGGTCATTGGAGATGCCCAGCGCCCAGCCGGCGGCGACCGCGGCCAGCACGTTCTCGACCTGGAACGCGACGCGGCCGGCGTAGGTCAGCGGCACCGCGGCCACGTCGACCAGCGCGGTCTCGCTGCTGCCGGTGGCCAGCACGATCTTGCCTTCGCGCACATACACCGCGCGCTTGCCGGCGGCGCGGTGCGACATGATCGCGGGCAGCTCGGGCGTCAGGCCGAAGAAGATCACGTCGCCGTCGCACAGCCCGGCCATCTCGACCAGGCGTTCGTCGCGCGCGTTGAGCACGGCGGCGCCGTTCTGCAGCACCACGTCGACCTGCGTGCGCAGCACGTTGTACATGCGGTCTTCGTCTTCGACGTAATAGTCGCCGAGGTGGTCGGGCTGGTCGAAGTTGGTGACCACGCCGACCTGGCAGCGGTCATAGGCCAGGCCCTCGGACAGGATGCTGCCGCTGTCGTTCTCGAACACGGCGGCCTCGACCGCGCGGTTCATCAGGATGCGGTGACCGGCTTCCCAGTTGGCGCGGTCGCCGCTTTCGACCTGGCGGCGGTCGAGGTACAGGCCGTCGCTGCAGGCCAGCCCGGTATGCTTGCCCGACAGCTGCAGCAGGCGCGCCACCAGGCGCGCCACCACGGTCTTGCCGTTGGTGCCGGTCACGCCCACCACCGGGATGCGGCCCTGGTCGTCTTCCGACTCGGGGAACAGGTGGTTGACGATGGCGCGGCCCACCGGGCGCGGCGTGCCCTCGGCGGGCTTGATATGCATCAGCAGGCCGGGGCCGGCGTTGACTTCGACGATGGCGCCGCGCTGTTCGTGCAGCGGGCGCGAGATGTCCTCGGCCACCAGGTCGACGCCGGCGATATCCAGCCCCACCACGCGCGCGGCCAGCGCGGCATGCGCGGCGACGCTGGGATGGACGCGGTCGGTGACGTCGAAGGCGACGTTGCCGTTGCGCTGGATCAGCACCGGGCGGCCTTCCGGCGGCACCGAGCTGCCGTCCATGCCCTGGCGCTTCAGTTCGAGCCGCGCGGCGGAATCGAGCCGCACGCGGTTGAGCGGGTGGTCCTCGGTGCTGCCGCGGCGCGGATCGGAATTGATCTGCAGCTCGATCAGCTCGTCGATGGTGGACTTGCCGTCGCCGACCACGCTGGCGGTCTCGCCCATGGCCGCGGCGACCAGGCGGCCGCCCACCACCAGCAGGCGGTGCTCGTTGCCGGGGATAAAGCGCTCGACGATGACGCCGCTGCCCTCGTCGAGGGCCACGCCGTAGGCGGTTTCGACTTCCTCGCGGGTCATCAGGTTGGTGAACACGCCGCGGCCATGGTTGCCGTCATAGGGCTTCACCACCACCGGCACGCCGATGTCCTCGGCGGCATCCCAGGCATCTTCGGGCGATTCGACCAGGCGGCCTTCCGGCACCGGCACGCCGCACGATTCCAGCAGGCTCTTGGTCAGGTCCTTGTCGCGCGAGATGCTCTCGGCGATCGCGCTGGTGCGGTCGGTCTCGGCGGTCCAGATGCGGCGCTGCCGCGCGCCGTAGCCGAGCTGCACCAGGTTGCCGTCCGACAGGCGGATCGCGGGAATGTCGCGGTCGTCCGCGGCATCGACGATGCAGGCGGTGCTGGGGCCCAGGCAATGCTTGTCGACCAGGCGGCGCAGGTGGTCGACCGTCGCCGGGACGTCATAGGGACGGTCCTCGATCGCCGCCATCACCAGGTCGCGCGCGGCGAACAGGGCGGCGCGGGTGACTTCCTCGTGCCAGGCGCGCACGATCACCTTGTAGACGCCTCGCACCGGCGTTTCGCGCGCCTTGCCGAACCCGCCCGGCATGCCCGCCAGGTTTTGCAGCTCAAGCGTCACGTGTTCCAGGATATGGCCCGGCCAGGTGCCTTCCTTCAGCCGCTGCAGGAAGCCGCCGCGCTCGCCGATGCTGCAGCGATGCTCGATCAGCGATGGCAGCCAGGCCGACAGGCGCTCGTAGAACCCCGGAATCGTGTTGGAGGGAAAGTCCTCCAGTTCCCCGATATCGACCCATGCCTCCAGGACGGGCCGATATGTCCACATATTCGGGCCGCGCAGCGACATGACATCGAAAATCTCAATGTCCTTCTTTTTCATTGAATTAGCTTGAGGCAGTGGGCGGAACGCCCGAGAAATGGAAGCCTAACCTTTCAGTAACGTTACAGCACGAAGCGGGTTGACTTTCTTGGTGTAAAAGTGATTGTGCAATGCATCAGGGCACCGGGGCGTTCGTCGTTATGTATACTGCGGGCGAATTCGCGGGCCGCCAGCGCGTGCCCGGCCTAAATTGTTTCAAGTTATGTCCGCAACCCCTGGACGCACGCCGCGCCATCCATGACCCAGTCCTCCCTGCCTGTCCCTACCGCCACTGCCGCCGATGAACCCTGGCGGGCTGAAGCCGGATCGTGGCTCCGACCCGGCGAAACCGTGCTGGCCGGACTGGCACTGGACCTCGACGCGAGGCTGCATTTTACCCAAGGGTGGCTGGTTGTGACGGACCAGCGCATCGTCGCCCGCGCCCCCGGCGAAAAAAATGTGCGGGAATGGAACATCGCCCCGGCGCTGCGCCTGTCGCATACCGACCATGCAGGGGTGGGCACGCTGGAACTGAGCGGCCCCGCCGGCCGGCTCGCCACCTGGCGATATACGCTTGGTTACAATCCCGCGGCCCTGCGGCTGGCGGACCAGTTCGAGGCCCAGCGCGACGCCGCCGCGTCACGCCCGGCCAGCGCGGCGGGCGAGGTGTTGTGCCCGACCTGCAAGGCGCCGCTGCCGCCGGACGAGGAACAGTGCCCGCAATGCAGCCGCGAGCTGGAAACGCCCCCGTCGACCTGGGCGCTGCTGCGGCTGTGGCGCTTCGCGCGACCATACCGCTGGCAACTGCTGGGCGGCTTCCTGCTGACGCTGCTGTCGACCGCCGCCACGCTGGTGCCGCCGTACCTGACCATGCCGCTGATGGACAAGGTGCTGATTCCGTTCCAGAACGGCGTGCCGATCGACTACGGGCTGGTGCGCCTGTACCTGGCGGGGCTGCTTGGCGCGGCACTGGTGGCGTGGTCGCTGGGATGGGCGCGCACCTACCTGCTGGCACGGGTATCGGAGCGCATCGGCGCCGATCTGCGCACAACCACCTATGAACATTTGCTGAAGCTGTCGCTCGAGTACTTCGGCGGCAAGCGCACCGGCGACCTGATGGCGCGCATCGGCTCGGAAAGCGATCGTATCTGCGTGTTCCTGTCGCTGCACCTGCTCGACTTTGCCACCGACGTGCTGATGATCCTGATGACGGCGGTGATCCTGGTATCGATCAACCCGTGGCTGGCGCTGGTGACGCTGGTGCCGCTGCCGTTCATCGCCTGGATGATCCACCTGGTGCGCGACCGCCTGCGCCACGGTTTCGAGAAGATCGACCGGATCTGGTCGGAAATCACCAACGTGCTGGCCGACACCATCCCCGGCATCCGCGTGGTCAAGGCGTTCGCCCAGGAAAAGCGCGAAGTGTCGCGCTTCCGCGAAGCCAACAAGCACAACCTGGCGATCAACGACCGCGTCAATGCGGTCTGGTCGCTGTTCACGCCGACCGTGACGCTGCTGACCGAGATCGGGCTGCTGATCGTGTGGGTGTTCGGCATCTGGCAGGTGTCGCACAGCGCCATCACGGTGGGCGTGCTGGTGGCGTTCCTGACCTATATCAGCCGCTTCTATACCCGGCTGGATTCGATGAGCCGGATCGTGTCGGTGACGCAGAAGGCCGCCGCCGGCGCCAAGCGCATCTTCGACATCCTCGACCATGTGTCGAGCGTGCCCGAGCCGGTGCGGCCGGCCAAACTGGAACGGGTCGAGGGCGCCATCGACATGAGCGACCTGGGCTTCCGCTACGGCAACCGCGCGGTGATCCGCGGGCTGAATTTGTCAATCGCGCCGGGCGAGATGATCGGGCTGGTCGGCCACAGCGGCTCGGGCAAGAGCACGCTGGTCAACCTGATCTGCCGCTTCTACGATGTTTCGGAAGGCGCGATCCGTGTCGACGGCGTCGATATCCGCTCGCTGCCGGTGTCGGAGTACCGCCGCCATATCGGCCTGGTGCTGCAGGAGCCGTTCCTGTTCTTCGGCACGATTGCCGACAATATCGCCTACGGCAAGCCGGACGCCACGCGTGAAGAGATCATTGCCGCCGCGCGGGCCGCGCACGCGCATGAGTTCATCCTGCGGCTGCCGCACGGCTATGACTCGCTGGTCGGTGAACGAGGCCAGGCGCTGTCGGGCGGCGAGCGCCAGCGCATCTCGATTGCGCGCGCGCTGCTGATCAACCCGCGCATCCTGATCATGGACGAGGCCACCTCGTCGGTCGACACCGCCACCGAGAAGGAAATCCAGAAGGCGCTCGACAACCTGGTGCAGGGCCGTACCACCATCGCCATCGCGCACCGCCTGTCGACGCTGCGCAAGGCCGACCGGCTGGTGGTGATGGACCGCGGCCAGATCGTCGAAGTCGGCAGCCACGACGAACTGCTGCTGCGCGAAGGCGCGTACTACAAGCTTTACCAGGCGCAGGCGCGCAATGTCGACACCGAAGACGACGACGCCGAAGCGGCCATCGACATCCCGGAGACCGCCCATGCCCAATGACCTCGCCGCCGCGACTACCCCCGTGTTCACGCTCGACCGCAATCCGTTCGGCCGCCTGGTACTGATTGCCGAGGACGGCACCGTCCATGAAGGCGTGGTGCCGGTGCGCGCCTTCCCGATCTCGGCGCCTCGGGGCGGCATCGGCATGATGAGCACCGACGGGCATGAGGTGGTATGGATTCCGCGGCTGGAAGACTTGCCGGTCGCCGAACGCGACATGATCGAAGCGGAGCTCGCCGCGCGCGAGTTCATGCCGGAAATCGAGCGGATCGTCGGTGTGTCGACCTACGCCACGCCCAGCGTGTGGACGGTGAAGACCGACCGCGGCCAGACCGACCTGGTGCTGCGCGGCGAAGAGGCGATCCGGCGCCTGGCCGGCAACACGCTGCTGATCTCGGACACGCACGGCATCCACTACCTGATCCGCGACCTGATGGCGCTGGACAAGCACAGCCGCAAGATCCTCGATCGTTTCCTTTGAGGATTGGGGACGCGCAAGCCTGGCTTGCGCGTCTGGCGAGCCGGGAGATCAGTGCAGCAGCTCGGACGAATCGTCTTCGTCGTCCCAGTCGTCGTGCATTACCGGGACCTCGGGCGCCATGTCGAACACCATCGAGTGATAGCGCACGCTGAACCACTCGCGAAACATCTTCAGCGAGAGCTCCTCGGGCCATGCCGAGTCGTCGAACCATTCGCCGAGCATGAATTCGAAGAAATCCTGCCAGCGCTTCTCGACCCAGCGTACGGCGTTCTCGTGCGTGTCGGCCAGTTCCTCGGGCAGCAGGAACACGCTCTGGTCTTCGCGCACCTGCTCCAGCGTGAGGCCGGCGACGGGCTGGGGATCGACCGCCTGGATCCAGTCCAGGAACGGCTGTTCCGGAACCAGGGCGATCATCGAGCGGTTGATGGTGAAGCGGGGGTGGTCGGACATCGCGAAAGCCTTCAAGGACTGCAGCCGGGTATTGTAGTCCTTCGATTCCCGGATGTAGCGCCGGACCATCCCGTCGGGCACTTCACCGCCGCGACAGCGGCTACTGGTAGTCCAGCGTAAAGACCATCGAACTGGTGACGTTCCCGGGCGAAAGGGTGCCGCCGAGGCTGGCATAGCGGGCGCCGAAACGATAAGTGGCGGGTGTGTTGGCCTGGATGTTGCCCATGGCATTGCGCACCTGAAGCGGTACCGGCGCGGTGCCGCTGGCGTTGACGATCTGCACGCCGGCGCCGCTCGCCGCGCCGGCGGCCCCGGCATTGCTCAGGCCCAGGATGCCGGACGAAGCCGACTTGACTGGGGTGCCGGGGGCGCCGTCCAGCGTCATGCCGACGATGGCCGCGCTGTTGCAGGTCAGCTGTATGGCGAACGGCGTGTTGCCGCCGGAGCCCTGCGTTGCGAGGGTCTTGGCGCTGATCGCCGGCAGGCTGACGGTGGGGGGAGAGAGGACATTGCAGGCGATTTCGCGCGTGGCGATGGTGCCGGAGAATCCGATGTAGTTGGTGGCATTGCCGGTGCCTCCCAGTGCGCCATCCACCGAGCCGTTATAGACGCCGAAGCCAAAGCGGGTCTGGGCGGGGTCGAGGCTGCCGGGCGATATCGGCCCGGTCTTGACGAACTCGATGGTCACTGAAACGGAATAGGTCAGGTCGGCTTTGAGGGTGCCGAGGTTGGCCGAGCGGGTGTCGCACCAGATGCCCGACGCATTTGTCATCGGCTGTCCGGCGGCATTGCGCAGGCGGATGCCGACGCCGGCTACACCGGTCGAATAGACACCCGGCAACACTTCGGTACCGGACCCGTAGTAGCACGAGACGATGGGCGCGCCAGGCACCACCCAGGGTGGCACGTTGGCGCAGGCGCCGCTGAACTGGTACTGGCGCACCGTTCCGGGGATGGTGCTGCCAACGGACAGGTTGACCGCGACCGCCATGCTGTTGAGGGTCTGCAAATAGGGCATCGACGGGGTCGCAGTGCAGGTCGCATGGGCAAGGTGCGGGGCCGCGAAGCACGCCAGCACGACGAGCCAGCGGCGCAGGATAGTGAAGAATTGTGTTCCGTTCATAGCAGGGTCAGGGATGTGGCTTGCCTTGCGAAACTCCCGCGGCGCGGGAACCGGCCCATGACAACCAGCGGCATGCCTGTCAAAGTTCCTTGCTACGATAGGACCCGCACCCTCGTGAAGCGATAAGGCTTGGCCTATTTTGGGGTCGGAAAATTTCCCTCACCCGGGGGGGGCGCGGCAAAGAAAAAGCCCTCGGCCAGGGTGGACGAGGGCTCGAAGTGGCAGCGGGCGAATCGCGGATCGCCCGCATCGCATCATGGGCCGGCGTGGCGGCCGCGGCATCCCCAAAACTGGGGATGGTGTTTTCTTCCTGCGCTTGTCCGGGATGGCGCCGGGCCAAGAAAAAAACCCGCGCAGCCTGAGCTGTCGCGGGTTTCTGGTCCTGCTGATACTGCATCGGACTGAATACTGGTGGAGCCGGCGGGAATCGAACCCGCGTCCGCAAGCCCTCCACAGAGAGTTCTACATACTTAGTTCTGTCATTTGATTTAACCGGCGCATCGCGGACGAACACGCTCTACGACGGCGAGTCACTAGGTTTTCGTCCCCGGCTTCGTGACCCTTCCGGAGCTTATCTGACGTAAATGACCTCGCGTGGTCTTGCGACCCTAGCCCGTCAGCGAGCCAGTGCGAGGACGGCGGCCCTTAGGCTGCCAGTGCGTAACGTTCGTCGTTAGCAGTTATTGCATTCCCATTGATTAACGAGGTGACGGGTCCTCGGTATGCCCTCCACTGCTTTGTAACCCACGTCGAAACCAGGTCGGCCCCAGTGAGGAAGCTGGATTGTACCCGGTTGGACGCAAGCTGTCTTGGGGAGTTCCAGGCCGGGCCCGTTGTTACTGCCGACGCACTTTCAGGCAATCGCCGCGGGCACCAGCAGCGGGATCAGCTCCGCGGGGTGGCGGATCAGGTGATCCGCGCCCCAGGCCTCGGGCGGGTCGCCATCGCCGCAGTAGCCATAGGCGGCGGTCACGGTGATCATGCCGGCGGCCTTGCCGGCCTGGATGTCGCGCAGGTCGTCGCCCACATAGACGCAGCGGCGCGGGTCGACGCCGGCGCTGGCGGCGGCATGCAGCAGCGGGGCAGGGTGCGGCTTGGCGTGCGGCGTGGTATCGCCGCTGACCACGGCGCTGGCGCGCGGAGTCAGCCCGATCGCGGCGACCAGCGGCACCGTGAAGCGCGCGATCTTGTTCGTCACGATGCCCCACGGGATGCCCGCCGCCTCGAGTGCGGCCAGCACCTGCGGCATGCCGTCGAACAGGCGGGTGTGCACCGCGATGTCGGCTTCGTAGTAGTCCAGGAAGATATCGCGCAGCGCCGCGAATTCCGCATCTTCCGGACGCAGGCCGAAGGCCGCGCCCAGCAATCCGCGTGCGCCATGCGAGGCCACGGGGCGCAGCTTGTCATAGGCCACGGCCGGGCGGCCGCGTTCGACCACCAGCCGGTTCGCCGCGGCAGCGAGGTCCGGGGCGGTGTCGGCCAGTGTGCCGTCGAGGTCGAAGAAGACGCCTGCAATCCCCGCGCTCATGCCGCCACCCGGCGGAACGCCATCAGGTAATTCACGTCCGTGTCGCGGCCCAGCGTATAGACCTGCGACAGCGGGTTGTAGGTCATGCCGCGCATCTCGACCAGGTCCAGGCCGGCCTGGCGCGCGAAGCGCGCGAGCTCGGAGGGCGTGATGAACTTATCGTAGTCGTGGGTGCCGCGCGGCAGCATGTTCAGCACATATTCCGCGCCAACGATCGCCAGCAGGTACGCCTTCAGATTCCGGTTGATGGTCGAGAAGAACACATGGCCACCCGGCCTGACCAGCGTGGCGCACGCCTGCACGATCGAAGCCGGATCCGGCACGTGTTCCAGCATTTCCATGCAAGTCACCACATCCACGCTGGCCGGCTCGCGCGCGGCCAGCGCTTCGGCGGCGATCTCCTCGTAGGTCACGGCAACGCCGGACTCCAGGCTGTGCAGGTCGGCCACCTTCAGCGCCTTGCTGGAGAGATCGATGCCGCGGACGGTGGCACCGAGACGCGCCATGCTTTCGGACAGGATGCCGCCGCCGCAGCCCACGTCGACCACGCGCTTGCCCGCCAGCCCGGCGATGCCATCGATCCAGCCCAGGCGCAGCGGGTTCAGCTCATGCAGCGGCTTGAACTCGCTCTGCGGATCCCACCAGCGGTGGGCCAGTTCGCTGAATTTATCGATTTCCTTGGGGTCGGCATTCCGGCGCGGCGGATGCTGGCTGGCGGCGTCGGTTGCGGGGAGGGTTTGCGATTGCAACGTCATCGTATGCGGGGCCGGCGGCGCTGGCCGCGGCGGGTGATGGAAGGGGACAGTCCGGGCAACTGTACCAAAAAAAAAGCCCAGCTTGCGCTGGGCTCTTTGGATCGGAAGGGTTCCGATTAACGTGCGCTGCGGGTGCCGACCACTTCGACTTCCACGCGGCGGTTCGGCTGCTGGCAGGCGATCTGCGACTTGCGGTTGCCCTTGCACGACTTCGGATCAACCTTCAGCTGGCGCTTGCCCTTGCCTTCGGTGTAGACGCGGTTGGCTTCAACGCCCTTGCTCACCAGGTAAGCCTTGACCGATTCAGCGCGGCGGATCGACAGGCGATCGTTGTACTTGTCCGAGCCGAACGAGTCGGTGTGGCCCACTGCGATGATGACTTCCAGCGTGATGCCTTGCAGCTTCGAGACCAGGTCGTCCAGCTTGGCCTTGCCTTCGGGCTTCAGCACAGCCTTGTCGAAGTCGAACAGGGTGTCAGCAGCGAAAGTGACCTTCTCGCTCGAAACCACCGGAGGAGCCACCGGAGCCGGTGCCGGAGCCGCTACGGCCGGGGCCAGGGCGCCGTCGCACAGCGCGTTGGCCGTGGCCGGGGTCCAGGAGCTGTCGCGCCAGCAGAGCTCGTTCGTGCCATTCTTCCACACGTACTCGCTCGTACCGTTGCCCCAGTTGTCGTTCACTGCCTTCTTTTCATAAGGGACGGACTGAGCTTGAGCGGATGCAGCCATTACTGCGGTAGCTGCAACGAGCGCGAGCTTGGCAAATTTTTTCATATTTCTCCTCTCAGGATGAGATCACCGCAGGGTTACTGCGAGCAAATGGACGAAAACAAGTCATACATTCTTCGGAGTATAACATTCTCGATGTGGCGGATGCTCCACTTCGAACAATGTCTGGCTCTTCGCTGGGGAATTGTGCCACAAGGGTCGTTTCCTAAGAAGTAAATATATTCGATTCGCCGCATGGGTTTTGGGCCTGTGGTGTTTGTGCAACATGGGTCTTGTGTCGCCCGCAAAGCCTTGTGGCATCAGGGATTCCGGGTTTCAGCGCGGGTCTGCGAGGGGCGCTGCGGGGCCTGTCCGGAGAGCCGCGGGCAGGGGGTGCCGGCATGTTAGAATGGCACGTTGCCCAGCCGTCAGGCGCCCACCGGCGCCGCGTGCCAAAGGGCCTTTCATTCGCTTAAACCTGCCGCATAAACCACGCCGCAATGGATCCATTCGCAAAAGAAACCCTTCCGGTCTCCCTAGAAGAGGAAATGCGCCGCTCCTACCTCGATTACGCCATGAGCGTGATCGTCGGGCGCGCGCTTCCCGATGTCCGGGACGGCCTGAAACCGGTGCACCGGCGCGTGCTGTTTGCGATGCACGAGCTCAATAACGACTGGAACCGCGCCTACAAGAAGTCGGCCCGTATCGTCGGCGATGTGATTGGTAAGTACCATCCGCACGGCGATACGGCGGTCTACGACACCATCGTGCGCATGGCGCAGGACTTCTCGCTGCGCTACATGCTGGTCGACGGCCAGGGGAATTTCGGTTCGGTGGACGGTGATAACGCCGCGGCCATGCGTTATACCGAAATCCGCCTGTCGAAAATCGCGCACGAGATGCTGCATGACATCGACAAGGAAACCGTCGATTTCGACAGCAACTACGACGGCTCCGAAAAAGAGCCCTCGATTCTCCCGGCGCGTATTCCCAATCTGCTAATCAATGGTTCGTCGGGTATTGCGGTGGGCATGGCCACCAATATCCCGCCGCATAACCTGAATGAAATCATCGACGGCTGTCTGCACCTGCTGCGCAACCCGCAGGCGACCGTGGATGAGCTGATTGAATTGATTCCGGCTCCGGATTTTCCGACCGCCGGCATTATCTATGGCATCCAGGGCGTTCGCGAAGGCTACCGCACCGGCCGCGGCCGCGTGGTGATGCGCGCGAAGACGCACTTCGAGGATATCGACCGCGGCCAGCGCCAGGCCATCATCGTCGACGAGCTGCCCTACCAGGTCAACAAGCGCACCCTGCTCGAGCGCATCGCCGAGCTGGTCACCGAAAAGAAGATCGAAGGCATCTCGGACATCCGCGACGAGTCGGACAAGTCCGGCATGCGGGTGGTGATCGAGCTCAAGCGCAACGAGGTGCCCGAGGTCGTCCTCAACAACCTATATAAGAACACCCAGCTGCAGGACACCTTCGGCATGAACATGGTGGCGCTGGTCGACCGCCAGCCACGCCTGCTGAACCTGCGCCAGATGCTCGAGTACTTCCTGGCGCACCGCCGCGAGGTTGTCACCCGCCGCACCGTGTTCGAGCTGCGCAAGGCGCGCGAGCGCGGCCATGTGCTGGAAGGCCTGGCGGTGGCGCTGGCCAATATTGATGAGTTCATTGCCATCATCAAGGCCGCGCCGACGCCGCCGATCGCCAAGCAGGAACTGATGGGCAAGGCGTGGGATTCCGCCCTGGTCCGCGAAATGCTGGCGCGTGCCGAAGGCGAAACCCCTGGCGGGCGCGCATCGTACCGGCCGGACGGGCTGCCGGCGGTATTCGGCATGCAGGCCGATGGCCTGTACCGGCTGTCTGACGGTCAGGCGCAGGAAATCCTGCAAATGCGCCTGCAACGCCTCACCGGGCTCGAACAGGACAAGATCGTCCAGGAATATCGCGACATCATGGCGGAAATCGCCGACCTGCTCGACATCCTGGCGCGTCCGGAACGCATAACCACCATCATCGTCGACGAACTGACCGCGATCCGCGCCGAATTTGGCGATGAGCGCCGTTCGCAGATCGAGCTGAACGCGACCGAACTCGATACGGAGGACCTGATCACCCCGCAGGACATGGTGGTCACGCTGTCGCACAGCGGCTATATGAAGAGCCAGCCGATCTCCGAATACCGGGCCCAGAAGCGCGGCGGCCGGGGCAAGCAGGCGGCGGCGACCAAGGAAGACGACTGGATCGACACGCTGTTCGTGGCCAATACCCACGACTACATCCTGTGCTTCTCCAACCGCGGCCGGCTCTACTGGCTGAAGGTCTACGAGGTGCCGCAGGGCTCGCGCAACTCGCGCGGCCGCCCGATCGTCAACATGTTCCCGCTGTCGGAAGGCGAGAAGATCAACGTCATCCTGCCGGTGCGGCAGTTCGACGCCGAGCACTTCATCTTCATGACCACCGCGCGCGGCACGGTCAAGAAGACGGCGCTGACGGAATTCTCCAACCCGCGCAAGGCGGGCATCATCGCGGTCGACCTCGACGAGGGCGATTACCTGATCGGTGCCGCGGTGACCGACGGACAGCACGACGTGATGCTGTTCTCCGACGCCGGCAAGGCCGTGCGCTTCGACGAGAACGATGTGCGACCGATGGGCCGCCAGGCGCGCGGCGTGCGCGGCATGAACCTGGAAGACGGGCAGGCCGTGATCGCCATGCTGGTGGCGCCTGCGGAGACCGCCGAAGAGACGGCGGATGCCGGCGTGCGCGGCAGCGTGCTGACCGCGACCGAGAACGGCTACGGCAAGCGCACCCCGATCGCCGAGTACACTCGACATGGCCGTGGCACCAAGGGCATGATTGCGATCCAGACGAGCGAGCGCAACGGCCGTGTGGTGGCTGCCGCACTGGTGTCGCCGGAAGACGAAATCATGCTGATCACCACCGGCGGCGTGCTGATCCGTACGCGCGTGGCCGAGATCCGCGAGATGGGCCGCGCCACGCAGGGCGTCACGCTGATCAACGTCGATGAAGGCACCAAGCTGTCGGGGCTGCAGCGCATCGTGGAAAGCGATGCCGACAACGGCGGCAATGGCGAAGAGCCGGACGAGGCCGAGGGTGCCGAAGGTGCTGAAGGTGCCGAGGGCGCCGCCGGTGCGGATGCCGACGCGAAGCCGTAAGACCAAACGTAAGTTGTTGCAACAATAGGACGCCAGCCGGAACTCGCCCCGCGGCTGTCCGGACTAAAACGGACGTATTTACCAGGGAGTCACAATGCTCAAAACCTATCGACGTATCGCTGTTCTGGCTGCTTTCGTTCCGACCTTCATGATGGCGCAGCATGCCCACGCCCAGGATGCGGAAAAGACGGCGGCGATCAAGGAACTGCTTTCCGTCATGCAGGCAGACCAGGCTGTAAAGGGCCAGGCAGAGAACTGGCAGCAGGGCGCCAAGCAGGAAGCGCCGCTGGTCCTCGAGCAGGTGCTGGTCGAAAACAAGACCCTGAACGACAAGCAGAAGCAGGCCGCCGTTGAAAAGCTGAAGAAGAACGGCGCGGTCCAGCGCATCGTGGATGGCGCCGGCACGGCGTTCACCACCGACGGCTTCCGCAAGGACGCCATCCAGGCGCACTATGATGCCTTCGGCAAGTACTACACCACGCAGGAACTGAAGGATCTGACCACCTTCCTGAAGTCGCCGACCGGCCAGAAGTTCATGGCCAACCAGGGCAAGGCCACGCAGGAGATCTGGGGCTCGATGATGCAGAAGTACGGCCCGCAGGTCGGCAAGTCGATGCGCGACGCCGCAGAAAAGGAAATCACCGCCGCTTCGAAGTGATGCCGGCGTGATCCGCAACGGATCCGCCGCCGCCCGTCCGATGACGTGCTGTCGGGCGCGGCCGCCTGGGGGCTGACCCCCGGGCGCCCAACGGGGCGCGGGTTTGAGGGATAATGGCTGCTTGGGTAACACCGGCAGCCATTTTTCCATTCCCCCGTCTCATGAACGATCCCCAGAATCCCGCTCTTGCCGGCATGATGCAGCGTGCATTGGCCGAACGCGTCTACAACTTCTCGCCCGGCCCGGCAGCGCTGCCTGCCGAAGTGCTGCAACAGGCTGCCGAGGAGATGTTGTCCTGGCGCGGGACCGGGGTGTCGGTGATGGAGATGAGCCACCGCAGCCGCGAGTTCGAGGGCATCCAGGCCCAGGCCATCGCCGACCTGCGCGAGTTGCTGCATATTCCCGCCAACTACCGCGTACTGTTCCTGCAGGGTGGCGCCATCGGCGAAAACGGCATCGTGCCGCTGAACCTGATGCGCCTGCGCCATGCCGACGCACCCAAGGCCGATTTCGTCGTCACCGGCACCTGGTCGGTCAAGACCGAGCAGGAGGCGCGCCGCTACGGCACGGTCAATATCGCGGCGACCAGCGAGGCGCAGAAGTACCACCGCATTCCTGACGTGGCCGACTGGAAGCTGTCGGACGATGCCAGCTACGTCCACCTGTGCACCAACGAGACCATCGTCGGCGTCGAGTTCCAGCAGATTCCCGATATCGGCCAGGTCAAGGGCGAGCGCGTCGTGGTGGCGGATGCTTCCAGCCATATCCTGTCACGGTCGATCGACTGGTCGCGCGTGCAGGTGGTCTACGGCGGCGCGCAGAAGAACATCGGACCGGCCGGCGTCACCATCGTGATCGTGCGCGAGGACCTGATCGGCCATGCCCACCCGCTGTGCCCGTCGGCATTCAACTGGCGCCTCGTGGCCGAGCACAACTCGATGTACAACACGCCGCCGACTTATGCGATCTATATCGCCGGCCTGGTGTTCCAGTGGCTCAAGCGCCAGGGCGGCGTGCCCGCGATCGAACAGCGCAATATCGCCAAGGCGTCGGCGCTGTACGACTACCTCGACCAGAGCGATTTCTATCGCAACGAGATCCACCCCAGCTGCCGTTCGCGCATGAACGTGCCGTTCTTCCTCGGCGACGAATCGCGCAACGAGGCCTTCCTGCAGCAGGCGCGCGCCAACGGCCTGGTGCAGCTGAAGGGGCACAAGACCGTGGGCGGCATGCGCGCCAGCATCTACAACGCCATGCCGCTGGAAGGCGTGATGGCGCTGATCGAGTTCATGCGCGAGTTCGAGCGGACCTCCGCCTGACGCGCATTCCCGCTCGCGGGCCAGCGCATGCCAGGCACGGCATGCATGGGCCCGCGCGGGCAGTTTTTCCCGGCCGCCACGCCCGGCGGCCCACCGGATCGATACAACATGACAAGCCAAGACCGCACCCCCGCGCGCGAGGAGACGCCGCCCAATGCGCCGCAGAACGGCGACAGCCACCTCAGTGATGCCGAGCGCAAGCTGTCGGTCGAGCTGGGCCCGCTGCGCGAGCAGATCGATACCGTCGACCGCGAGCTGCTGGCGATGCTGAACCGCCGCGCCAAGCTGGCGCTCGAAGTGGGCGAGGTCAAGAAGAAGTACGGCGCGCCGGTGTTCCGTCCGGAACGCGAGCTGCAGGTCATCCGCAAGGTGCAGGGCGCCAACCCGGGCCCGCTGCTGGGCGAAAGCGTGGCGGCCATCTGGCGCGAGGTGATGTCCGCCTGCCGCGGGCTGGAGAAACCGCTGGAAGTGGCGTTCCTGGGCCCGGCCGGCACGTTCTCGGAGCAGGCGCTGTACGCGCATTTCGGCCATGAAGTGTCGGGCGTGCCTTGCCCCAGCATCGACGAGGTGTTCCGCGCGGTCGAGGCGGGCACGGTCGAATACGGCGTGGTGCCGGTCGAGAATTCCACCGAGGGCGCGGTGTCGCGCACGCTGGACCTGTTCCTGCAGACCTCGCTGAAGATCAGCGGCGAGATCGCGCTCAAGGTCCACCACAACCTGATGGCGTCGACGCCCGACATGAAGGGTGTCACCGTGGTGCGCGCGCACGCGCAGGCGCTGGCGCAGTGCCAGCACTGGCTGACCGCCAACTATCCGCACCTCGAGCGCCAGGCGGTGTCGAGCAATGCCGAAGCGGCGCGCATGGCCAGCGAAGACCCGACGGTCGCCGCGATTGCCGCCGAGTCCGCCGCCAACCGCTATCACCTGCACCTGGTGCGCACGCATATCCAGGACGATCCGCACAACCGCACCCGCTTTGCCGTGATCGGCCGCTACGAGACCGAGCCGTCGGGCAGCGACCAGACTTCGCTGATCCTGTCGGTGCCGAACAAGGCCGGCGCGGTGTACCAGTTGCTGGCGCCGCTGGCAGAGAACGGCGTGTCGATGTGCCGCTTCGAGTCGCGCCCGGCGCGCAGCGGCGCGTGGGAATACTACTTCTACGTCGACGTGGAAGGGCACCAGCATGAGGCGGCGGTGGCGCGCGCGATCGAAGAGCTGCGCCGCAACGCCGCCTACCTGAAGGTGCTCGGCTCGTATCCGTCGAGCAAGTAAGGCAGCCGGACCAGCACAAGGAGACGAGATGGCAGAGCAGGGCAAGCAGGGCGGCGCCACGGTATTCGGGCCGGATTATGTGCGGGCGATTTCGCCATACGTGGCAGGCAAGCCGATTGCCGAAGTCGCGCGCGAGTTCGGCCTGGACGAGGCCGCCATCGTCAAGCTCGCGTCGAACGAGAATCCGCTGGGCATGCCGCAATCGGCGCGCAGTGCGGTGGCCGCGGCTGTCGCCGAGCTGGGCCGCTATCCCGATGCCAACGGCTTTGTGTTGAAGGGTGCGCTGTCGGCGCGTTTCGGCGTGCCCGCCGACTGGCTGACGCTGGGCAACGGCAGCAACGATATCCTGGAGCTGGCCGCGCATGCGCTGGTGGAGCCGGGCCAGTCGATCGTCTATGCCGAGTATTCGTTCGCGGTGTACGCGCTGGCCACGCAAGAGATTGGCGCACGCGCCATCGAAGTGCTCGCGCGCGACTACGGCCACGACCTCGACGCGATGGCCGCGGCGATCGCGCCCGATACGCGCCTGGTCTTTATCGCCAACCCCAACAACCCGACCGGCACCTTCCTGCCGGCGGCGCAGATCGAGGCCTTCCTGCAGCGGGTGCCGCGCGATGTGGTGGTGGTGCTGGACGAGGCCTACAACGAGTATCTCGACGCCGACCAGCAATACGATGCGATTGCCTGGGTGCGCCGCTACCCCAACCTGATGGTATCGCGCACGTTTTCCAAAGCCTACGGCCTGGCGGGACTGCGCATCGGCTACGCGGTGGCGCAGCCGGAGCTGACCGACCTGCTGAACCGCATCCGCCAGCCGTTCAACGTCAACAGCGTGGCGCAGGCCGCGGCCATCGCCGCGCTCGCCGATACGGATTTCCTGCGCCGCAGCGCGGAACTGAACCGCGACGGCAAGCGGCAACTGACGCAGGCGTTCGACCGGCTCGGCCTGGAGTACGTGCCGTCGTCCGGCAACTTCGTGCTGGTGCGCGTGGGCGATGATGACGGCGCCGGCGCGCGCGTGAACCTGGCATTGCTCAGGCAAGGCGTGATCGTGCGGCCGGTGGGCAACTACAACCTGCCGCGCTGGCTGCGCGTGACCATCGGCTTGCCGGAAGAAAACGCGGCCTTTATCGCGGCGCTGGAGCGGGCGCTGGCCTGAGTCCGGCGGCTGCCAACACCGGTGGTTTTTGCCGCCCTTTGACTTACCTCGGTCTGAACCGAACTACCGCCGCTTGCGGCCTGTGATTGTGAGTGCATTGCATTTTTCCCGTGTTGTCATTGTCGGCGTCGGCCTGATCGGCGGCTCGCTCGCGCTGGCGCTCAAGCGCGCCGGCGTGGTGGGCACGGTGGTCGGGGTCGGGCGCTCGGCCGCGTCGCTGCAGAAAGCGCTGGACCTGGGCGTGATCGACGAGGCCGCGACGCTGGCCGATGCCGCGCGCGGCGCCAGCGTGATCGTGCTGTGCGCGCCGGTGGCGCAGAACTTCGCCTTGCTGCACGCGCTGGAGCCGCACTTGCAGCCGGGCACCATCGTCACCGATGCCGGTAGCACCAAGTCCGACGTGATCATCGCCGCCAAGACCGCGCTGGGCGACAAGGCCGCGCAGTTCGTGCCCGCGCACCCGATCGCGGGGCGCGAACTCAACGGCGTCGAAGCGGCGCTGCCCGACCTGTATGCGGGCAGGAAGACCGTGCTGTGCCCGCTGCAGGAAAACGCGCGCGCCGATGTGGCCGCCGTGCGCGCCATGTGGGAAAGCGCCGGCGCGGATTGCCACGTGATGTCGGCGGTGCAGCATGACGCGGTGTTCGCCGCGGTCAGCCATTTGCCGCACGTGCTGTCGTACGCGCTGGTGGCGCAGGTGGCCAATGCCGAGGACGCGGCGCTGAAGCTGGACTTTGCCGGCGGCGGCTTTCGCGACTTCACGCGGATCGCGGCGTCATCGCCGGAAATGTGGCGCGACATCTGCGTGGCCAACCGCGAGGCGCTGCTGCGCGAGCTGAATACTTACCAGTCGGTGCTGGCGCACCTGAAGATGCTGATCGAGAAGGGCGACGGCGACGCGCTCGAGCGCATCTTCGCGCGTGCCAGCAAGACCCGGCTGGCCTGGGGCACCGAGCGTGCCGCGGGCAACCATATCGAACCCTGATCGAACCCTGATCGAACCCAGATGGCTTCCGCCAATCGCCTGACCGCGGCGCCCCGGCGCCCACGACACCCATGGAACACCTGACGCTAGGCCCCCTGACCCGCGCCAACGGCACCGTCCGGCTGCCGGGCTCGAAGAGCATCTCCAACCGCGTACTGCTGCTGGCAGCGCTGGCCGACGGCGAGACCCGCGTGCGCGACCTGCTCGATTCCGACGACACGCGCGTCATGCTGCAGGCGCTGCGCACGCTGGGCGTGGCGTGGCGTCAGGAGGGAGCGGACTATATCGTCACCGGCGCCGGCGGCAATTTCCCGCACAAGTCCGCCGAGCTGTTCATGGGCAATGCCGGCACCGCGATCCGTCCGCTGACCGCCGCGCTGGCGCTGCAAGGCGGCAGCTACAAGCTGTCCGGCGTGCCGCGCATGCATGAGCGGCCGATCGGCGACCTCGTCGATGGCCTGCGCCAGGTCGGCGCGGTGATCGACTACCTTGGCAACGAAGGCTTCCCGCCGCTGCATATCCGGCCCGCCAGCCTGCGCATCGAGGCGCCGATCCGCGTGCGCGGCGATGTCTCGAGCCAGTTCCTGACCGCGCTGCTGATGAGCCTGCCGCTGGCGCAAAGCGACAGTGGCCGCATCGAGATCGAGGTGGTGGGCGAGCTGATCTCGAAGCCGTATATCGAGATCACGCTGAACCTGCTGGCGCGCTTCGGCATCCAGGTGGAGCGGCAGGGCTGGGAGCGCTTCGTGCTGCCAGCCGGCGCCGCCTACCAGTCGCCGGGCGAGATCTTCGTGGAGGGCGATGCTTCGTCCGCGTCGTATTTCCTCGCAGCGGGTGCGATCGGCGGCGGCCCGGTGCGGGTCGAGGGTGTCGGCATGGCCAGCATCCAGGGAGATGTCCGCTTTGCCGACGCGCTCAACCGCATGGGCGCCAATGTGATGGCGGGCGACAACTGGATCGAAGTGCGCGGCACCGAACGCGACGACGGGCGCCTGCACGGCATCGAGCTGGACTGCAACCATATCCCCGATGCGGCCATGACGCTGGCGGTGGCGGCGCTGTTTGCCGAAGGCACCACCACGCTGACCAATATCGCCAGCTGGCGCGTCAAGGAAACCGACCGCATCGCGGCGATGGCAACGGAATTGCGCAAGCTGGGTGCGGTGGTGGAAGAGGGCGCTGACTACCTGCGGGTAACGCCGCCGCAGCCGTGGCAGACCCCGGCAGACGGCATTGGCACCTATGATGACCATCGCATGGCGATGTGTTTCTCGCTGGCGGCGTTCGGGCCGTTGCCGGTCCGGATCAACGATCCGGGCTGCGTGGCGAAGACCTTCCCGGATTACTTCAGCGTGTTTGCGGGCGTCACGCGCTGACCAGGCCGGCGCCGGCGCCCGGGCGGGCGGGATCTGCGGTGCTGTCGCCGCTGGCCGGCGCGTGGCGGCGCTCGCGCTTGTCCCAGTACCGGTCGAAGAAGTAGTGGGCCACGGTATTGATGGCCGGCTCGATAAAGGTGACGGCACCGCTCACGGCCAGGCTGCCGGTCAGCGCATAGGTCACGCTGAACGCGATGCCGAGGTGCATGATGCCGAACGTCAGGGTTTTTGCCATGGTAGATTGCCTCGCGACCAATACTGAGGAATGCGCCGCGCCTGCCGCGGCGCGATGCCATGAATCAAATGATAATGATTCTCAATAGAATTAACAATCAATCGTTTCACTAGGTGCCATAAGCAATGACTATCGTCAACGTCATCACCATTGACGGACCGACTGCCTCCGGCAAGGGCACGGTTGCGCACAAGGTTGCCGACGCGGTGGGCTTCCACCTGCTCGACAGCGGCGCGCTGTACCGGCTGGTAGCGCTGGCCAGCGACCGCGCGGGTGTTGACCTGGCCGACCTGGATACCTTGGCGCGGATCGCTTCGCGCCTGGACGTGAAGTTCGGCCCCGACCGGGTCTGGCTGCAGGGCGAGGAGGTGAGCCTGGCGATCCGGGCCGAGGCGATCGGCAACCGCGCCTCGGCCATCGCCGTGCACCAGCCGGTGCGCGACGCGCTGACCCAGCTGCAGCGCAGCTTCCGCAAGCTGCCGGGGCTGGTGGCGGACGGCCGCGACATGGGCACCGTGATCTTCCCGGATGCCCAGCTCAAGGTGTTCCTGACGGCCAGTGTCGAGGCGCGCGCGCGCAGGCGCTATAAACAATTGATTGATAAGGGAATTTCTGCTAATATCGAAGACCTTTTGCGTGACCTCGAGGCGCGCGACGCGCGGGATCGCACCCGTGCCGCCGCGCCGCTGCGTCCCGCCGAGGATGCAAAGCTGCTCGATACCTCCGACATGACGGTGGATCAGGCAGTGGCGCAGGTGCTGGAGTGGTTTGCCGCTGTGCGGCCCGATGCATGACGTGCACGGGCGCATCCGTAGAAGCGGCGCGCCCCTTCCGTACCCGATGGCGTCAGCCCGGCCCAATGCCGGAACTGGCTTTTGTCAAACCTGACCCCGCTGCCCTGGCAGACTGAGCGCGATCGTCGCGCCGGCCAGCGTATTGCGGATTTCACCTTACGTTTATGTCCGACCTGCAAACTAACGAATCCTTTGCCGCACTGTTCGAGGAATCCGTCGCCCGCTCCAATATGAAGGCTGGCGAAGTGATCTCCGCTGAAGTCGTGCGCATCGACCACAATTTCGTGGTCGTCAACGCCGGCCTCAAGTCCGAGGCATTCGTGCCGGTGGAGGAGTTCCTGAACGACCAGGGCGAACTCGAAGTGCAGGCCGGCGACTACGTCTCCGTGGCCATCGATGCACTCGAGAACGGCTATGGCGACACCATCCTCTCGCGCGACAAGGCCAAGCGCCTGGCATCGTGGCTGAACCTCGAGAAGGCGCTGGAAGACGGCGAGATCATCTCGGGTACCGTGACCGGCAAGGTCAAGGGCGGCCTGACGGTGATGGTCAACGGCATCCGCGCGTTCCTGCCGGGCTCGCTGGTTGACGTGCGCCCGATCAAGGACACCACCCCGTACGAAGGCAAGACCCTGGAATTCAAGGTCATCAAGCTGGACCGCAAGCGCAACAACGTTGTGCTGTCGCGCCGCGCCGTGGTCGAAGCCACGCTGGGCGAAGAGCGCCAGAAGCTGATGGAAACCCTGAAGGAAGGCGCCATCGTCAACGGTATCGTCAAGAACATCACCGACTACGGCGCGTTCGTTGACCTGGGCGGCATCGACGGCCTGCTGCACATCACCGACCTGGCCTGGCGCCGTGTCCGCCACCCCAGCGAAGTGCTGTCGGTTGGCCAGGAAATCACCGCCAAGATCCTCAAGTTCGACCAGGAAAAGAACCGCGTCTCGCTGGGCGTGAAGCAGCTGGGCGAAGATCCGTGGGTCGGCATCTCGCGCCGCTACCCGCAAGGCACCCGCCTGTTCGGCAAGGTGACCAACCTGACCGACTACGGCGCGTTCGTCGAGATCGAAGCCGGCATCGAAGGCCTGGTGCACGTGTCGGAAATGGACTGGACCAACAAGAACGTTGCCCCGTCCAAGGTTGTCCAGCTGGGCGACGAAGTCGAAGTCATGGTGCTGGATATCGACGAAGACAAGCGTCGTATCAGCCTGGGCATGAAGCAGTGCAAGGCCAACCCGTGGGACGATTTCTCGCGTAACCACAAGAAGGGCGACAAGCTGAGCGGCCAGATCAAGTCGATCACCGATTTCGGCGTGTTCATCGGCCTGCCGGGCGGCATCGACGGCCTGGTGCACCTGTCCGACCTGTCCTGGCAAGAGTCCGGCGAAGAGGCCGTGCGCAAGTACAAGAAGGGCGACGAAGTCGAAGCCGTGGTGCTGGGCATCGACGTCGACAAGGAACGCATCTCGCTGGGCATCAAGCAGCTGTCGGGCGATCCGTTCAACAACTTCATCTCGGCCAACGACAAGGGTTCGCTGGTTCAGGGCACCATCAAGGCCGTTGACGCCAAGGGTGCCGTGGTCCAGCTGGCCGACGACGTGGAAGGCTACCTGCGTGCTTCGGAAATCTCCGCTGACCGCGTGGAAGACGCCCGCAACGTGCTGAAGGAAGGCGAGCAGATCACCGCCCTGGTGGTGAACGTCGACCGCAAGTCGCGCAACATCAACCTGTCGATCAAGGCCAAGGACAGCGCAGAGCAGCAGGAAGCGATGCAGAAGTTCCAGGCCGACACCGGCACGGCTGGCACGACCAACCTCGGCGCCCTGCTGAAGGCCAAGCTCGGCCAGGACAACCAGTAATCGCAGGCCCCCGCGCTTGCGCGTATGCCCATGACCAAGTCGGAGCTTGTCGAAAAACTGGCTGCCCGCTTCCCCCAGCTGCTGCTGCGGGATGCGGACATCTCGGTGAAAACGATACTCGACGCGATGTCCGAAGCGTTGGCCGACGGCCACCGCATCGAGATCCGCGGATTCGGCAGTTTTGGTCTGAACAAGCGTCCGCCTCGCGTGGGGCGCAATCCCAAGTCCGGCGAAAGAGTGCTGGTGCCCGAAAAACGGGTGCCGCACTTCAAGGCGGGCAAGGAACTGCGCGAACGGGTTGACCGCAGCCAGCCGGCGCCTGCGGGCGCCAATGGCAACGGCCATTCCGGCGGCACGGCGCAAGCCCTGCCGGGCAAGGCAGGGCAGGGCGCGGCACCCGCCGCGCCGGCGGGTCTGCATGAGAGCGGACTGGATTTCATTCGCTCCTGACGGCCACCTGGCTTGCTGCCTGTCGCTGTATTGTCAAAGAAAGCGCCCCTTGGGGCGCTTTTTTTTTCGTCCGTGCGAACTGCGGCAGCACGCGGCATCGTCTGCAAGCCTGGCTCGCGACGCCCGCGGCGCGTCAGCCGGTACGCCGTTACCGCCACGTTACCGAATCCGTGAAGTGATTCCGTTACAATGCCGGGGTCTTTGCCGGGCCTCGCACAGGGCGTGCTGCCAGCCGCTGTCTCTGTGCCTGCCGGCCCCAACGCCACGCTGCCTCGCCGCTTACCCGCATGAAACTGTTTGCCTGGATCGTTCGCATCGTCGTATTCGTGCTGCTGTTCGTGCTGGCACTGCGCAATACCGCAGAAGCCTCGCTGCAGCTGTTCTTCAATGCCGTCTGGCACGCGCCGCTGATCCTGATCCTGTTTGCCGCGTTCGTGCTGGGTGCGGTGGCGGCGCTGGCCTCGGTGGCGCCGGGAATGATGCGCCAGCGCATGGAACTGGCGAAGCTGCGCCGCACGGCCGCGGATGCGCGGGCCTCAGCGAACTCAGCGGCCACAGCGGCGGCCTCGACGGCGGCCCCATCGACGGCATCGGCCACCGCCGTCCCCGTGCCGCGCGATGCCAAGTCTCCCTATAACGTAGTCGGCCCGAAAGTCTGATCCATGATGTTCGAAACCTGGTGGCTGTTGGCGCTGCCACTTGTCTTTGGCCTTGGCTGGATGGCGGCGCGCTTCGACGTGCGCCAGTTGATCAGCGAGCAGGGCGCCTTGCCGCGCTCCTACTTCAAGGGACTCAATTTCCTGCTCAACGAGCAGCCCGACAAGGCCATCGACGCCTTTGTCGAGGTCGCCCGGCTGGACCCGGAAACCACCGAACTGCACTTTGCGCTGGGCGCGCTGTTCCGGCGCCGCGGCGAAACCGAGCGCGCCATCCGCGTGCACCAGAACCTGGCCACGCGCCCCGATTTGCCCGAGCCCGAGCGCGAGCATGCGCTGTTTGAACTGGGCGAGGACTACCTGCGCGCCGGCCTGCTGGACCGTGCCGAGGAGTCGCTGCGCCGGCTGATGTCCGGGCCCTACGCGGCTTCGGCCAAGCGCGTGCTGCTCGAGCTCTATGAAGTGGAAAAGGAGTGGCAGAAGGCGATCGATGCCGCGCGTGAACTGCAGACGCTGGAGCAGAAGAGCTACAGCCTGCAGATCGCGCAGTTCTGCTGCGAGCTGGCGCAGGACGCGCTGCAGCGCAAGCGCCCCGAAGACGCGGTGAAATGGCTGAACCAGGCCGTCGCCGAGAATCCCGCCAACGTGCGCGCGCCGATCCTGCTGGGCGACGTCGCCGCGGCGGCGGGCGATGCGCGCGCGGCGCTGGGCCACTGGCTCGGCATCGAACAGCAGGACGCGTCCTTCCTGCCGCTGGTGGCCGAGCGCGTGGTCAAGGCCTATGCCGCGCTGGACGAGCAGGGCGTGGCGCTGGAATGGCTGCGCGGCCTGCTCAAGGGCAAGCTCGCGCCCGAGGTGCTCGACACCGCGTACAAGGCCGAACTGGAAGTGAATGGTCCCGAGGCCGCGGCGCGCCTGATGCGCGAGCAGCTGCGCCGCCAGCCCACGCTGCTGGCGCTGACCAAGTACTTCGAGGCGCAGGCGGCAGTCGCTGCCGCCGCGCCCGCCGCGCAGGCCGCGGTGATCGAGGCCGATGCGGCGCAGGCCGAAGGCGCGGAAAACGGCGACGAGGCCAAGGAAACCACCGCCATCCGCGACCTGCTGCAACTGCGCACGCGCAACCTGGCGCGCTATACCTGCCGCGAATGCGGTTTCCGCGCCCGGCTGTTCTATTGGCAGTGCCCGGGTTGCAACCGCTGGGAAACCTATGCCCCGCGGCGTTCCGAAACGCTCGGCTGAGTTCGCTGGCCCTGCAACGGATGTGAATTGAAGCTATGAAAGTCACCATTATCGGCAGCGGTTACGTGGGTCTCGTCACCGGCGCCTGCCTGGCGGAGCAGGGCAACGACGTGTTCTGCCTGGACCTGGACGAGCAGAAGATCGCGCTGCTCAACGCGGGCGGCGTGCCGATCTACGAGCCCGGCCTGCAGGAGCTGATCCAGCGCAACCGCGAGGCCGGCCGCCTGACCTTTTCCACCGACGTGGCGGCCAGCGTCGAACATGCCGACGTGCAGTTCATCGCCGTGGGCACGCCGCCGGACGAGGACGGCTCGGCCGACCTGAAGTACGTGCTGGCGGCGGCGCGCAATATCGGCCGCCACATGACCGGCTTCAAGGTGGTGGTCGACAAGTCGACCGTGCCGGTGGGCACCGGCGACCGCGTCACCGCGGTGATTCGCGAGGAACTGGCCGCGCGCGGGCTGGAAGACCTGCAGTTCTCGGTGGTGTCGAACCCCGAATTCCTGAAGGAGGGGGCCGCGGTCGAAGACTTCATGCGCCCCGACCGCATCGTGCTGGGCTGCAATGCCGACGCCGCCGGCCGCCACGCGCAGGCCACCATGCGGCAGCTGTACGCGCCGTTCAACCGCCATCATGAGCGCACCTTCTACATGGACGTGCGCTCGGCCGAGTTCACCAAGTACGCGGCAAATTCGATGCTGGCCACGCGGATCTCGTTCATGAACGAGCTGGCCAACCTGGCCGACGAAGTCGGCGCCGATATCGAACTGGTGCGCATGGGCATCGGCTCGGACCCGCGCATCGGCTACAGTTTCCTGTATGCCGGCGCGGGCTATGGCGGATCTTGCTTTCCCAAGGACGTGCAGGCGCTGATGCGCACCGCCGCCGACCATGGCAAGCCGATGCGCGTGCTGGAGGCGGTCGAGGCCGTCAATGGTGCGCAGAAGCGCGTGCTCGGCGAAAAGATCGTGCGCCGCTTCGGCGACGACCTGAGCGGCCGCGTCTTTGCGGTATGGGGCCTGGCGTTCAAGCCCAATACCGATGACATGCGCGAGGCGCCGTCGCGCGTGCTGGCGCGCGAGCTGGTCTCGCGCGGGGCGTCGCTGCGCGTGCATGACCCGGTGTCGATGGCCGAGGCCCGCCGCGCGCTGGAGGCCGACCTGGCCGACGTGCCGGGCGGCGCCGCGCGCGTAAGCTTCCACCAGCACCAGATGGACGCGCTCGACGGCGCCGACGCGCTGGCGATCGTGACCGAATGGAAGGTGTTCCGCAGCCCCGATTTTGCGCAGATCAAGCGGCGGCTGAAGTCGCCGGTGATCTTCGATGGACGCAATCTGTACGAGCCCGAGGCGATGCGCGAGACCGGCGTGGAATACCACGCCATCGGCCGCCCGACCCGCAAGGCGGCGCCGGCCGCGAACGAATAAGGCGCCGGCGGGTCAACGGACTCATCAACCGATAAGCTAACGCGGCGGCCGCTGCCGCCGCGATCTTGCCAAGGATCTTCATGAACAAGACCGTCATTCCGCAGGAGCAGATCCGGCAGTCCCATATCCTGGTGGTCGGCGACATGATGCTGGACCGGTATTGGTTCGGCGACGTCGAGCGCATTTCGCCCGAGGCGCCGGTGCCGGTGGTGCAGGTCAAGCGCAGCGACGAGCGCCTGGGCGGCGCCGCCAACGTGGCGCGCAACGCCGCTGCGCTGGGCGCGCGCGTGGGCATGCTGGGCGTGGTCGGCGACGACGAGCCGGCGCGCACGCTCGAGGCACTGCTGGCCGAGAGCCATGTGGAGCCCTACCTGCACCGCGATGCCAAGATCAACACCACCATCAAGCTGCGCGTGGTGGCGCACCAGCAGCAGCTGCTGCGCGTGGATTTCGAAAACACGCCGGCGCACGAAGTGCTGCTCGCGGTACAGGACCGCTTCCAGGGCCTGATCAACGATTACCAGGTGCTGGTGCTGTCCGACTACGGCAAGGGCGGGCTGACCCATGTCACGCGCATGATCGACGCCGGCCGCGCGGCCGGCCGCAAGGTGCTGGTCGACCCCAAGGGCGACGACTACTCGCGCTACCGCGGCGCCACGCTGATCACCCCCAACCGCGCCGAGATGCGCGCCGTGGTCGGGGCCTGGAAGACCGAGGCCGACCTGACCATCCGCGCGCAGAACCTGCGCCGCGCGCTGCAGCTCGAAGCGCTGCTGCTGACGCGCTCGGAAGAGGGCATGACGCTCTATACCGAAGCCGAAGTGCTGCACGTCTCCGCCCAGGCGCGCGAGGTCTATGATGTATCCGGTGCGGGCGACACCGTGATCGCCACGCTCGCCACCATGATGGGCGCCGGCGTGCCGCTCAAGGAAGCCGTGCAGCATGCCAATCGCGCCGGCGGCATCGTGGTCGGCAAGCTGGGCACCGCCGTCGTCACTTATCCCGAATTGTTCGGCGCCGCTGCCTGAGGCGCGGCGCTCTCTTTTGATCCGACCATGACCATCATCGTCACCGGTGCCGCGGGCTTTATCGGCAGCAATCTCGTCAAGGGCCTGAACGACCGCGGCGAGACCCAAGTCATCGCCGTCGACAACCTGACCCGCGCCGACAAGTTCCACAACCTGGTCGACTGCGAGATCTCCGATTACCTGGACAAGCAGGACTTCCTCGCGCGCTTTGCCCGCGGCGAGTTCGGCAAGGTCCGCGCGGTGTTCCATGAGGGCGCGTGCTCCGACACCATGGAGACCGACGGCCGCTATATGATGGAGAACAACTACCGCTACACGCTGTCGCTGATGGAGAGCTGCCTGGAGCAGGGCGCGCAGTTTCTCTATGCGTCGTCGGCGGCGACCTACGGCGCCTCGCAGGTGTTCCGCGAAGACCGCGAGTTCGAGCGTCCGCTGAACGTGTACGGCTACTCCAAGTTCCTGTTCGACCAGATCGTGCGGCGCCGGCTGCCGTCGGCGCTGTCGCAGATCGTCGGCTTCCGCTACTTCAACGTGTACGGTCCGCGCGAAACCCACAAGGGCCGCATGGCGTCGGTGGCGTTCCACAACTTCAACCAGTTCCGCGCCGACGGCACGGTGAAGCTGTTCGGCGAATACGGCGGCTATGGCCCGGGCATGCAGAGCCGCGATTTCATCTCGGTCGAGGACGTGGTCAAGGTCAACCTGTTCTTCTTCGACCATCCGGAGAAGTCCGGCATCTTCAACCTCGGCACCGGCCGCGCCCAGCCGTTCAACGACATCGCCGCCACCGTGGTCAACACGCTGCGCGAGGCCGAAGGCAAGCCGCCGCTGTCGCTGGACGACCTGGTGCAGGAAGGGCTGGTCGAGTACGTCAAGTTTCCCGACGCACTGCGCGGCAAGTACCAGTGCTTCACGCAGTCCGATGTGTCGAAGCTGCGTGGCGCCGGCTACGGCGAGCGCTTCCTGACGGTGGAGGAAGGCGTGGCGCGCTACTGCCGCTGGCTGCTCGAGCGCAACGGCTGAGTCCCTGCATTGTCCCCCTTGCACCGGCTGACACGCTTTCGTGCGGCCGGTGTCAACTTTTGTTGCCGCATGCGCCGCCGTCGCGGCGCGCCCCTATCCTGACCTGACCTCGCCGCCCGGCGGGGGTGGTACCTCAGACCATCCACAGGAAAGGAGAGCCTTCATGGCCATGCACTGGATCCGGCAACTTGCCCGGCGTTTTTCCCTGATCTCCCTCGCGGCAACCCTCTGCCTGCTTGCCGGCGGCACCGCGCGTGCCGCCGTCGACGTCAACACCGCTGACGAGGCGGCGCTGACCGCGGTCAAGGGCGTGGGACCGGCCACGGCCCGCCACATCGTCGAAGAGCGCAACAAGCGCGGACCGTACAAGGACGCCGCCGACCTGGCCGAACGCGTCAGCGGCATCGGGCCGAAGTCCGTGGCCAAGCTGCAGGACGCCGGCCTGACCATCGCCGGCAAGGGCGCGGCCGCCGCCGCGCCATCCGCTGCGCCGCCTGCCACGCCTGCGCCCGCAAAGGCGGCAAAGCCCGCCCGCTAGCCCGGCAGCGCTGCCCTGTGCCCGGTCATGCCGCGGCCGGGTGCGTCGTGGCTGGTACGCGTTGTGCTAAAGGTTGCCAGCTTCGCAGCCCCGTGGCGGCGGAGTATCATGCGGACGCCGCGCCGGCAGGTCCTGCCGCGCGGCTGCCCACCGGCATTCCACAACCTAACAACCAGGCACAAGCGCGGCGGCCGCCAATCCGGCGGCCAGCCCGGACCACAGGGAGCAAGACAATATGGCGAATGGCGAGGACGCGGGATTCCTGCCGCAATGGCGGCTCAAGACCCAGGGCGTGATCGGCCCGGACGAGCGTCTGCCCGCGGGGCAGACACTGCTGGCCGGCATCCAGCACGTGGTGGCGATGTTCGGCTCGACCGCCATCGCGCCGATCCTGATGGGCTTCAACCCGAATATCGCCATCCTGTTTTCCGGCATCGGCACGCTGATCTTCTTCCTGTGCGTGCGCGGCCGGGTGCCCAGCTACCTGGGCTCCAGCTTCGCCTTCATTGCCGTGGTGATCGCCGCCACCGGCTATGCCGGCAGCGGCCCCAACCTGAATATCCCGGTGGCGCTGGGCGGCATCATCGCCGCCGGCGCGCTGTACACCGTGATCGGCCTGGTGGTGCAGGCGGTGGGCTACGCCTGGGTCGAAAAGCTGATGCCACCGGTGGTGACCGGCGCCATCGTCGCGGCGATCGGGCTGAACCTGGCGCCGGTGGCGGTCAAGGCGGTCAGCGGCGCGGCGCTGGATACCTGGGTGGGGCTGCTGACCGTGGTCGCGGTGGGGCTGGTCGCGGTCCGCGCGCCCGGCATGATCGGACGGCTGCCGGTGCTGATCGGCGGGCTGGCCGGCTATCTGGCCTACTACCTGGGCACCAATGTGATGGGCCTGGGCAAGCCGATCGATTTTTCCGGCGTGGGCGCCGCCAGCTGGTTCGGCCTGCCGGCGTTCACCGCGCCGACGTTCGAACTCAACGCCATGCTGCTGATCGCGCCGGTGGCGATCGTGCTGGTGGCCGAGAACCTCGGCCATATCAAGGCCATCGGCGTGATGACCGGCCGCAACCTCGATCCCTACATCGGCCGCGCCTTTATCGGCGACGGCATCGCCACCATGCTGTCTGCCAGCGGCGGCGGCACCGGCGTGACCACCTATGCCGAGAACATGGGGGTGATGGCGGTGACCAAGATCTATTCGACGCTGATCTTCGTGGTGGCGGCCGCGGTGGCCATCCTGCTGGGCTTCTCGCCCAAGTTCGGCGCCTTGATCCTGACCATCCCGGGGCCGGTGATCGGCGGGCTGACCATCGTCGTGTTCGGCCTGATCGCGGCCACGGCGGGCCGGATCTGGGTGCAGAACCATGTGGACTTCTCCAGCTCGCGCAACCTGATCACGGTCGGCGCCACGCTGACGGTGGCGGCCGGCGACCTGACGCTGAAGCTGGGCGGCATGACGCTGGGTGGTATCGGCACCGCCACCTTCGGCTGCATCCTGCTGTACCACCTGCTGGGCGAAGGCAACCGCGAGGAAGGCTGAGCGTCGGCGAATTCAGGCAGGCGGCGCAAATCCCGCCTGCCGGCGCGGGGATAGGGTCTGGATTACAATGGCCGGCGAATTCGCATCCCCCGGCATCCCCCGTTTTGACCCTCCTTCGCCCCATGGCCTACAAGACAATTGAAGACACCATCGGCAATACGCCGCTGGTCAGACTGCAGCGCATCCCCGGCGCCGCCAACGACGCGCGCGGCAATGTGATCCTCGGCAAGCTCGAAGGCAACAATCCGGCCGGTTCCGTCAAGGACCGTCCGGCGGTGTCGATGATCGCCCGGGCCGAAGCGCGCGGACGCATCAAGCCGGGCGATACCCTGATCGAGGCGACGTCGGGCAATACCGGCATCGCGCTGGCGATGGCAGCCGCGATCCGCGGCTACAAGATGGTGCTGATCATGCCCGAGGACCTGAGCCTCGAGCGCCGCCAGAGCATGGCGGCCTACGGCGCCGAGATCATCCTGACCCCGGTCAAGGGCGGCATGGAGTATGCGCGTGACCTGGCCGATGCGATGGAGCGCGACGGCAAGGGCGTGATCCTCGACCAGTTCGCCAACCCGGACAACCCGCAGGCGCACTACGAGGGTACCGGCCCCGAGATCTGGCGCGATACCAACGGACGCATCACCCACTTCGTGTCGGCGATGGGCACCACCGGCACCATCACCGGCGTGTCGCGCTACCTGAAGGAGCAGAATCCCGGGATCCAGATCGTCGGCGCGCAGCCGGCCGAAGGCTCGCGCATCCCGGGCATCCGCAAGTGGCCGGAAGCCTATCTGCCCAAGATCTACGATCCCAAGTTTATCGACCGCACCGAGCCGGTAAGCCAGGGCGATGCCGAGCACATGGCGCGCCGCATGGCGAGCGAAGAAGGCATCTTCTGCGGGATTTCGGCCGCGGGCGCGCTTTGCGTCGCGCTGCGGATTGCGGAGGAAGTGGAGAACGCCACGATCGTGTTTGTGGTGTGCGATCGTGGGGATCGGTATCTGTCGACTGGGGTGTTTCCGGCCTGATTGAGCCGAGGCGGCTAGTACGCTGGGGGTTTGCTCCCCTCTCCCGCTGGCGGGCTGGCGAGGGGCAGGGGGTGAGGGCAGGCGCTCGCATACCACGGGCCTGACTTCGCTGGCACGCCAGCCCTCACCCCAACCCTCTCCCGCCAGCGGGAGAGGGAGCACACAAGCGGTCGTTGAAGGCTCGGCAGTTCGTCGGCCTCACGCCATCGCCGCTTTCACCGCCTCCCCGAGCTGGTACACCGCCAGCGCATAGAAGAAGCTGCGGTTATACCGCGTCAGCACGTAGAAGTTGCGCAGGCCCAGCAGGTACTCGGTGGGCTGGTCGGGCGTCGGCAGGTCCACCACCAGCACGCCGGTTTCGCCTTCGCGCGCCAGGTTGATGGGCTCGTCCACGCGCATGCCGGCGCGGGTCAGCTGATTGAGCGTGCGGGTCGGCCACGGCTCGCCGTCGGCGGCCGCGGTAGCGACGCCCAGGCTGCCGGCGTCGGGGGCGATGCGCCACACCACCGGGCGGCCCGGCTCCCAGCCGTGCAGCTGGAGGAAGCGCGCCACGCTGCCGATGGCATCGGTGGGGCTGTTGCGCAGGTCGATGTGGCCGTTGTTGTCGTAGTCGATGGCGTATTCGCGCAGGCTGGTCGGCATGAACTGCGGAATGCCGATGGCGCCGGCATACGAGCCCAGCACCGAGTAGACATCGGTGCGGGTGTCGCGGCACCACAGCAGGTAGTCGGCCAGCTGGTTGCGGAACAGCGTGCTGCGGGCTTCGCGGTTGGGCGTGGCCGGGTAGTCGAACGCCAGCGTCGACAGCGAGTCGAGCACGCGGAACGAGCCCATGTCGCGGCCGTAGATGGTTTCCACGCCGATGATGCCGACGATGACCGAGGCCGGCACGCCGAATTCGGCCTCGGCGCGGCGCAGCGTGTCGCGGTTGTCCTGCCAGAAGCGCACGCCCGCGTTGATGCGGATCGGCTCGATGAAGCGCGAGCGGTAGGTGCGCCAGCTTTTGCGGCCGGTGGTGGCGGGCGGCATGATCAGCCGCACCACCGTGGCCGAATAGACCGCCTGCCCGAACCAGTCCTGCAGCAGGCCGCGGTCGAAGCCGTGGCGGGCCACCATCTCGTCGATAAAGGCACGCGCTTGCGGGTTGTCGCGGTAGCGGCCGGGTTCGATTTCTTCCTCGCGCACGCTGACGCGGCGCTTGCCGGCGGCGAGCAGGCTCGGGGAGAGGCCGCAGAGTCCGAGTGCGGCAGCGGAAAGCGCGGCGCCCAGCAGGGGGCGTCGCAGAGAGCGCTGGGTGTCGGTCATGGTGTCCTTTGCAAGTCGCACCGAGTATAGCGGATGCCACCGCGGCATCCGCACCGGCGCGGGCTCTGCCTGGCGCGCCAGCGCCGCTGGGTGGCCGGGCCTGCCGTGTGCTAACGTAACGTTTGGAGACAACATGGCGACGCATTGCGACCCATTGCGACGATAAGAGATGCCGACCGGCTATTACACGCACCCCGAGTTCCAGCGGCACGAGATGGGGCACTTCCATCCGGAATGCCCGGAGCGCCTGCAGGCGATCGAGGACCACCTGATTTCGCACGGCCTGGACGGGCTGCTCGAGCGCCGCGAGGCGCCGCCCGCCACGCGCGAGCAGCTCGAGCGCGTGCACCGGCCCGAGCACGTTGACGCGCTGGAAAGCGCCAGCCCGTCGAGCGGCTACCACGCGATCGACCCGGACACCTCGATGAACGCGCACACGCTCGCCGCCGCGACGCTGGCCGCGGGCGCGGCGGTGGCGGCCACCGATGCGGTCATCGCCGGCGAGTTCGAGAACGCGTTCTGCTGCGTGCGCCCGCCCGGCCACCACGCCGAACCGGGCCGCGCCATGGGCTTCTGCTTCTACAACAACGTGGCCATCGCCGCGCGCCACGCCTTGCAGGCGCACGGGCTCGAGCGCGTGGCGATCATCGACTTCGACGTGCACCACGGCAACGGCACCGAGGCGGCGTTCCGCGGCGACGAGCGCGTGATGATGTGCAGCATCTTCCAGCACCCGTTCTATCCCTACAGCGGCACCGAGCACCTGGCCCCGAACATGGTCAACATCCCGCTGCCGGCCTACAGCAACGGCATGGCGGTGCGCGAGGTGGTCGAGACCATCTGGCTGCCGCGCCTCAATGAATTCCGTCCGCAGATGCTGTTCATCTCGGCCGGCTTCGACGCGCACCGCGAGGACGACCTGGGCCAGATGGGCCTGGTGGAACAGGACTACGCCTGGATCACCGGCCAGCTGGTCGACGTCGCGCGCACGCATGCGCAGGGCCGCATCGTCAGCTGCCTCGAGGGCGGCTACAACCTCAGCGCGCTGGGCCGCAGCGTGCTGGCGCACCTGAAGGTGCTGCTCGAACATTAGGAGACCGCCGCCATGGCCGAGAACGATGCGCGCGTCGACGCGCCGCTGCTGACCGAATCGCGCGATGCCGCCGGCGTGGCGCGCCTGACCATGAACCGGCCGCAGGCGTTCAACGCCTTGTCCGAAGGGCTGCTCGATGCGCTGACCGAGGCGCTGCGCCGGCTGGCCGCCGACGACAGCGTGCGCGTGGTGGTGCTGGCCGGCGCCGGCAAGGCCTTCTGCGCCGGACACGACCTGCGCGAGATGCGCGCGGCGCCGTCGCACGACTACTACCGGCGCCTGTTCGACCGCTGCACGCGCATGATGATGGCGATCCAGCGCATGCCGCAGCCGGTGATCGCGCGCGTGCAGGGCATTGCCACCGCTGCCGGCTGCCAGCTGGTGGCGATGTGCGACCTGGCGGTGGCGGCGGACGATGCGCGGTTCGCGGTGTCCGGCGTCAACCTGGGGCTGTTCTGTTCGACGCCGGGGGTGGCGCTGTCGCGCAACCTGCACCGCAAGCAGGCGATGGAGATGCTGCTGACCGGCGACATGATCGACGCCGCCAGCGCCCGCGAGCGCGGCCTGGTCAACCGGGTGGTGCCGGCCGCCGAGCTGGACGCCGAGGTGGCGCGGCTGGCCGCCAGCATCTGCGCCAAGCCGGCCGCCGCCGTCGCCGCCGGCAAGGGGCTGTTCTACCGCCAGCTCGAGATGGGCATCGAGGCGGCCTACCAGCTTGCCGGCCAGACCATGGCCTGCAACATGATGGACGAGGCGGCGCTGGAGGGGGTGCTGGCCTTTATCGACAAGCGGCCGCCGTCCTGGCGTGACTGCTGATCGACTTGATTGGTCTTTATATGCCGGGAACGTATAAAGACATCGGTAAAAAGTCGTTTATGGTATGAAGCGAATCGCATAAAATACGCGCTTCAGAAAAATAACGAGCGGCAACAGCGCTGGAGATCCCTCGCCTGTTGCCGTTTTCTTTTGGTCACCTTTCCATGATCGAACTGCAAGGACTGTCGCAGCGCTTCCCGGGCGCGTCTGGCGACGTGCATGCATTGCGGGACGTCAGCCTGTCGATTGCGGCCGGCGAAGTGTTCGGCATCATCGGGCGCAGCGGCGCGGGCAAGAGCACGCTGGTACGCGCCATCAACCTGCTGAACCGGCCCACCAGCGGCCGCGTCATCGTCGCCGGCCAGGACCTGACCGCGCTGGACACAGGCGCGCTGCGCCTGGCCCGCCGCGACATCGGCATGATCTTCCAGCACTTCAACCTGCTGTCGTCGCGCACCGTCTATGACAACGTGGCGCTGCCGCTGGAGCTCGCCGGCAAGCCCAGGGCGGAGATTGCCGCCACCGTGCTGCCGCTGCTGGACCTGGTCGGCCTGTCGGCGCTGAAGGACCGCTACCCGGCGCAGATCAGCGGCGGGCAGAAGCAGCGCGTGGGCATTGCGCGCGCGCTGGCGAGCAAGCCCAAGGTGCTGCTGTCGGACGAGGCCACTTCCGCGCTGGACCCGGAAACCACCCGCTCCATCCTGGAGCTGCTCAAGCAGATCAACCGCGACCTGGGCCTGACCATCGTGATGATCACGCACCAGATGGAAGTCATCAAGCAGGTCTGCGACCGCGTCGCCGTGCTCGAGGCCGGCGAGGTGGTCGAGACCGGCCGCGTGATCGACGTGTTCCTGCGCCCGCAGCACGAGGTCACGCGCGCCATGATCGGCGATGTCATCTCGCAGGAACTGCCGGCGAGCGTGCTCAAGCGCGTGGAGAGCCGGCTCGGCAACGGGCGCGACCACGTCTACCGCCTCGCCTTTACCGGCGAGGGCGTCGACCAGCCGGTGCTGGCGCAGGCGATCCGCCGCTACGGGCTGGACTTCAATATCCTGCACGGCCATATCGACGAGATCCAGGGCCAGGCCTTCGGCTCGCTGGCGATCATGGCCACGGGCGAACTGGCCGACGTGAAGGCGGCGATGGAATACCTGCAGGCGCAAGGCGTCGTGGTGGAGGAGTTCGAGCATGTGGTCTGAAATGTTTGACCTGTTCCTGACCTCGTTCAACGAGACCCTGCTGATGGTGGCGATCTCGGGCGTGGTCGGCGCGCTGCTGGGCGTGCCGCTGGGGGTGCTGCTGCACCTGACCAATCGCGGCGGCGTGCTGTCGCATCCGCTGTTCAACCGCAGCATCGGCGTGGTTGTCAATGCGGTGCGCTCGATCCCGTTCATCATTCTGCTGGTGGTGGTGATCCCGTTCACGCGCTTCATCGTCGGTTCGTCGATCGGCACCACGGCGGCGATCGTGCCGCTGACCATCGCGGCGATCCCGTTCATTGCGCGGCTGGTGGAAAGCGCGCTGCGCGAGGTCGACAAGGGCCTGGTCGAGGCGGCGCAGTCGATGGGCGCGACCACCGGCCAGATCGTGTGGAAGGTGCTGCTGCCCGAGGCCATGCCCGGCATCGTCGCCGGCCTGACCATCACCTTCGTCAGCCTGGTCGGCTACTCGGCCATGGCCGGTGCGATCGGCGGCGGCGGCCTGGGCGACCTGGGCATCCGCTATGGCTACCAGCGCTACATCACCGAGGTGATGGTCGCGGTGGTGGTGATCCTGATCGTATTCGTGCAGGCGGTGCAGAGCTTCGGCGACTGGCTGGTCCGCCGCATCAGCCACCGCTGAACCCCAATTTCATTGAGATAGAAAGGCACATCATGCAACGTCGCAACCTGCTGCAATGGATGCTCGGCGCCGCGCTCGGCGCCGCGCTGGCCACCGGCGCGAGCGCCCAGGACAAGCCGATCAAGATCGGCGTGACCGGCGGCCCGCACGCCCAGATCATGGAACAGGTGAAGAAGGTCGCCGCCAAGGACGGCCTGAACATCCAGGTGGTCGAGTTCAGCGACTATGTCCAGCCCAACGCCGCGCTGGCCGCCGGCGACCTCGATGCCAACAGCTACCAGCACCTGCCGTACCTGGAAGCCCAGATCAAGGACCGCGGCTACAAGTTCACGCATATCGCCTACACGGTGACGTTCCCGATGGGCGTGTACTCGAAGAAGCTCAGGTCGCTCGACCAGCTCAAGCAGGGCGCGCGCGTGGGCGTGCCCAACGACCCCACCAACGGCGGCCGCGGCCTGTTGCTGCTGCAGAGCAAGGGCGTGATCAAGCTCAAGCCCAACGCCGGCCTGAAGGCCACGCCGCTGGACATCGCCGAGAACCCGAAGAAACTGCGCATCGTCGAACTGGACGCCGCGCAGCTGCCGCGTTCGCTCGATGACCTCGATGCGGCGGCGATCAACGGCAACTACGCGGAATCCGCCGGCCTGTCGCCGACCAAGGACGCGATCGCCATGGAAGGCCCCAAGGGACCGTACGCCAACCTGATCGCGATCCGCGAGGCCGACAAGGGCAAGCCCTGGGTGGCCAAGCTGGTGAAGGCCTACCATTCGCCGGAAATCAAGCAATACGTCACATCGACCTTCAAGGACTCGGTGATCACCGCCTGGTAAGGTTCCTGGTAAGCCGGCGTCACTCGAGGGTTTCATCCAATCGGACGAGGCCTGCCGCCCTGGCTTTGCGGCACAATCGCCTGACCGGTAGCAAGGTGCCGGGCCTATGCCCGGCATCATTTTGCCGATAAAATAGTACGATCGTTCGAAAAATGGGAGAGCCGCCGACCCGGTGGTTATAATGACGAGCGAACAAAATTTCTGACTATCAGCTATCAGTGGAGTGAGCGCATGAAAGTACTCGTCGCAGTCAAGCGGGTGGTGGATTACAACGTCAAGGTCCGCGTCAAGGCGGACGGCTCGGGCGTGGATCTGGCCAACGTGAAGATGAGCATGAACCCCTTCGACGAAATCGCCGTGGAAGAGGCCGTGCGCCTGAAGGAAGCCGGCGTTGCCACCGAAGTGGTCGCCGTCTCGTGCGGTGTCACGCAGTGCCAGGAAACCCTGCGCACCGCGATGGCCATCGGTGCCGACCGCGGCATCCTGGTGGAATCGAACGAAGACCTGCAACCGCTGGCCGTGGCCAAGCTGCTGAAGGCGCTGATCGACAAGGAACAGCCGCAACTGGTGATCCTGGGCAAGCAGGCCATCGACGACGACTCCAACCAGACCGGCCAGATGGTGGCCGCGCTGGCCGGCCTGCCGCAAGCCACGTTCGCCTCGAAGGTGGTGGTGGCCGATGGCAAGGCATCGGTCACGCGTGAAGTCGATGGCGGCCTGGAAACGCTGTCGCTGAGCCTGCCGGCCGTGGTCACGACCGACCTGCGCCTGAACGAGCCGCGCTACGTCACGCTGCCGAACATCATGAAGGCCAAGAAGAAGCAGCTCGACACCGTCAAGCCGGAAGACCTCGGCGTCGACGTCAAGCCGCGCCTGTCGACCCTGAAGGTGGTCGAGCCGCCCAAGCGCAGCGCGGGTGTGATGGTGCCGGACGTCGCGACGCTGGTGCAGAAGCTGAAGAACGAAGCCAAGGTTATCTGAGAGCGCGGGGGAGAAATAACATGACTGCACTCGTCATTGCTGAACACGACAATCAATCGATCAAGGGCGCCACGCTGAACACCGTGACCGCCGCAGCCCAATGCGGCGGCGACGTGCACGTGCTGGTGGCCGGTTCCAACGCCAAGGCAGCGGCCGATGCCGCCGCCAAGATCGCCGGCGTGACCAAGGTCCTGCTGGCCGACGCCCCGTACTTCGGCGACGGCCTGGCCGAGAACGTGGCCGAGCAGGCGCTGGCACTTGCCAACGACTACTCGCACATCCTGGCCCCGGCCACCCCGTACGGCAAGAACATCCTGCCGCGCGTGGCCGCCAAGCTGGACGTGGCCCAGATCTCGGAAATCTCCAAGGTCGACGCGCCTGACACCTTCGAGCGCCCGATCTACGCCGGCAACGCCATCGCCACGGTCAAGTCGGAAGACAAGATCAAGGTGATCACCGTGCGCGGCACGGCGTTCGATGCCGCCGCCGCCGAAGGCGGCTCGGCCGCCGTCGAGACCCTGCCGGCCGTGGCCGACGCGGGCGTTTCGCAATTCGTTTCGCGCGAAGTGGCCAAGAGCGACCGCCCGGAACTGACCGCCGCCAAGATCATCGTCTCGGGCGGCCGTGGCGTGGGTTCGGGCGAGAACTACACCAAGGTGCTGACGCCGCTGGCCGACAAGCTGAACGCCGCGCTGGGCGCCTCGCGCGCCGCCGTGGACGCCGGCTTCGTGCCGAACGACTACCAGGTCGGCCAGACCGGCAAGATCGTCGCGCCGCAGCTGTATATCGCCGTCGGCATCTCGGGCGCGATCCAGCACCTGGCCGGCATGAAGGACTCCAAGGTAATCGTCGCGATCAACAAGGATGCCGAGGCCCCGATCTTCTCGGTGGCCGACTATGGCCTGGTGGGCGACCTGAACACCGTGGTGCCGGAGCTGGTGGCAGCACTGGGCTGATGCCTCGCCGGCCGCGCGGCGGCCGGCACGGGTAGCCGCAGGTAGCAAGTAACGAGCCGTTCCGGGGGCAACCCGCGAACGGCTTTTTCATACATGTTGGGAGACGTCGATGACCTACCGTGCGCCGATCAAGGACATGCTGTTCGTCATGAAAGAACTGGCCGGCCTCGAGGCCGTCAGCCAGTTGCCTGGCTTTGAGGAAGCGACGCCCGAGACGGCCGAGGCCGTGCTCGACGAGGCGGCCAAGTTCAACGAGCAGGTGGTCGCGCCGCTGAACCGCGCCGGCGACCTGGAGCCGAGCAGCTGGAAGGATGGCGTGGTCACCACCACGCCCGGCTTCAAGGAAGCGTTCCGCCAGTTTGGCGAGGGCGGCTGGCAAGGCGTGCTGCATCCGCAGGAATTCGGCGGCCAGGGCCTGCCCAAGCTGATCGCCACGGCGTGCAACGAGATGCTGAATACCGCGAACCTGTCGTTCGCGTTGTGCCCGCTGCTGACCGACGGCGCCATCGAGGCGCTGCTGACCGCCGGCACGGACGAGCAGAAGGCCACCTTCCTGCCCAAGCTGATCTCGGGCGAGTGGACCGGCACCATGAACCTGACCGAGCCGCAGGCGGGCTCGGACCTGGCCGCGGTGCGCACCCGCGCCGAGCCGCAGGGCGACGGCACTTACAAGTTGTTCGGCACCAAGATCTTCATCACCTACGGTGAGCACGACATGGCGCAGAACATCGTCCATCTCGTGCTGGCGCGCACGCCCAACGCGCCCGAGGGCGTGAAGGGCATCTCGCTGTTCATCGTGCCCAAGTTCCTGGTCAATGCCGATGGCAGCACGGGCGCGCGCAACGACGTGCATTGCGTCTCGATCGAGCACAAGCTGGGCATCAAGGCCAGCCCCACCGCGGTGCTGCAGTTCGGCGACCATGGCGGCGCGATCGGCACGCTGGTCGGCGAAGAGAACCGCGGTCTCGAGTACATGTTCATCATGATGAACTCGGCGCGCTTCTCGGTCGGCATGCAGGGCATCGCGGTGTCCGAGCGCGCCTACCAGCAGGCGGTGGCGTATGCGCGCGAGCGCGTGCAGAGCCGCCCGGTCGACGGCTCGGCGCGCGAGGCGGTGACCATCATCCACCATCCCGACGTCAAGCGCATGCTGATGACCATGCGCGCGCTGACCGAAGGCGCGCGCGCGGTGGCCTACGTCGCCGCGGCCGCCAGCGACGCGGCGCACCAGCATCCCGACGAGGCCGTGCGCAGGCAGAGCCAGGCGTTCTACGAGTTCATGGTCCCGGTGGTGAAGGGCTGGAGCACCGAGCTGTCGATCGATGTCACCAGCCTGGGCGTGCAGGTGCACGGCGGCATGGGCTTTATCGAGGAAACCGGCGCGGCGCAGCACTACCGCGACGCGCGCATCCTGCCGATCTACGAAGGCACCACGGCGATCCAGGCCAACGACCTGGTCGGCCGCAAGACCGTGCGCGACGGCGGTGCCGTGGCGCGCGCGATCTGCGCCCAGATCGCCGGGACCGAGGCCGCGCTGGGGCAGCATGGCGGCGCCGCGTTCACCGCGGTGCAGGCGCAGCTGGCCAGGGGCCGCGCCGCGCTGGAAGCCGTGGTGGAATACGTCGTCGCCAATGCCAAGTCGGACCCGAACGCGGTCTTTGCCGGCAGCGTGCCTTACCTGAAGCTGTGCGGCATCGTGTTCTCCGGCTGGCAGTTCGGCCGCGCCATGCTGGCGGCCGACGCCAGGCGAGCCGACGACCCGGCTTTCCACGAGGCCAAGATCGCGACCGCGCATTTCTTTGCCGAACACATCCTGTCGCAGGCATCGGCCTTGCGCGATGCCGTGGTCAGCGGCGGTGCGCCGGTGAATGCGTTGAGCGCCGAGCAGTTCTGATCGTTGCGCGCGGCGCGCGCGCATGGAAAAAGGGCGACCTGTGCAAGGTCGCCCTTTTTTCTGG
>NZ_LT976853.1:1156579-1206608 GCF_900249755.1 Cupriavidus taiwanensis
CGGTGAGCGCCGGTATCAGGCAGCCGCCGGGCGCGGCGCCAGGTGATGGCGCGCCGGCTTGAAGTAGCGGCTGACCGAAAGATCGTCGGCGCGGATCGCCGGCGACTTGCCCGACACCAGGTCCGACAGCAGCTTGCCCGAGCCGCAGGCCATGGTCCAGCCGAGCGTGCCGTGGCCGGTGTTGAGCCACAGGCCGCGCACCTGGGTCGGGCCGACGATGGGCGTGCCGTCCGGGGTCATGGGGCGCAGGCCGGTCCAGAAGGTGGCCTGGCTGACATCGCCGGCGCCCGGGAACAGGTCGGTCACCACGTGTTCCAGCGTGCGGCGCTTGGCCGGATCCAGGCTGCGGTCATAGCCAACGATCTGCGCCATGCCGCCCACGCGGATGCGGTCGTCGAAGCGGGTCAGCGCCACCTTGTAGGTCTCGTCCAGCACGGTCGAGACCGGCCCGCGCGAGGCATCGGTCAGCGGCACGGTGATCGAGAAACCCTTGAGCGGATACACCGGCAGGTTGGACATGCCGCGCAGGAACGGCTTGACCAGCTGCGTCGACCAGCTGCCCAGCGCCACCACCACCAGGTCAGCCGCCATCGGCTCGCCGTCGACCACGGCGCCGGTGACGGCGTCGCCCTGGCTCATCAGTCGGTCGATCGAGCGGTTGTACAGGAAGCGCACGCCGAGCGTGGCAGCCATGCCGGCCAGGCGTTGCGTGAACAGCGCGCAGTCGCCGGTTTCGTCGTTGGGAAGGCGCAGGCCGCCGGCCAGCTTGTGGCGGACGGCGGCCAGCGCCGGTTCGCTCGCGGCGAGTTCTTCGCGCGAAAGCAACTGGTAGGGGACCCCGGCCTGTTCCAGCACCGCGATGTCCTTGGCCGCGCCGTGCAGCTGCTCGTCGGTGCGGAACACCTGCAGCGTGCCTTGCTGGCGGCCTTCATAGGCAATGCCGGTTTCCGCGCGCAGCGCGCGGATGCAGTCGCGGCTGTACTCGGCCAGCCGCACCATGCGCTCCTTGTTGACGGCGTAGCGCGCGGCGCTGCAGTTCTGCAGCATCTGCCACATCCATTGCAGCTGGAACAGCGTGCCATCCGGGCGGATGCTGAGCGGCGCGTGTTCCTGGAACATCCACTTGATCGCCTTCAGCGGCACGCCGGGCGCGGCCCACGGCGACGCGTAGCCGGGCGAGATCTGGCCCGCGTTGGCAAAGCTGGTGCCGAGCGCGGGGCCGGCCTCGCGGTCGACCACGGTCACTTCATGACCGGCCTTGGCCAGGTACCACGCACTGGTGACGCCAATCACGCCACTGCCAAGTACGAGAACGCGCATGTTCGGGGGCTCCAACTGCGATGACAAGGGTATAGAGGATTTGTCTCTATACTATTGAATGCAATCCAGTCATAGTTACCGAATTTCTCAGGAAAACAGGAAAAACTCATGAGAACGAGTCGCCAGCCGCAGCGCACCCTCGACCGGCTCGACCGCAAGATCCTGACCGCGCTGCAGAGCGACGGCAGGATGTCGATGAAAGACCTGGCCGAGGCGGTCGGGCTGACCATCACGCCGTGCATCGAGCGCGTCAAGCGCCTGGAGCGCGATGGTGTCATCATGGGCTACTACGCACGGCTCAACCCGGCACTGCTGGGCAGCGCGCTGCTGGTGTTCGTCGAGATCTCGCTGGGCAACAAGTCGGGCAATATGTTCGAGCAGTTCCGCCGCGAGGTGCTGCGTATTCCGGAAGTGCTGGAATGCCACCTGGTGTCGGGCGATTTCGACTACCTGATCAAGGCGCGCATCCGCGAGATCGGCGAGTACCGCCGGCTGCTGGGCGATATCCTGCTGCAGCTGCCGGGCGCGGCGCAGTCGAAGAGCTATGTGGTGATGGAAGAGATCAAGGAGACACTGGCCATCTCGGTCGAGGAGAAGAGCCAGCCAGCGTGACGAAGGCCAGCATGGAGCGCCCCCCGCCCAAACTCAAATCCCCCGGCGGCGCCACGCGGCGCGAGCCCGACCCGGACGCGCAGGCGCCGCAGGCCGGCGTGCGCCCGCCCGCGGCGCGCAAGGGCCGCGGCGCCGTCAGCAACCTGCAGGGGCGTTTCGAGCGCGACCAGCGCGAAGCGTTCGACGATGGCTGGGGCCCCGTGCCGGAAGACCCCGCCGCGGCACCCGAGGCCGTGCCGGGTGGTGGCGACGACGCGCCGTTGCCGCCGCTGCGCACCGAAGTCCATCTCGAGCGCGCGCGTTCCGTGCTGACGCGCAATGCCTCGCCCGACGTCCCGTTCGACGTTTCGCTCAATCCCTACCGCGGCTGCGAGCATGGCTGCATCTATTGCTTCGCGCGGCCGACGCATGCCTACCTGGACCTGTCGCCGGGGCTGGATTTCGAAACCCAGCTCTATGCCAAGACCAATGCCGCCGAGCGCCTGCGCGAAACGCTGGCGCGGCCGTCATACCGCTGCGAGACCATTGCGCTGGGCGTCAACACCGACGCATACCAGCCGATCGAGCGCGAACAGCGCATCACGCGCCAGTTGCTGGAAGTGCTGCACGAATGCGACCACCCGGTGGCGCTGATCACCAAGTCATCGCTGATCGAGCGCGATATCGACCTGCTCGCGCCGATGGCGGCCAGGCGGCTGGCGGTGGCGGCGCTGACCATCACCACGCTCGACGCCGGCATTGCGCGCACGCTCGAACCGCGCGCGGCGACGCCGGCGCGGCGGCTGCGCACCATCCGCACGCTGACCGACGCCGGCATCCCGGTCGGCGTCAGCATCGCCCCGGTGATTCCCTTCATCACCGAACCCGACCTGGAGCGCGTGCTGGAAGCGGCGCGCGAGGCGGGCGCCGTCTATGCGAACTATATTGTGCTGCGGCTGCCGTGGGAGGTCCGGCCGCTGTTCGAGGAATGGCTGCAGGCGCACTTCCCGGACCGCGCCGAACGCGTCATGAACCGCGTGCGGGACATGCGCGAAGGCAAAGCCTACGATGCCAGCTTTGCCACGCGCATGCGCGGGACCGGCGTGTGGGCGGACTTGCTGCGCCAGCGCTTCTACAAGGCCGCCGAACGGCTCGGCTTCCGCTACAACCGGTTTGAACTGGATACTTCCCGTTTCCGCCCGCCGGCGGCGGGCCCCAGCGGCAAGGACGATCCGCAGGGTTCACTGTTCTGAGCCTTCAGAGCGGCTGCGGTGGCCTGCTGGTCGCCGATCATGCTGCTGGCGAGATCCAGCGCGGCCTTGGCGCTCGATGGCGGCAGTCCCGAGGACAGCGCCAGCCTGACGGCGATTGCCGCCAGGCGTCCTTCCTCATAGCTTGGCATGTCGATTCTTGCTCCTTTGCGCTGCCGGGGCATGGCCTCGCCGCGCGTCGCGCCGCCAGGATCGGACGGCTCTACCAGTATGGGCGAATTGGCAGAAAGGGAAACCGGCGATTGCGGCCGCGTTGACCGCGCACAAGCGATGGACGAGGCGGGCAGTGCGCGGGCGCCTACTGCGACAGTTCGCGCGCGGCCTCGACCTGCGACTCGAAGAAGGTCTGGAAGCTGATCGCCAGCCCCGCCATCAGCAGGCCGGTGCCGATCAGCAGCGAAAGGATCACCAGGATCACCACGGGCCAGCCCGAGCGCGTGGGTTGGCCGTGCGGGTTGAAGCGCGCATCCCATTTGTCGTCCGGGCGCAGCCCGTAGACGATGGCTGCCAGGAAGGCGCTGACGACGGAAACGCCGCCGGCCACGGCAAAGGTCCAGTTGAGCGCCGGCGCGCCCGCGCCAGTCGCCATGGATGCCACGCCGATGGCGCCCGCCAGCAGCGCCAGCAGGTGCGCCCAGCCATACAGGTCGCGCAGCCCGCCCAGGTAGAAGCGGTGCGCGCCCAGGCTGCCGAACAGGAAGGCCAGCGCCACGGTCAGCAGCTTCGATTTGCCGCGCGCGGACGGCGCGGCGAGCGGAGAGGCGTGGCGGGCTGGCGTGGCTGCGGGCATGGTCGGAAAGAGAGTTTCAGGCCTGGGGTGCAGGCCGGCGTTGCGCCGGCACGGGAAGTGGCGGCACAAGGGTACCGGCCGGCCCACATTGTACGCCGGCAGTCAGCTCAGGGAAGGGAGGTGCGTCAAAAGGCGCAGGCAGCGGCGCTAATGCCAGCCGCCGGCGATCAGGCCGCGGATAAAGGCCGAGGCGTGCTCGCTGATATGGGTTTCGCTGTAGAGAACCAGGGTCAGGATGCCCATGAACAGGATCGACAGCGATAGCTGGCCCGCATGTTCGGCCAGGTCGCTAAGCAGGGGTGACATGACAAACCTCACAGAATTATTGTCATTCTGGAGGCTGCGCCCGGGCCGTCTTGGTCGGGTCCCGGCAGGAGGTGTCGGGCAGAGGCAGGTCAGTTCGATTGCCGTCCGCACATGACGGCACGCTGTGAGCCCCGGACAGCGCCGGGCGGCAGCCTGTGCGCGCGGCCCGGAAACGGGGCACACACTTAAGTAGAGACAGGCCGGGCGGGGGCGGAGTTCCGCAGCGAGGGGCGCGGCGCGGGTTCAGCTGCGAGGAAGGGGCGCCAGCTTCGGTCAGCGGCCATGGTCGCGCCCGCGCGCCTGCCAGCCGGGACCTACCTGGCCCTGGCGGGGCTCGTTGCGGGCGTCATTGGTCGGGATGCGTTCCTGGCCGCGGCCGCGGTTGTCGTCGCGGGCGCCGGCCAGCGCGGCGCGGCGGCCGCTGAGGCGGTCGTCGGCGCGGGCACGCGCCTCCATCCGGTCGATCTGGGCCTGTACGTGTTCACGGCTTTCGGCGCGCACGCTGGCCATCTGCCAGCCATCGCCGGACTGGATCCGGGCGGGCCGGCCATCGGAACGGACTTGTTGCCAGAACGCGCCCTGGGCATGGCTGGTGGCTACCGCGCCGACCAGGCCCGAGGCCACCAGGATGCCAGCCACCAGGTCGCGCAGGAGAGAGCGGGTGAGCATGCGGATTCCCAGGGTCCTGTCGCGCTGTGTTGCTGTTGGAAGATGGGTTCATGGTACGCATGGGGCATCGGGGCGCCTATGCCAATCCCGTTACCGGTGTAACGGATTGTTTCGCCTGCACAAAGCCCCGCCGGGCGGGGCTTGCAGCCGGATTCAGGGCTGGTAGCGGATGCGGTAAATCGCCCCCGCATGGTCGTCGCTGACCAGCAGCGAACCGTCCGGCGCGACCAGGACATCGGCGGGCCGGCCCCAGGGCCTGCCGCCGCGCAGCCAGCCTTGGGCGAACACCTCCTGGCGCACGGCCTTGCCGGCGCCGTCCAGCTCCACGCGGACCACGCGGTAGCCGGAAGGCTCGCTGCGGTCCCAGCTGCCATGTTCGGCAATGAAGACGTTGTTGCGGTATTCCGCCGGGAACTGCGTGCCGGTGTAGAAGCGCATGCCCAGCGCGGCGACATGCGCGCCCAGGCGGGCCACCGGCGGCACGAATTCCGAGCAGGGCCGCTTGCTGCCGTATTCCGGGTCGGCGACGTTGCCGGCGTGGCAGTACGGGTAGCCGAAGTGCTGGCCGGGCGCGGTGACGCGGTTGAGTTCGTCGTCGGGCACGTCGTCGCCCATGCGGTCGCGGCCATTGTCGGTGAACCACAGTTCGCGCGTGGCCGGGTGCCAGTCGAAGCCGACGGTGTTGCGCACGCCGCGCGCCACCACCTGCAGGCCGGTGCCGTCGGGCTTCATCCTGACGATGTTGGCATAGCGGGTTTCGTCGGGCTCGCACACGTTGCACGGGGCGCCGGTGGCGACGTACAGGTAGCCGTCAGGCCCGAAGCCGATGAATTTGCCGCCGTGGTGGCCGTCCGACGGGAAGCGGTCGCTCACCACCCTGGGTGTGGGAGGCTGGTCCAGGCGCGTCTCGATCTGGTCGAGCCGCACGATCTTCGAGACCGACGACGCATACAGGCTGCCGTCATGGAAGGCCACGCCGAGCGGATTGCGCAAGCCGGTGGCGACGGTGCGCACCCGCGGGCGCGCGCCGAGCGCATCGCTGACCGCATAGAGCTTGCCTTCGCTGCGCGATCCGACGAAGAGCGTGCCGGACGGCGACATCGCCATGGCGCGAGCGCCCGGCACGTCGTCGGTCAGCACCTCGATGCGGAAGCCTGGCGGCAGGCGCAGCTGGTCCAGCGGCAGGGCGGCCAGCGCGGGCCGCCCTGCTGCCAGTACCATGATGAGCAGCAGCGTACGCGGTACGATGCCAACCATGAAGTGCAGAGCCGGGCGCATGTCGGGCCTCCTGTCGCGGTTTTTGCCACGATGCCTGCGCCGTGTTCACGCGTCAACTGCCTAAGTGTTTGTTTGGCCTTGGGAATTGGGCTATACTCTTGCGTTTCGTGTTCGAACGCCCTTGAACACCCCGTTTTCTGAGGAATCATTCCATGGTCGTTATCCGTCTGGCTCGCGGCGGCAGCAAGAAGCGCCCGTTCTTCAACATCGTCGCCACCGACTCGCGCAACCGTCGCGATGGTCGTTTCATTGAGCGCGTTGGTTTCTACAACCCGCTGGCTTCGGAAGGTGAAGAAGGCCTGCGCCTGTCGCAAGACCGCCTGGCCTACTGGCAAGGCGTCGGCGCCCAGCTGTCGCCGACCGTTGCCCGCCTGGTCAAGCAAGGCGCCAAGGCTGCTGCCTGATTGCCGCTTGCAACGCGCCCTGCCTTGACCGGCGGGGCGCGTTTGCATTGAACCACGCGCACACGTGACTGAGCGAAAGCCGGGCGAACGGTCGCCGGATCTGGCGCCAAAGCTGCCGCTGAACCGCCCGCAGGGCGAGCCAGCCAAGTCGCTCAGGCTGCCTGCGGCGCTGCTGTATGCCGAGCCCCTGCCGGAGGATCTGGTTGAGGTGGGCTATGTCAGCGCTGCCTATGGCATCCGTGGCTGGGTCAAGGTCCAGCCCCATGCCGACGACGCGTCGGCGCTGCTGCATGCCCGCCGCTGGTGGCTGCTCAGTCCGCCCCAGGCGGGCCTGGTGGCGGCCGACGCGGCGCGGGCCCAGCCCGTCTGCGTGAAGATCGCGCAGTCGCGCGAGCACAGCGGCACCGTGGTGGCGCAGGCTGCCGGCGTGGCCGACCGCAATCTTGCGGAAGCGCTGCGTGGCCGCCGCGTGTGGATCCGGCGCGCGGATTTCCCGGCGCCGCAAGAAGATGAGTTCTACTGGGTCGACCTGATCGGCTGCAGCGTCAGCAACGAGCAAGGCGAGTTGCTGGGCGAAGTGTCCGGGCTGATCGACAACGGTGCCCACCAGATCCTGCAGGTTGCCTTCGTGCAGCCCGACGGCAAGGCCGGCGAACGGCTGATTCCATTTGTCGACGCGTTCCTGCGCACGGTGGATACCGCCGGCAAGCGCATCGTGGTGGACTGGGGACTCGATTACTGAGCTGTGCCTGCGCAGGTGCGGCGCTTGTGCGAATCAAGGAAGGGAGAGAGCGGATGCAGTTCGACGTGATCACGCTGTTTCCCGAGATGTTTCGCGCGCTGACCGACTGGGGCATCACCAGCCGGGCGGCCAAGCAGCAGCGGTATGCGTTGCGCAGCTGGAATCCGCGTGATTTCACCTCCGACAACTACCGTACCATCGATGATCGGCCCTACGGCGGCGGCCCCGGCATGGTGATGCTGGCCAAGCCGCTGGACGATGCGATCGATGCCGCGGTGGCGGCGCAGGCGCAAGCCGGCGTGGCCAGGCCGCATGTGGTGCTGATGTCGCCGCAGGGCAAGACCCTGACGCATGCCAGGGTCATGGAGCTGGCGCAGCGGCCGGGCCTGGTGCTGCTGTGCGGCAGGTACGAGGCGATCGACCAGCGGCTGATCGACCGCCGCGTGGACGAGGAAATCAGCCTCGGCGATTTCGTGCTGTCGGGCGGCGAACTGCCGGCGATGGCGCTGATCGACGCGGTGGTGCGCCACCTGCCTGGCGTGCTGGGCGATGCGCAGTCGGCGGTGCAGGACAGCTTTGTCAATGGCCTGCTCGATTGCCCGCACTACACCCGGCCGGAGGAATACGAAGGCGTGCGGGTCCCAGACATTTTGCTCGGGGGCCATCATGCCGAGATTGAAAAATGGCGGCGCCAGCAGGCGCTGGCCAATACCGCGAGCAAGCGTCCCGACCTGATCGAGGCGGCCCGCGAACAAGGTTTGCTGACCCGCGCCGACGAGAAATTCCTGTCGGAGTGGGCGGCGAAGGAAGGGCGGGGGGAAACTCCCGCCAGGTAAAACCCCATCCTCTGCCGGGGCCCCGGGTCATCCTGGGGCATACAACGCCGGGCACGATGGTTACGGAGAAGAAACGATGAACCTCATCGAACAGATCGAGAAGGAAGAGATCGCGCGCCTGACCGCGAACAAGACCATCCCCGCATTCGCGCCCGGCGACACCGTCGTCGTCAGCGTCAACGTGGTGGAAGGTAACCGCAAGCGCGTGCAGGCCTACGAAGGCGTCGTGATTGCCAAGCGCAACCGCGGCCTGAACTCGTCCTTCATCGTGCGCAAGATCTCGTCGGGTGAAGGCGTGGAGCGTACGTTCCAGCTGTACTCGCCGCTGATCGCCGGCATCGAAGTGAAGCGCCGCGGCGACGTGCGTCGTGCGAAGCTGTACTACCTGCGCCAGCGTTCGGGCAAGTCCGCACGTATCAAGGAAAAGCTGGTGTCGAAGGCTGCCGCCGCTGCCAAGGCCGCGGAGTAAGCCGGACATGCCGGCCGGGGCGACCCGGCCAGCGTTTCCTCAGGAAGGGCACCCCAGGGTGCCCTTTTTGCATGGCGGCGCGGGTCCATGGCCGCGCTTTGCTGCGGCGCCAGATGGCGCGCTTCTGTCATACTTGCGATGTTATGCGTCCCGCCTTCGATCCCGAATCCCTTCCCGTCATCGATACCGACCTGCGCAACGGTGCGCTGAGCGCGCCGCGGCTGCAGGTGGACTTTATCCGGCACCGCTTCCAGGCGCCGCCGGCCTGGGCGCCCGAGCTGACCGACGAGTCGCGCGTATACGATCGCAGCCGCGGGCTGCGCGACGCCGCGGTGCTGGTGCCGCTGGTCGAGCGCCGCGATGGCCTGACGGTGCTGCTGACGCAGCGCAATGCCAACCTCAGCGCGCATGCCGGGCAGATCAGCTTTCCCGGCGGGCGGCAGGAGTCCTGGGACCGCAACCGCATCGACACCGCGCTACGGGAAACCGAGGAAGAAGTCGGGCTGGCACGCGACTATGTCGAGGTGCTGGGCGCGCTGCCGGATTACATCACCGGCACCGGCTTCCACGTCAGCCCGGTGGTGGGCGTGGTGCGCGACGGCTTCACGCTGCGTCCGGACGCCTCGGAAGTGGCCGATGTCTTCGAAGTGCCGCTGGCCTTCCTGATGAACCCGTCGCACCATGAGCGGCGCCTGTTCCGCTGGGTCGACGGCGAACGCATGTTCTACGCCATGCCCTATCCGCGCGAGAACGGCGGCCAGCGCTTTATCTGGGGCGCCACCGCCGGCATGCTGCGCAACCTCTACCACCTGCTGGCGGCCTGAGCCGCGCGGGCAGGCGGCCGTCAGGCCGCCGCCTGGTCCTTGCCGCCGATGCAGTGCGGGCAGCTCTTGCCGACCACATAGTGCGGGCTTTGCTGCTGCTCGGGGGTGACCACGGCGCGGCAGGCAAAGCACTGCTTGGGGCCGGCCGGCGCCAGGCTGGGGTTCAGCGCGGTGCGGTAGTCGAAGACGAAGCAGTCGCCGCGATAGTGGCTGCCGCCGACCTCTTCGAAATACTTCAGGATGCCGCCTTCGAGCTGATACACGCGCTCGATGCCGACTTCCTGCATGTGGATCGCCGCCTTCTCGCAGCGGATGCCGCCGGTGCAGAACGAGACCACGGTCTTGCCTTCCAGCTCTGCCTTGTGCGCGGCGACCGCGTCGGGAAATTCGCTGAACTTGGCGATGTCGTACTCGACCGCGTTTTCGAAGGTGCCGACCGCCACCTCGAAATCATTGCGGGTATCGAGCATCACCACCGGACGGCCTTCGTCGTCGTGCCCCTGGTCCAGCCAGCGCTTCAGGTCCGCCGGCCGCACCGACGGCGCACGGCCCGCCTCGGGGCGGATCAGCGGCATCTTCATGGTGATGATCTCCTTCTTGGCGCGCACCAGCATGCGCTTGAAGGGCTGGTGTTCCGACAGGCTTTCCTTGGGCGCGATATCGGCAAAGCGCGCATCGGCGTGCAGCCAAGCCATGAAGCCGTCGATGGCTTCGCGCGGGCCGGCCAGGAACATATTGATGCCTTCCGGCGCGAGCAGGATCGTGCCCTTCAGGCCCGCCGCCTCGCAGCGCTCGCGCATGGCCGGGCGCAGGGTCTCGATGTCGTCTAGCGAGACAAACTTGTAAGCGGAAATATTGACGATCTGCATGGGAGACTGCGCCCGCGCGGCGGCGTCCAGAGGGGCGCCGATGGCTTGCGATAACTGCCTGATTGGAAAGGCGAAATTATAGCGTGCGCGCAGGCTTTTCGCGGCGCATTCCCCAGCACGCCGGTCAGCCTTGCGCCGCGGCGCGCCGGCCACCGCGGCACGTAACATTGGCGGCATGCGTGCGGGCCGAGCCGGTACAATGTCGCCCATGTCTGCACCCCGCTTCGTACACCTCCGCCTGCATTCCGAATACTCCATCGTCGACGGCATCGTCCGCCTCGATGATGCCGTCAAGGCCGCCGCCGCCGATGGCATGGGCGCGCTCGCCCTGACCGACCTTGCCAACGCCTTCGGGCTGATCCGCTACTACAAGGAAGCGCGCGGCAAGGGCGTGAAGCCGGTGGTCGGCGCCGATGTGTGGCTGACCAACGCGGAGGACCGCGACAAGCCCGCGCGCCTGCTGCTGCTGGTGCAGGACCGGCGCGGCTACCTGAACCTGTGCATGCTGCTGTCGCGCGCGTGGCTGGGCAACCAGCATCGCGGCCGCGCCGAGATCGACCCGGCCTGGTTCCAGGAACCCGGCGAAGACGACCTGCCGCTCGCCACCGGCCTGATCGCACTGTCGGGCGCGATGGGCGGCGATATCGGCATGGCGCTGGCCAACGGCAACGCCGAAGGCGCGCGCCGCGCCGCGCAGCACTGGGCCGCGGTGTTCCCGCAACGCTTCTACATCGAGCTGCAGCGCGCCGGCCATGCCGGCACCGACGCCTACGTGCAGCAGGCGGTGCAGCTGGCGGCGGCGCTGCAGTTGCCGGTGGTGGCGACGCATCCGGTGCAGTTCATGACGCCCGACGACTACACCGCGCACGAAGCCCGCGTCTGCATCGCCGAGGGCGAGCTGCTGGCCAACCCGCGCCGCACGCGGCGCTTCACCACCGACCAGTACTTCAAGACCCAGGACGAGATGTGCGCGCTGTTCGCCGACATCCCCTCGGCGCTGGAGAACGCGGTCGAGATCGCGCGCCGCTGCAACCTGACGCTGGAGCTGGGCAAGCCGCGCCTGCCGCTGTTCCCGACGCCCGACGGCATGTCGCTTGACGACTACCTCGTGTTCATGGCCAAGGAAGGCCTGGAGAAGCGCCTGGCGGTGCTGTTCCCCGACGAGGCGGTGCGCGAGGCGAAGCGCCCGGAATACTACGCGCGGCTGGAGTTCGAGACCGGCACCATCATCAAGATGGGCTTCCCCGGCTACTTCCTGATCGTGGCCGACTTTATCAACTGGGCCAAGAACAACGGCGTGCCGGTGGGCCCGGGCCGTGGCTCGGGCGCCGGTTCGCTGGTCGCGTATGCGCTCGGCATTACCGACCTGGACCCGCTCAAGTACGCACTGCTGTTCGAGCGTTTCCTGAACCCGGAACGGGTCTCGATGCCCGACTTCGATATCGACTTCTGCCAGCACGGCCGCGATCGCGTGATCACCTACGTGAAGGAGAAGTACGGCAAGGACGCGGTGTCGCAGATCGCCACCTTCGGCACCATGGCGGCCAAGGCCGCGGTGCGAGACGTGGGCCGCGTGCTCGACCTGGGCTACGGTTTTGTCGATGGCATCGCCAAGCTGATCCCGTTCAAGCCGGGCAAGCTGGTCACCATCGAAGAGGCCAAGAAGGAAGAGCCGCTGCTGACCGAGCGCGAGCGCAACGAGGAAGAAGTGCGCCAGCTGCTGGAGCTGGCGCAGCGCGTCGAAGGCATGACCCGTAACGTCGGCATGCATGCCGGCGGCGTGCTGATCGCGCCCGGCCGGCTGACCGACTTCTGCCCGCTGTACACGCAGGGCGCTCAGAACGACGGCATGAGCGGTGTGGTCAGCCAGTATGACAAGGACGATGTCGAGGCCGCCGGCCTGGTCAAGTTCGACTTTCTGGGCCTGACCACGCTGACCATCCTGGACTGGGCCGAGCGCTATATCCGCCGCCTCGACCCCAGCAAGGCCGACTGGAACTGCAGCCAGATCCCGCTCGACGACGCCCCCGCCTTCGACATCCTCAAGACCGCCAACACGGTCGCCGTGTTCCAGCTGGAAAGCCGCGGCATGCAGGGCATGCTGAAGGACGCCAAGCCTGACCGCTTCGAGGACATCATCGCGCTGGTGGCGCTGTACCGCCCGGGCCCGATGGACCTGATCCCCAGCTTCTGCGCGCGCAAGCACGGCCGCGAGAAGGTGGAGTATCCCGATCCACGCGTCGAACCCGTCCTGAAAGAGACCTACGGCATCATGGTCTACCAGGAGCAGGTGATGCAGATGGCGCAGATCATCGGCGGCTACTCGTTGGGCGGCGCCGACCTGCTGCGCCGCGCCATGGGCAAGAAGAAGCCCGAGGAGATGGCGCAGCATCGCGTGATGTTCCGCGAAGGTGCCGACAAGAACGGTCTCTCGGCGCAGCAGGCCGACGATATCTTCGACCTGATGGAGAAGTTCGCGGGCTACGGCTTCAACAAGTCGCACGCGGCCGCGTATGCGCTGCTGGCGTACTACACCGCCTGGCTCAAGGCCCACCATCCGGCCGAATTCATGGCAGCCAACATGTCGCTCGCCATGGACGACACCGACAAGGTCAAGATTCTCTACGAGGACTGCAAGCTCAACAAGATCGCGGTGCTGCCGCCGGACGTCAACGCCAGCGAATACCGCTTCGCGCCGACCGATCCCAGGACCATCCGCTATGGCCTGGGCGGCATCAAGGGCAGCGGCCAGGGCGCCATCGAAGACATCCTGCGCGCGCGCGAGGAGCGGCCCTTCACCGACCTGTTCGACTTCTGCGAACGCGTCGACCGCCGCCAGGTCAACCGCCGCACCATCGAGGCGCTGATCCGCGCCGGCGCCTTCGACAGCCTGAACGACAACCGCGCCCAGCTGCTGGCCTCCGTGCCGATCGCGATGGAAGCCGCCGAGCAGAAGGCCGAGTCCGCCAACCAGGTATCGCTGTTCGACCTGATGGGCGACGCCGGCGACGCGCACCGCCCGGAACTGCTCGACGAGCCGCGCTGGAGCCCCAAGCGCACGCTGCAGGAAGAAAAGCAGGCGCTCGGCTATTACTTCTCGGGCCACCTGTTCGACGCCTACCGCGACGAGGTGCGGCGCTTCAACAAGGGCACGCTGGCCGGGCTGGAAAAGGAAGTGCAGGGCAACGGCGGCGGCTTCGGCCGCGACGTGCGCGGCAAGACCATCGCCGGCGTGATCAGCGGCATGCGCACGCAGATGACCCAGCGCGGCAAGATGCTGATCGTCACGCTCGACGACGGCACCGGGCTGGTCGAGATGACGGTGTTCAACGAGGTCTTCGACGCCAACCGGCAGATGTTCCGCGAGGACGAGCTGCTGATCGCCACCGGCAATGCGCGCCACGATACCTTCACCGGCGGGGTCCGCTTTACCGCCGAATCGGTGATGGACCTGGTCGCCGCGCGGGTGCGCTTTGCCAGCGCGGTGCGGCTGTCGATGAACGGCAATTCCTCGACCGGCATGCTGCGCGAGCTGCTGATGCCCCACCTGGCGCGGGCCAGCGGGGTGCAGGGCTTGCCGGTGCGGATCCGCTACGAAGCGAAGTCGGCCAGCTGCGAAACGCTGCTCGGCCCCGACTGGCAGGTGGTGCCGTCGGATGAGGCGCTGGGCGCGCTGCGCCAGGTGCTGTCGGCGGACGCCGTCAGCACGGTCTACGACTAAGCATCGGCTGAGTGAGCGCCGCGCGCGCCGTCAGGCCGCGCGCCGGGCTTCGCGTGCGCTGACCGCGAGCCGCAGCAGGGTGTCGACATGGGTGTCGACGCCGGGATCGTAGTCCAGCAGCTGCAGCGGGTTCGCCAGCCGTGCCTGGCCGCTGCGCACGGACTCGACCGCGGCGCGGATGGCTTGGTCCAGGGTCTCGGCGCGCTCGCGCGAGAACGCATGCACCGCCTGCGGCCGGATCACTTCGAGGCAGGCGATATTGTCGGCAAACACCAGCGGCGTGCCGCACAGCACCGATTCCACCCCCACCAGCCCGAACGGCTCATAGCCCGACGCCAGGATGGTGAAGTCGGCGGCGCGGTAGAGCGCATCGATGCGGCTGCTGTAGCCCAGCTCGCGCACGCGCGCGATGGTGCGCCCGACCGGGCGGCCGGCCACGGCCAGCGTGATCGGCAGGTCAGAGCGCGAGAAGTAATCGGCGAGCAGGTCGAAGCCCTTGCGCGCATGGCCCGACGACGGAAACAGGAACACGATCTCGTCGTCGCCGAAGCCGAATTCGCGCCGCAGCGCGGTGCGCGCGGCGGCATCGACCGGCGTGAAGCGCTGCGTGTCGACCGGCGGGTAGACCAGCTCGACGCGCTCGGGCGCGATGCCGTAGAGCTCGGTCACCTCGCGCCGCATCAGCGCCGAATGCGCCACCACGCGATGCGCGCCGGCATATTGCGCGCTTTCGAGGTCGATCTGCCACTGGTCCGAGCGCCGCGCCGGCGTGCCGCGCGCGGCGAGGTAGCCGCGATGCGTGCCGCCGCAGATGGCAATATCCGAACCGCGCACGCGGTTGCAGCCGATCAGCACTTCGCCGGCATCGCGCAGCCCCTGCAGCCGCCACGAGAAATAGCGGTCGCGCAGCTTGCCCGGCAGCCACGACACCACGATCCGGTGCGCGGCAACGCCGGCGGACTCTGCCACGCCGGCATCGAAACGGCGCGCGTAGACCGAGACTTCGGTATCGGCGCGCTTCGCCATGGCGCGGCTGATGTCGAGCGCGTAGCGCTCCAGGCCGCCGCCGGCGCCGAAGCGATTGCAGGAGATGCCAACTTTCATCGATCGAGAAGGTAGGGGATGGAGCGGCGCGGCTCAGCGGGCGCGCTGGTTGTGCGCCGGCTGGTGCGCCGCATGGTTGGCAGCGGCGGCCGCGGCGTGCAGCTGCGCCAGCTTGGCGTACTTGTAGTAGCTGGCCTGCGCATTCATCAGCGCGACGCCGAAGCCGGCGCTGCCATCGAGGAAGCCGCGCTTGAGCAGATAGGTGCGCACGAACGCCCACAGGCCGTGGCCGGCGGCAGACGCCACCGAGCTGCGCTTGCCGCGGGCATAGGCCTGCTGCGCGCCGGCGCTGGAATAGCTGTCGATCTTGCGCAGCACGTCCGACAGCGTGCGGTAGCTGTAGTGGACCAGCGGCTCGCGCAGCCGCGTGACCGGGTCGTCCACCTTCAGGTGCTCGTGCACCAGATCGTCGGTGAAGCGGCCGCGGCCGTTGCGGAAGACCCGGGTGACGTAGTCCGGATACCAGCCGGCATGGCGCACGAAGGTGCCGCAGAAGGCCGACAGGCGCGGCAGTGCCAGCGCCTGGGCCGGGTTGCGCTGCAAGTGGTGCAGGATTTCGTCGCGCAGCGCGGGGGTGACGCGTTCATCGGCATCCAGGCTGAGGATCCAGTCGCCGCTGGCGGCCTGGACCGCGCGGTTTTTCTGCGGGCCGAAGCCGGGCCAGTCTTCGGCCTGGATCACGGTGGCGCCGGCGGCACGCGCGATCGCCACCGTGTCGTCCGTGCTGGCCCAATCCACTATAATCGCCTCTTCGCACCAGGACACGCTTTCAAGGCATGGCCCGATATTGTGAGCTTCATTCCTGGTAATGATGACGGCGGAGACTTTCATGGAACGTAGGGGCGCGCCCCGTCCGGGCCAGGCCGGCAGGCCGCCGGCGTCGCCGCCAGCCGGGCGCTGATGGAAGAGCGCGTATTCTACCGCACCGGCGCAGTGGCCCCGCGGCCGCCTGCCGCCTCGTTGCCGGTGCGCGCCGGCCCCGCCGAAGGCGAAATCTCAGTTGCCAAATTGATGACACGAGCACCTTGGTCCCGATTCACAGGGATGGAAACCGTTGTATCCCTGGTGGCGTGTGCCGCATCGATCTCGCTTTCAGGCCGGATCGGCGGCCGCGCGTCGGCGGTGCAAGCATGATCGGCGCCTATGTGATCAACCTCGAAGCCGCCGAGGCCCGCCGCCAGCGCATTGCCGGCCAGCTGACGCGCCTCGGGGTGCCGTTCCAGGTATTTCCCGCGGTGAACGGACGCGCCCTGTCCGAGGACGAGGTCGCGCGCCGTTACGATGCGCAGGCCGCCAGCACCAGCTATCGCCCGATGAGCCGCGGCGAGATCGGATGCGCGCTGAGCCACCTGGGGGTCTACCGCAAGATGCTCGACGACGGTGCCAGCCTGGCGCTGGTGCTGGAAGACGACGCGCTGCTGGGCGATGACGTGCCGGCGGTGCTCGAGGCCCTGGCGGCGGAGATGGACCCCGACAAGCCAGACGTGGTGCTGCTGTCGCATGTCGACAAATTCACCCGCTGGGGCATCAAGGCGCTCGGCCCGCGGCGCAAGCTGGTGCGGCGCTATGGCGAATGGTGGCGCGCGCATGGTTATGTCGTCACCCGCGCCGCCGCCGAGCGGCTGGTAGCGGGGCTGCAGCCGACCTGGTGCGCTGCCGACTACTGGTCGGCGTTCGAGCGGCGCGGGCTGGTGTCGGTCCGTGCCGTGGTCCCTTATTGCATCGGCCTGACCGAACTGGCCGAGGCGTCGTCGCTGGAAACGCATCGCGCCGACCTCGACGCCACCGACAAGGCGCGCCGCAGCGTCGGCTATTATCTGCGCCGCTATGTCTACCAGCGCTTCCTGTTCCAGGTGTTCGTCAGGCCCTTCCTGCGCGTCGCGCGCCAGAAGCGGCCGGGCTAGCGCCGCGCGCCGGTGCCGCAACGCCGCCATCACCCAGAAGAAAACTCAGTGACCACATCCAAACCGCCCATTTCGCCAGGTGCCGCCGTGCCGTCCAGCATGGCCAGCCGGCTCTGGTCTTACCTGCGCCCCGAGCTGCGCATCTTTATCGGGGCCATCCTCGCCATGGCGGTGGTGGCCGCCAGCGAGGGCGTGATCCCCAAGGTCGTCAACGACCTGCTCGACAAGGGCTTCGGCGGCGACTACGCCGGCACGCTGTGGCATGTGCCGGCGATCCTGACCGGCGTGGCGCTGATCCGCGGCGTGGCGCAGTTTGCGTCGGGCTACCTGCTCAACCTGATCTCGAACCGCGTGCTGCTGAAGATGCGGCTGCAGATGTTCGAGCGCCTGCTGCAGGCGCCGGCGTCGTTCTACCACCGCAATACCGCGGCGTCGCTGATCAACGCGGTGATCTTCGAGGTCAACCAGGTGCTGCAGATCCTGACCAGCGTGTTCATCACGCTGGTGCGCGATTCGCTGACCGTGGTTGCGCTGCTGATCTACCTGTTCTACACCAACTGGCGCCTGACGCTGATCGTCGCGGTGATCCTGCCGGTGATCGGCTACCTGATGTCGAAGATCAACCGCCGGCTGCGCAAGCTCAACCGCGATCACCAGACCTACACCAACAATGCCGCCTATGTCGTCGAAGAGGCCGTGGGCGGCTACAAGGTGGTCAAGCTGCATGGCGGCGAGGCCTACGAAATGCGGCGCTTCCGCACCGTGGCCGAGCGGCTCAAGAACTACTCGATGCGCATGGCGGTGGCGGGCGGGCTGAACCAGCCGGTGACGGCGTTCCTGGCCGCGCTGGCGCTGTCGGTGATCATCACCATTGCCATGGTGCAGGCGCAGGCCAACCAGACCACGGTGGGCGGCTTTACCGGCTTCGTGATGGCGATGCTGCTGCTGATCTCGCCCCTCAAGCACCTGACCGATATCAACCAGCCGCTGACGCGCGGCCTCACCGCCGCCGAGATGATCTTCCGGCTGATCGACGAACCGGTCGAGCCGCAGGATGGCGGCAAGCCGCTCGCGCGTGCGCGCGGCGAACTGGCCTTCGAGCAGGTCGGCTTCCGCTATGGCGAGGCGCCGCGCGCCGCGCTCGAAGGCATCGACCTGCGCGTCAGCCCGGGCGAGGTGGTGGCGCTGGTGGGCCCGTCGGGCAGCGGCAAGACCACGCTGGTCAACCTGGTGCCGCGCTTCTTCGATCCCACCGCGGGGCGCATCCTGCTGGACGGCGTGCCGCTGACCGAGCTGTCGCTCAAGGACCTGCGCAACCAGATCGCCTTCGTCAGCCAGGACGTGGTGCTGTTCAACGACACCGTCGCGGCCAATGTGGCCTATGGCGCGCAGCCTGGCAGCGAGATCGACATGGCCCGCGTCGAGCGCGCGCTGGCGGCCGCTTACCTGACCGAAACCGTCAAGGGGCTGCCCGAGGGCGTGCAGACCAATATCGGCGACAACGGCATGAAGCTGTCCGGCGGCCAGCGCCAGCGCCTGGCGATCGCGCGCGCGCTGTACAAGGATGCGCCGATCCTGATCCTGGACGAAGCCACCTCGGCGCTGGACTCGGAATCGGAGCGCCAGGTGCAGGCGGCGCTGGAGGAACTGATGAAGGGCCGCACCACGCTGGTGATCGCGCACCGGCTGTCGACCATCGAGAATGCCGACCGCATCGCCGTGCTCGACCATGGCCGCGTTGCCGAGACCGGCACCCATGCGCAGCTGCTTGCGGCCAACGGCCTGTACGCCGGGCTGCACCGGATCCAGTTCGCCAGCCAGTAGGCGGCGGGGAGCGTCAGGCAACAAAAGGCCGGCGCATGTGCGCCGGCCTTTTTGTTGCCGTGAAGGCGTGATCAGTTCGTCGAAGTGACCGCGGGCAGCACTTCGTCGATCGCGGCCAGCACCTCGGCCCGCTGCGGCACCACGCCGCCGCCGCCAAGCGACACCGCGCGTCCAGGCGCATCGACGCCGTAAAGGTGGCGCGAGGTGGTCGTGAACAGGATCACCGTGGGCCGGCGCAGCGCGTCGGCAATGTGCACGAAGCCGGTGTCCATGCCGACCACCAGCGCGGCCTTGCCCACCATCTGCGCCACGCCGGTGATGCTCAGGCGCGGCATGACTTCGGCGCCGGGCACGCTGGCGGCGATGGTCTCGGCTTCCTGGCGCTCGGCGTCATTGCCCCAGGGCACCAGCACGCGCAGCCCGCGCGCCGAGATAGCGCTGCCCACGCTGATCCAGTCGGCCACCGGCCACTTCTTTTCCTCGCTGGAGGTGGCGTGGAACAGCATCGCGTACGGACCCTTGCCGGCGGCGGCGGGCGTGTCCGCCGGCATTCTGAGGCCGTAGTCCATCTCCTTGGTCATTTCGTAGCCGAGCGCGCGGCTGACCGCGCGGCGCATGCGGTTGCGCGCGCAATCCTCTTCGACGAAAGGCTGGAACACATGGTTGTAGGCGAAGCGCGCGCCGCTCTCGCCCAGTTCCTGCACCGGGTAGCCATAGCGATGGCGCGTACGGGCGAGGAAGGTCACGATGGCGCTCTTGTAGACGCCGTGGACGTCCAGCACCGCATCGTACTTCTCGCGGCGCAGCGCGCGCAGGGCACCGAAGATCTCGCGCAGTCCGGCCCAGCTGCGCTTTTTCTTGAAGCCGCGCAGCGGTGCGTCGATCACGCGGTCGATATTCGGGTTCCAGCGCGGCACGTCGGCGCAGTAGGAGTCGGCGATCCAGTCGATCTTGACGCCGGGAAAGGCGCGCTGCAGGTCAGCCACCAGCGGCTGGGTGAACACCATGTCGCCGAGCGAGGTCAGCTTGACGATGAGAATACGTTTCATCGGGAACAATAGCGCGGTCAGGGGCCCGCCTGGTTCGGAAGGTGCGTAGTATGCCTGATCCGGCTGGGCTATGTCCGATGCGATGCATGCACGACATGCGCTGCGCCGGCATGCGCGCGATCCGTTAGTATTGGCCTCAGAAGCGTCACGATGATGACGCCAATCCAACCGGAGACCACCATGTCAGACACGGCATTCCCGATCAGCCGCTACCCCATCCCCGCGCTGGCCGACCTCCCCGACGATATCCGCGCGCGCATCCTGGAAGTCCAGGAGAAGGCCGGCTTCGTTCCCAACGTGTTCCTGGCGCTGGCGCACCGCCCGGACGAGTTCCGCGCCTTCTTCGCCTATCACGATGCGCTGATGCTCAAGGACGGCGGCCTGACCAAGGGCGAGCGCGAGATGATCGTGGTGGCCACGTCGGGCGCCAACCAGTGCCTGTATTGCGTGGTGGCGCATGGCGCGATCCTGCGCATCTATGAGAAGAAGCCGCTGGTCGCGGACCAGGTCGCGGTGAATTACCTGAAGGCGGACATCCCGCCGCGCCAGCGCGCCATGCTCGACTTCGCCATGAAGGTCTGCACGGCGTCGCATGAAGTGGCCGAGGCCGACTTCGAGGCGCTGCGCGCGCACGGCTTTACCGACGAGGATGCCTGGGACATTGCCGCGATCACCGCGTTCTTCGGCCTGTCCAACCGCATGGCCAATACCATCGGCATGCGCCCGAACGACGAGTTCTACCTGATGGGCCGGGTACCGAAGGAGAAGTAGCGGTGCCGCGGTGCCGCGGTGCCGCGGCGCCGGGGCGGGTCAATGCACCTCAACGCACCTCAACGCACCTCAGCGCACCTCGGCGCAGGCACCGCTCTTGGGATCGAACAGCACCGGCCACGCCTGCTCGTAGATGCCGGGCGTGCAGTACTTCTCGCAGCGGTTATGCGCCAGCGTGACGCGGCGCGGGTCCTGCCACACCAGCAGCTTGCACTGGCTGCCGTCGATTGCCTGCAGCTCGATGTGCGGGGTCGCGCGAACCTGGCGGAACTGCACCAGGTTGAATTCGCAACTGCCGCGCCGCGATACCCACAGCTTCCATTTCAGCGCGCGCACCTCGTTGGCGGTAACGTCCATCAGCGCGTCTTCACGGAAGCCGTCTTCCTCGGTGCGCTTGCAGGCTGCGGCAATGTTGATGGCCTTGGGCGCGATCGGCGTGGCGCGCTCCTTCGGCGCCTCGGGGACTTGCACCTTGGCTTCGGGCGGCGGCGGCGCGCGCCTGGCGACCGGCAATGGCGCGCACGCCACCGACAACAGGAGGGCCAGCACACAGGCCCCATGGTTCGTGGCGTTCATGCCGGACTCCTTGCTTGCCGACCGGCAGTGCCGCAGCGGAACAGCTCGCGCGGACAGCCGGTTGCGGCCTCCGTGCGAAGGCCGCTGACTACCTTCGTTTAGTTATAGCGGATGGCAAACAGAAGTGGGCTAGGGCCATTCCCGAGTCCAGAAGGGCGCGTGTGCCAGGCATCGGACAGGCCCGTCCATGCATCGCGGTTACGTTCGCAGTTACGTAATTAAACAGCTTGAAACACTGCCATGCGCGCGCGCGTGTTAGCCTCGCCCCAACCTGTTCCTGCCCCGCTCCGTCATGAAGCCCCGCCTCCTGGTATCCCTCGTGGTCCTGCCCGTGCTGCTCGGCACCTTCTGCGCCACCGCCCATGCCGATGACGACTGGGACGACGATGACTACCACCATGCGCGCCACTATGGCCGCTATCACAAGGGCGGCGACTACAAGGAAGAGTTCTGGGTCGGCAACTGCAAGATCAAGCGCAAGTGGAAGGACAACGGCGAGTACAAGGAAGAGCGCAAGTGCAAGGACCGCCCGGTCGTGTACCAGCCGCCGCCCCCGCCGGTGTATTACCAGCCCGAGCCCGCGCTGGTCATCAGCCCGCACGTGGTGATCCGGCCGTAAAGCGAAACAGCCCGCCTGTTGGCGGGCTGTGCGGGCTGTCTTGCGCTGGTGCCGGCGGGCGCGCCGGCCGCTTCACATCAGGATGATGTCGTACTGCTCCTGGTGGAAGGTCGATTCCACCTGCAGCGAAATCGGCTTGCCGATAAAGTCGCCCAGCATCGCCAGGTGCTGGCTTTCTTCTTCCAGGAACAGGTCGATCACTTCCTGCGACGCCAGGATGCGGAACTCGCGCGGGTTGAACTGGCGCGATTCGCGCATGATCTCGCGCAGGATGTCGTAGCAGACCGTGCGCGGGGTCTTGACCTGGCCCTTGCCCTGGCACACCGGGCATTGCTCGCACAGCACGTGCGCCAGCGACTCGCGCGTGCGCTTGCGCGTCATCTCCACCAGCCCAAGCTGCGAGAAACTGTTGACGGTGATGCGGGTGCGGTCGCGCGACAGCGCGCGCTTCAGTTCCGACAGCACCGCGTCGCGGTGCTCGGCGTTCTCCATGTCGATGAAGTCGATGATGATGATGCCGCCGAGGTTGCGCAGCCGCAGCTGGCGCGCGATGGTGTGGGCCGCCTCCAGGTTGGTCTTGAAGATGGTGTCGTCGAAGTTGCGCGCGCCGACATAGCCGCCGGTGTTGACGTCGATGGTCGTCATCGCCTCGGTCTGGTCGATCATCAGGTAGCCGCCCGACTTCAGGTCCACCCGCCGCGACAGCGCCTTCTCGATCTCGGCGTCGATATTGAACAGGTCGAAGATCGGGCGCTCGCCGGTGTAGTGCGACAGCCGCGGCAGCACCGCCGGCGTGTATTCCTTGGCGAACTCCAGCAGCATCTGGTAGTTCTCGCGCGAGTCGATCTGGATCACGCCGGTGGCGTCGTTGATAAAGTCGCGCAGCACGCGCTGGGCCAGGTTCAGGTCCTGGTAGAGCAGGCTGGGCGCGGGCAGCGTGGTGGCGTTCTGGCGGATCGCGCCCCAGATCTTGCGCAGGTAGGCGATATCGTTGCCGAGTTCTTCGTCGGTCGCTTCCTCGGCGATGGTGCGCACGATAAAGCCGCCGCGCTCGTCGGCGGGCACCAGGCCCTGCACGCGGCTGCGCAGCGCCTCGCGGTCGACTTCGCCCTCGATGCGCTGCGAGATGCCGATATGCGGATCCTGCGGCAGGTACACCAGCGTGCGCCCGGCGATGCTGACCTGCGTCGACAGCCGCGCGCCCTTGGTGCCGATCGGGTCCTTGATCACCTGCACCATCAGCGCCTGGCCTTCGAACAGGGTCTTCTCGATGGCGAGCTGCGGGGTGGAGTTGTTGCGGTCGGGGTCGCGCGGATGCCAGATGTCGGCCACGTGCAGGAAGGCGGCGCGCTCCAGGCCGATGTCGATAAAGGCCGACTGCATGCCGGGCAGCACGCGCACCACCTTGCCCAGGTAGATGTTGCCGACCAGCCCGCGCGTGAGCGTGCGTTCGACATGCAGTTCCTGGACGGCGGCCTGCTGCACGATGGCGACGCGGGTCTCTTGGGGCGTGATGTTGACGAGTATGTCTTCAGTCATAGCGGGTGAAACGCGTCGCCGGTGGCCCGGCTCGGTGTACGGCCGGGCAAGCGGCGGAATTGAATAGGCCGGCGGGATGGGCCGGCGGGATCGGCCGGCGGGGTTCGCGGCCGCGCCGTTCAGAACCGCAGGCGGGCCTGGCGAAGTAACGCGGCCGTCTCAAACAAGGGCAAGCCCATGATACCTGAATAGCTGCCTGCAATCCGCGCCACGAACTCGGCTGCGCGGCCCTGGATGCCGTAGGCGCCGGCCTTGCCGAGCGGCTCGCCGCTGGCGACATAGCGCTCGATCTCGGCGGGCTGCAGCGGGCGGAAGGTGACTTCCGAAACCGACAGCGCATGGCGCATGCCGGTGGCCGACACCACCGTCACCGCGGTCAGCACGCGGTGGGTGGTGCCCGCGAGTGCGCCCAGCATCGCCGCGGCATCGGCGCCGTCCACGGGTTTGCCGAGGATGCGGCCGCCGAGGCAGACCGTGGTGTCCGAGGTCAGCACCGGCGCATCCGGCAGCGCGCGGCGTTCGCGGCGGCGCAGCGCGGCTTCGGCCTTGAGCGCGCACACGCGCTGGACATAGTCGTCGGGGCTCTCGCCGGGCAGCACGGCTTCGAGCGCTTCGGCGTCTTCGTCGTCGTCGGCCAGCAGCAGTTCGTAGCGCACCCCGAGCTGGGTCAGCAGCTCGCGGCGGCGCGGGCTTTGCGAGGCGAGGTAGAGGTAGTCGTGCAGGGAGTCGTGCAGGGTGTCGGGCATCGCGGCGGGGGCCTTCCGGCGACGGCCGGAAATCAGTGGAATCAGGCCCGATGGTAGGGGTGGTTCTGCGTGACGGACCACGCGCGGTACAGCTGCTCGGCCAGCAGCACGCGCACCATGCCGTGCGGCAGGGTCAGGCTGGACAGCCGGATCAGGGTGCTGGCGCGGGCCTTGAGCGCGGGATCGAGCCCGTCGGCGCCGCCGATCAGGAAGGCGACGTCGCCGCCCTCGCGCTGCCAGTCGCTCAGCTGCGCGGCGAGCTGCACCGTGGTGAAGTCGCGGCCGCGCTCGTCCAGGGCAACGATACGGCACTGCTTCGACAGGCCGGCCAGCACCGTCTCGATGCGCGCGGCCTCGCGCTGCATCACGGTGGCGGCGTTATTGCTGGACGAGCGGGTTTCGGGCTTGACCTCGCGCAGCTCGATGCGCAGCTCGGGCGGCATGCGCTTGGCATACTCGCTGAAGCCGGTTTCGATCCAGCCGGGCATCTTGTGGCCGACGGCGACGATCACCAGTTGCATGGGTCAGGCGATGCGGGGTTGCGGCGCGGCCGCCGGACTCGCCGATCGGCCGCGCACCGGACTCAGGCCGAGCGGGTGGTGCGCTTGCGCGCGGCCGGCGCGGCCGCGGCTGTCTTGGCAGGCGCCTTCCTGGCGGGGGCCTTCTTTGCTGCGGTCTTGGTGGCAGTCTTGGTCGCGGTCTTGCGCGCGGTGGTGCCGGCGGCGGTCTTGCGCGGCGCGGCGGCGCGGGTGCCGGCGGTCTTGCTGGCCGCGGTCTTGGTGGCAGCCTTGCGCGCCGGCTTGCGGATGGTGGCGATGGCGTCCGCGTCGGTGTCCTCATGGCCCATCGGCGGCGACGGTTCCTTCATCCCTTCGGGCAGGCGGGCCAGCGCCGGACGCAGGTTGCTGGCGCGGCGCACGGTGCGCACCGGGGCCTCGTCCTCGTCTTCGTCCATCGGCTCGCTGGCCTTGGCCAGGCCTCGGCCGCCGGCGGCCAGCTTCATCCGCACCGGCTTGTCGCCCCAGATCTCTTCCAGGTTGTAGTACAGGCGCAGTTGCGGCTGCAGGATGTGGACCACGGCATCGCCGCAGTCGACCAGCACCCATTCGCCGGTTTCCAGGCCCTCGACCGCGACGATATGGCCGCCCGCTTCCTTCACCGTATCCCGCACCGATGCTGCCAGCGCCTTGGTCTGCCGGTTGGATGTGCCGCTGGCAATCACCACCCGGTCGAACAGTTCCGTCAGGTGGCTGGTGTCGTACACCTTGATGTCCTGCGCTTTGACATCCTCGAGGCCGTCGACGATGGCGCGTTGCAGTTTACGAATATCCATGGGTGTCTTCTTGTTCAGCTCAGATCGGTTTGGGGGTGGGCGCCGGGATCGATGCAACCCTGGTCATGCCCTGGCCGGGGCGTTGCGGTACAGCCCGTGGCTGGCAATGTAGTGTGCCACGCCGGGCGGCAGTTGGTCATCTGCCGGCTGGCCGGCTGCCAGCCGCTGGCGCAGATGGGTGGAAGAGAGGTCGACGGCAAGCGTCTGGTCGATCCACATCCGGCCGGAGGGCGTGCATTGTATCAGGTGCGTGTCGGCCTGGCGCTCGGCCAGCGCGGCCAGCACCGGACCCTCCAGCGCCTCCAGCGCAAAGCGCGGCCGTGTCGCGGTGCACAAGTGCACGTGCGCGAACAGTTCCTGCCAGCCATGCCAAGTGTGCAGGCGCAGCAGCTGGTCGGCGCCCATCAGCCAGCACAGCGAGGCCGCGGGGCCGTATTCGGCGCGCAGCTGGCGCACCGTGTCGATGGTGTAGCTGGGGCCGGCGCGATCGACTTCCATGCGGCTGACGCGGACCCTGGCGCCGCTGTCGGCGAGCGCGGCGGCGGCCAGTTCGGTCATCGCCAGGCGGTCGGCGGCCGGGGTCACGTCGTCGCCCTTCTGCCAGGACTGGCCGGTGGGAATCCACACCAGCTCGTCCAGGCCCAGATGGTCGATGCACAGCCGCGCCAGCGCCAGGTGGCCGACGTGGGGCGGATCGAAGGTGCCGCCCAGGATACCCAGGCGGTAGGGGCGGGCGGCAGCGGGTTGCGATGAGGCGCCCGCGGCGGCGGGGGTGCTGGGGTGCGGGGGATGGGCCATGGATCAGCCGTCAGGCCCAGTCGCGCGCCGGCAGGAAGTCGGTGTACAGCGCCGCTTCGGCGCTGCCCGGTTCCGGCTGCCAGTCATAGCGCCAGGCCGCCAGCGGCGGCATTGACATCAGGATGGATTCGGTGCGTCCGCCCGACTGCAGGCCGAACAGCGTGCCGCGGTCGAACACCAGGTTGAATTCGACATAGCGCCCGCGCCGGTAGGCCTGGAAAGCGCGCTCGCGCTCGCCGTAGGGCGTGTCCTTGCGCGCCTGCAGGATCGGCAGGTAGCCATCGAGGAAGGCGTTGCCGACCGCTTGCATCATGGCGAAGCTGCGCTCGAAGCCCAGCGCCGAGAAGTCGTCGAAGAAGATGCCGCCGACGCCGCGCGCCTCGTTGCGGTGCTTCAGGAAGAAATACTCGTCGCACCACTGCTTGAAGCGCGGATACAGGTCGTCGCCGAACGGCGCCAGCGCCTGCCGGCAGGTGCGGTGGAAGTGGGTGCAGTCGTCGGCGTTGCCATAGTAGGGCGTCAGGTCCATGCCGCCCCCGAACCACCAGACCGGTTCCGCGCCCGGCTTCAGCGCCAGGAAGCAGCGCACGTTCATATGCACCGTGGGCACGTAGGGGTTGCGCGGATGGAACACCAGCGACACGCCCATGGCCTCGAAGCTGCGCCCCGCCAGTTCCGGACGGCTGGCCGTGGCCGATGGCGGCAGGGTGTCGCCGCTGACGTGCGAGAAGCCCACGCCGGCGCGCTCCATCACCGCGCCGCCTTCCAGGATGCGGGTGCGGCCGCTGCCGCGCAGGCGTTCGGTGGGCGCTTTGTCCCAGGCGTCGGTCAGGAACGGCTGGCCGTCGATGGCACCGATGGCATCGGTGATGCGGTCTTGCAGACCGAGCAGATAGGCACGGACTGCCTGGGAATCGATCATGTTGGGCTGAATCGGATAAACCGACGAATGGGCCGGCCGGATGGCAGTCCGGCAGCCCGTCGGCTGCCGGTTGCGTCACAGCATTGTCACGATTGTACCGGCTGGGCGGCGGGTTGGCCTCCAGGGCCTGCCGCGCCGCCGGCGGCCAGTCAGCGCTTGATGGCGCGGAAACCGATATCGGTCCGGTACTGCATGCCGTCGAAGCGGATCTGCTCGACCGCGGCATAGGCGGCGCGCTGCGCGGCCTTGACCGTGTCGGCCAGGCCGACCACGCACAGCACGCGCCCGCCCGAGGTCAGCAGGGTGCCGTCCTTGAGCGTGGTGCCGGCGTGGAAGGTCACGCTGTCGTCGGTTTCGGCCGGGATGCCGGTGATGGCATCGCCCTTGCGGGGGCTGTCCGGGTAGCCGTGGGCGGCCATCACCACGCCCAGCGCGGTGCGGCGGTCCCAGTCCAGCTCGATGCTGTCGAGCTTGCCGGAGACCGCGGCTTCCATCACGTCGACCAGGTCGGTCTTCAGGCGCGCCAGGATCGGCTGGGTTTCCGGGTCGCCCATGCGGCAGTTGAATTCCAGCGTCCTGGGGTTGCCGTCCTTGTCGATCATCAGGCCGGCGTACAGGAAGCCGGTGTACGGGATGCCGTCCTTTTCCATGCCGCGCACGGTCGGCAGGATGATCTCGCGCAGCGCGCGCGCGTGCAGCGCGGGCGTGACCACCGGCGCCGGCGAATACGCGCCCATGCCGCCGGTGTTGGGGCCGGCGTCGGCGTCGAGCAGGCGCTTGTGGTCCTGGCTGGTGGCCAGCGCCAGCACGTTCTTGCCGTCGACCAGCACGATAAAGCTGGCTTCCTCGCCGTCCAGGAACTCTTCGATCACCACGCGCGCGCCGGCATCGCCCAGCTTGTTGTCGGCCAGCATCATGTCGACCGCCTGGTGCGCTTCTTCCAGCGTCATCGCCACCACCACGCCCTTGCCCGCGGCCAGGCCGTCGGCCTTGATCACGATCGGCGCGCCCTGCGCGTCGATGTAGGCGTGCGCGCCGGCGGCGTCGGCAAAGGTCTGGTAGGCGGCGGTGGGAATGCCGTGGCGCTGCATGAACGCCTTGGCGAAGTCCTTGGACGACTCCAGCTGCGCGGCGGCCTGGGTGGGCCCGAAGATGCGCAGGCCCTTGGCGCGGAAGATATCGACGATGCCGGCGGCCAGCGGGGCCTCGGGGCCGACCACGGTGAAGGCCACGCCCTCGCGCTCGGCAAAGGCGGCGATGACCTCCGGATCGGTCAGCGGAACATTCTGCAGGCGCTTGTCGAGCGCGGTTCCGCCGTTGCCCGGCGCGACGTACACCACCTGCACCTTGGGCGACTGGGCCAATTTCCAGGCCAGCGCGTGTTCACGTCCACCCGAGCCGACAACCAATACTTTCATGATCCACTGCCAGAAAAGAAACGCATGCAAAAAGGCGGCAGCTGGGTCTTGTTGGCCGGGCTGCCGCCGAGGAGGAGCTTGTTACCGTTTTAGTCTTCGATCACCGCGTTGGTGAAGACTTCCTGCACGTCGTCCAGGTTTTCCAGGGCGTCGAGCAGCTTCTGCATCTTGGCCGCGTCGTCGCCGCTGAAGCTGACTTCGTTCTGCGGCTTCATTACCACGTCGGCCACTTCGGCCTTGAAGCCGGCGGCTTCCAGCGCCGCCTTGACCGCGGAAAAATCGTTGGGCGGGCAGGTGACTTCGATCGAGCCGTCGTCGTTGGTGACGATATCGTCGGCGCCGGCTTCCAGCGCGGCTTCCATCAGCTTGTCTTCCGGCGTGCCGGGGGCAAACAGGAACTGGCCGCAGTGGGTGAACATGAACGCCACCGAACCCTCGGTGCCCATGTTGCCGCCGTGCTTGGAGAACGCGTGGCGCACTTCGGCGACGGTGCGGGTGCGATTGTCGGTCAGGCAGTCGACGATGATCGCGGCGCCGCTCAGGCCGTAGCCTTCGTAGCGGATTTCCTCGTAGTTCACGCCTTCCAGGCCACCCACGCCGCGCTGGATCGCGCGCTGGATGTTGTCCTTGGGCATGTTGGCGTCCATGGCCTTGTCCATCGACAGGCGCAGGCGCGGGTTGGAGTCGGGATCACCGCCGCCGAGCTTGGCGGCCACGGTGATTTCCTTGATCAGGCGGGTCCAGATCTTGCCGCGCTTGGCGTCTGCGGCGGCTTTCTTGTGTTTGATATTGGCCCATTTCGAGTGACCGGCCATGATTCTCTCCGAAGCGGAATGCGGTGATCTGCGGTGATGTTGTGCGGGGTCGCCAGGCGCGCCGCGGCCGTATCGGCAAGGCGGGCGGGCAGCGCGCGCCAGGTGACGGATGTGCCTTGCGGCTGGCTATAATCAGCCCAGGATTTTATCACGCGGGCCTGCCGGCGCCGCCCTGACCCGACCGATCCTCAATTGACCCCCGATCGACCCCCGCTCGATCCCCAAGCGACCCTCACGGAACCCACAAACATCATGGCCGACCCCATCCTCATCGCCAAGAATGCCGAACATGAACTGGTGCTGCTGCCGCAGATGGGCAACCGGCACGGCTTGATCACCGGCGCCACCGGCACCGGCAAGACCGTCACGCTGCAGACCCTGGCGCAGGGGTTCTCGCGACTGGGGGTGCCGGTGTTCATGGCGGATGTCAAAGGTGACCTGACCGGCATTTCGCAGGCCGGCCAGCCGTCCGACAAGCTCAAGCAGCGCCTGGCCGACCTGAACCTGCCCGAGCCGGTCTGGGGCGGCTGCCCGACCACGCTGTGGGATGTGTTCGGCGAGAAGGGGCACCCGGTGCGCGCCACGGTCTCGCACATGGGGCCGCTGCTGCTGTCGCGCATGCTCGAGCTGAACGACACGCAGCAGGGCGTGCTGAACCTGGTGTTCCGCATTGCCGACGCCAACGGCCTGCTGCTGCTCGACGCCAAGGACCTGCGCGCGATGCTGCAGTACGTCGGCGACAACGCCGGCCAGTTCACCACCGAATACGGCAATATCTCGGCCGCGTCGGTCGGCGCGATCCAGCGCGGGCTGATCGCGCTGGAATCGCAGGGCGGCGACGTCTTCTTCGGCGAGCCGATGCTGAATCTGCAAGATTTCATCCAGACCGACAAGGGCCAGGGCGTGGTCAATATCCTGGCCGCCGACAAGCTGATGAACGCGCCGCGCCTGTACGCGACCTTCCTGCTGTGGATGCTGTCCGAACTGTTCGAGAAGCTGCCCGAGGCCGGCGACCTGGACAAGCCCAAGCTGGTGTTCTTCTTCGACGAGGCTCACCTGCTGTTCAACGATGCGCCCAAGGCGCTGCTCGACAAGATCGAGCAGGTGGTGCGCCTGGTGCGCTCCAAGGGCGTCGGCGTGTACTTCGTCACGCAGAACCCGATCGACATCCCCGACACCGTGCTGGGCCAGCTGGGCAACCGCGTGCAGCATGCGCTGCGCGCCTTCACCCCGCGCGACCAGAAGGCGGTCAAGGTGGCGGCCACCACCATGCGCGCCAACCCCAAGCTGGACCTGGAAACCGCCATCGGCGAGCTGGGCGTGGGCGAGGCGCTGGTGTCGTTCCTCGACGCCAAGGGCACGCCCTGCGTGACCGAGCGCGCCTGGGTGCTGGCGCCCGGCAGCCGCATCGGCCCGGCCACGGAAGACGAGCGCAAGCAGCTGATCGCCAGCTCGCTGGTGGCGGGCACCTACGAGAAGACCGTCGACCGCGAGTCCGCCTATGAAAAGCTGCGCGGCAGCGTGCCGACGGTCGGCAATGGCAATGGCAAGGGCGCGGGCGGCGCGCCGGCGGGGCAGCCCGCAGGCGAGCAGGACAGCGGCTGGCTGGGCACGGCCGGCGAGATCTTCGGCACGCTGACCAAGGGCACCGGCAAGACCGGGCGCGGGGATTCGATCCTGGAATCGATGGCCAAGTCGGCGGCGCGCACGGTGGGGTCGCAGGTTGGGCGCGAGCTGATCCGGGGGGTGCTGGGGAGTTTGTTGGGGAAGAAGAAGTAAAGGCAGCTCAAGCTTGCCCACGGTGTACTCGCTCTCCCGCGCGCGGGAGAGCGAGTACACCGGCGGTTATTCATGGGTCAGTTCCGCTGCGCCGCGTCTCTGGTTTTCGCCGCTTCCCCATCCTCGCGCATCTTGCGCGCGAACATCCGGGCGAAGAACCAGCCCATGCCGATGATGAAGACGATCACGCCCAGGCTCATCAGCCCGGTGCTGGTACTGAACAGGATCTTGAAGGCTTCCATGCGTGGCTCCCTGTATGTGGATGGCGGCACCTGGCGCGATTGCGCCGGCGCGTGCCGCCAGTGTAGGGAGCCGCTTCAGGCCGGCTATTGAGGCCGGTCAAGCGCCGGCCAGCCCGCCCTGGCGCCGTCAGTTCTTGGTGCCGAACAGGCGGTCGCCGGCATCGCCCAGGCCGGGCACGATATAGGCATCGGCATCCAGGTGGCTGTCGAGCGAGGCGACGAACAGCTTTACGCCCGGATGCGCCTTCTGGAACACTTCCACGCCTTCGGGCGCTGCCACCAGTGCGACGAAGGTAATAGCCTCGTCCTTGACGCCGCGGCGCTTGAGCACTTCCACCGCATGCGCGGCCGAATAGCCGGTGGCCACCATCGGGTCGCACAGGATGAAGCTGCGGTCTTCCAGCGCGGGCAGCCGCACCAGGTATTCCACCGGGCGGTGCTGCTCGTCGCGGTACACGCCGATATGGCCGATGCGCGCCGACGGGATCAGCTCGACCAGCCCGTCGCTCATGCCCACGCCCGCGCGCAGCACCGGCACGATGGTCAGCTTCTTGCCGGCGATCACCGGCGCGTCCAGCTCGACCAGCGGGGTTTCGATGCGGCGCGTGGTCAGCGGCAGATTGCGGGTGATCTCGTAGCCCATCAGCAGCGTGATCTCGCGCAGCAGCTCGCGGAACGTGCGCGTCGACGTTTCCTTGTCGCGCATGTGCGAGAGCTTGTGCTGGATCAGCGGGTGGTCGAGGATGAAGAGGTTGGGAAAGCGCGGGTCTTGTTTCATGGCTGGCGGCGAGGGCTCGGCGGGATGGCGAGTGAAGCGGGCGCGCGAGATCGGATGGACTCCACGCGCCGCGCCGTTGCAGCCGGATTGTAATGGAAGCGGGCCGCCACGCCCGGCAGCGGCCCGCTGTGGCGCCCTCGGCTAGTCGAGGGCGCGGTCCTTCGACTCGATATCCACCAGGAAGATGGCCAGCGCCGCCACTGCCAGGAACGAGGACAGCAGCGCCAGCGCCAGCGTGAACTGGCTGGCCATGATCGGCGCGACGATGGAAGGGGCGAACAGGCCGCCGAAGCGCGCCATCGCACCCGCGGTGCCCATGCCGCTGGCGCGCAGGTCGGTCGGGTACACCTCCGGCGTAAAGGCGTACAGCGCGCCCCAGGTGCCGAGCAGCGAGAAGCTCATCAGCAGGGTCGAACCGATCACCAGCGCCGGCGACGTGCCCAGGCTGTACAGCATGCACCCGGCCGCGCTCAGCAGCAGGAAGCCGATCAGCGTCGGCTTGCGGCCCCAGCGCTCGACGCCGTGCGCGGCCAGCGCGAATCCGGGCAGCTGCACCAGCGCCAGCACGATCAGGAACACCTGGCCGCGCATAAAGCCGAAGCCCTGGCCCGCCAGCTTCACCGGCAGGTAGACGAAGACCCCGTAATAAGCGATCGAGATCAGCATCCACGCCACCAGCAGGCAGATGGTGCGGCGCCGGCATCCGGCCGCGAACAGCGCGAACACCGATTTGCGCTCCGCCTTCTGCGGCGCCAGCGTGCCGATTTCCACCGGGACGCGGTTGGCCGCGGCCACCCGCTGCAGCACCGCGCGCGCCTCTTCGGAGCGCCCGGACCGGTTCAGGTAGAGCGGCGACTCGGGAACGAAGAAGCGGAACACCACGCCGACCAGCGCCGGGATGCCGGTGACCAGGAAGATCAGCCGCCAGGCATCGTCGCCGCGCGACACCGCGATCAGCGCCAGGATCGCCAGCAGGATGGTGCCGACCGCCCAGAACGATTCCAGCAGCACCAGCCAGCGGCCGCGCCGGTCCGACGGCAGGAACTCGGCCATCATGGTGTAGTCGACCGGCAAGGTGCCGCCGACGCCGATGCCGGTCAGGAAGCGCAGCAGCAGCAGCCACTGGAAGTCCGGCGCGAACGCGGAAGCCACGCCGCAGATGGCGTCGATGACCACCGCCATCATCAGCACCGGGCGGCGGCCGATGCGGTCGGCCAGCCGGCCGAACACGAAGGCGCCGATCAGCATGCCGACGAAGAACATGGTGCCGGTCTGCAGCGCCGTCGGCACCGGAATGCCGAAGGTCGCGGCAATCGACGGTGCGGTGAAGCCGATCGACAGCACCTGCATCGCGTCGGCGAGCCAGACCAGCCCGAAAATGACGAACAGCCGGTACTGGAAGCGGCCGACGCCGGCCGCGCGGATGCCTTGCTCGATCGTGATGGTTTGCGACGACGCGGCGCGCGCGCCGGGCTGCGGGGGCGAGCCTAGCGTGGCGTCCGGGATGGTCGTGGTGGCCATGGATGAAATGGATGACGACATGTTTGTCTACCTGTCTTTATAGGCTGGTTCTGGAACTCGGAAGGCCGTGGGGTTCGAAACCGGCCGGCACGTCGTGCCGGCTGCCGCGGCATGCAAAGGCGCCGCGCTGCATTTCGACCTGGGCGATGGCTTTCCGCCTGGCGCGGCTCGAACTAACCCGGTAGCACGCCTGCAACAGCTTCCTGGTACTGATACGACATAGTCACTCCTGGTTGTCTACCCTTGGTTTGGTCAGGCCCGGTCTCCCGGTTGGTCTGGCGGGACTATGCAAGCCCCGGGGCCAGCGCGTCCGGTGAGGTAAAGGGCCGGTCTTATGGTTTTGTGTTCTTGTCCGCCGCGTGCGGCGCGCCGTCCTTGTGCGGGGAGGCACCGCTGCGTGCCTGCTGGCACTCATGTAGTGCGCACTACATGATCGTTCAGCGTAAGCTACATGAAACTGGCGGGCAAGGCCGAATTGCGTTTCTCTCCTCGGGGTTTTCCCGCGCGCCGCATGCCAGGCGCCGCCGGCGGCGCGCGCGGTCTGCGCGCGTCAGTGGGCAGGCGCCGCGCGCAGGCGCGCGACGGTGTTCTCCAGGTCCTGCCATGCGGGTTTGTCGGGCGCAAAACGCGCGCGCAGGTATTGCGCCAGTTGCGCGATCTGCTGGTCGTCGAGCGTGTCGGCATAGGCCGGCATCGCGCCCAGCTCGCTGTTGGGCGGCGCCGGCATGCCGCGCAGCAGTACCTGGATCACGTTGTCCGGCAGCTTGCTGTGCAGGTTGGTATTGAGCGCCAGCGACGGCTTCACGCCGAATTGCGCGATGCCCTGGTCGGACTGGTGGCAGACCGCGCACGCGCTCTGGTACAGGCGTTCGGCGGGCCCGCCCAGCGTGCGCGCGGCCTGCTCGCTGCGCTGCTCGACCTGCGCCGCCTGCGCGGCCAGCACCGACGGTGCCGGCGCAGGCGCGCCGAACGAGGCCACGTAGTGCGCGATCGCGCGCACGTCGTCCTCGGGCAGCTGTGCGAGTTCCTCCACCACGGGCGCCATCGGTCCCGCCGCGGCGCCATGGTGCGGCGCATAGCCGCCGCGCAGGTAGGTGAACAGCGCGGCCTCGGTCCACGGCACCGGGGCCTGCGACAGCGCGGTCAGCGCCGGCGCTTCCCAGCCTTCGGCGCTGCCGCCGGTCAGGTAGCGGCGCCCGCCTTGCTCCGCGCCGAGCGCGTTGCGCGGCGAATGGCAGGCGCTGCAGTGGCCCAGTCCTTCCGCAAGGTAAGCGCCGCGGTTCCATTGCGCCGAGCGCGCCGGGTCCGGCGTAAAGCGTTCATTGCGATGGAACAGCAGGTTCCAGCCGGCCAGCAGCGGGCGCAGGTTGAACGGGAACGCGAGCTGCGTCCGCGGCACGGCCGATTGCACCGGCTCGGCCGACATCAGGTACCCGTACAAGGCCTGCATGTCGCCGTCGCTGATCTTGGCGAAGGCGGTGTACGGGAACGCCGGATACAGGCGCCGCCCGTCGCGGTGGATGCCTTCGCGCATGGCGCGCTCGAACGCGGCGAACGACCAGTTGCCGATGCCGGTCTGCACGTCCGGCGTGATGTTGGTGCTGTAGACCGTGCCGAAGGGCGTTTCCAGCGGCAGGCCGCCGGCGTTCTTCGCGCCGCCCGGCGCGGTATGGCAGACCGCGCAGTCGCCGGCGGCGGCCACCAGCCGGCCGCGTTCGAGCGTGGCGGCGGAATAGAAGCCGGGCTCGGGCGGCGCCACCGGCGCGATCGGTGCGCGCCAGGGCAACACCGTGGCGCACAGGCCGGCGGCAGCGGCGGCGGCCGCTGCGATCCAGCCGCGCTTCCTGTTCTTGTTGCCGGGATTGGCCTCGGCCAGCGCCAGGCGGATGCGTTCGGCGCTGAACGGTGGCTTGCGCAGGCGCACGCCGGTCGCGTCGAAGATGGCATTGGCCACGGCGGCGGCGGCCGGCAGCGAATCGGTGGGGCCGGCAGCGAGCGCGTCGTGCGTGGCGAGCGTGCCGGCCAGCCGCACTTCCGGCAGCGCCTGCGCTGGCCGTGCGGGCAGGGTCTCGCCGGCATGGCGCGCGTCGGCGGGCCAGCTGTCGAAGGCCGGCGTGGCGGCGGTCAGCTGCAGCGCGGCGGCAGCGACGTCCTGCTCGATCGAGCGCGCGGCGGCGGCTGGCGGCCGCGGCAGCGCTTCGCTGTCATGGCCGACCGTGACGCGCGTGACGGCCAGCTCGCCTGTGCTGCCGTCGACCTCGACCTCGGCGACCCACGCCGACCAGCTCTGGCCGGCATCGTGGTCGATGGTGTGGGCGTAGGCAAAGCCGCGGCCGCGCCGCACGTTGCCCGCGGCAGGCGTAGCGCGGGGCGCGGCCGGGTCCCAGCCGGCGCGCTCGGCCACCTGCCGCACCAGCGCGGTACCACGCGGGTCGTCCAGGTGCGCGAGGCGCAGCGCCACCGGGTTGGCATCCGCAGCGGCGGCCAGCTCGTCAAGATGGGATTCGCGCGCGAAGACCTGTGCGCGCGCTGTCGTCAACGGTGCGGCTGTGAACGCGCTGGGGTCGCCGGACACGGCCACTTCGACGTCGGGGATGCGATAGGGCGGTAGCGCAGCATCGCCGGCATCGCGCATATCGATGCTGTCCGTCACCGGCGCGCGCGTATGCGTCAGCCACAGCGCCAGCGGCGCGGCCGGGGCCGTGGCGCCTGCCAGCGTTGCGGCATAGGCGTCGATGGCGGCGTCGGTGCGCGCGCTATCGATGCGCAGATCGAGCGCGGCATCGGCCAGCCCTGCATCGGATGCGCGCAGCCGCCGCACCACCGGTTGCCCGCTGGCATGGGCAAGCAGTGCCGCGTCGGCGGCGGCGTGCGGTGCCAGCAGCGCGGGGTCGGCGCGGTCGTCGGGCGCCTGCCAGCAGACCAGTTGCACCTGCGCTGGCGCGAGGCCCAGCAGCGCGGCGAGTTCGGCGCGCAGCGCGCCGGGGCGCGTGACGGGCAGCCATACGGTCAGCGTGCCGTCGCGCCAGTCGGCGACGGCGGTGCAGCAGGCTTCGTCATGGGTGCCTGCAAGCGGCCACTGGTAGTGCTGCGTGTAGCGTGCGCCGGAGTGCCTTAGCGCGTCGGCGGCATCGCCGCGCTGCGCCAGCGTGTGGCGTGCCGCCGGCGTGGTGTCGGCGCGGGGCGGGGCGGACCAGCGCGCGCGCAGGGCCCGTGCTGCGTCGGCGCCTTGCGCCGCCGAGACCGCGGCGACGCCGGCAAAGTTGTTGCGGACCACCACCGCGCGGATGCCGGCCAGCGCCAGCGCGGCGTCGCGCTCGGCGTGCAGCAGGCGCGCCGCGAGCGGTGCGCCGCCCACCCAGCGCAAGCCGGGCGGCGTCAGCACGTGTGCCACCAGGCAATCGGCGGCGCGTGGCGGCAGGCCGGCGGTCAATGCGGTGTCCGCCGCAGCGGCCGGCACGAGGCCCGCGCTCACGACGCAGCCCCTTGCGCGGCCTGCCGCTGCAGCAGCGCGGCGCGCCGGACCGCGCGCACGATTTCCACATGGGTGCCGCAGCGGCACAGGTTGAAGCGCAAGGCTTCGCGGATCTGGGCTTCGTCGGGATCGGGATTGCGTGCCAGCAGCGCCTTGGCGGTCATGATCATGCCGTTCAGGCAGTAGCCGCATTGCGCGGCCTGCTCGTCGATAAAGGCCTGCTGCACCGGGTCGGGCTGCTGTGCCGTGCCCAGCCCCTCGAGCGTGGTCACCGCGTGGCCGACCGCGGCCCTGACCGGCAGCACGCAGGAACGCGCGGGCAGGCCGTCCACCAGCACCGTGCAGGCGCCGCACTGGCCCAGGCCGCAACCATACTTGGGCCCGTTGCAGCACAGGTCGTTGCGCAGGATGTAGAGCAGCGGCGTGTCAGGCGCGACGTCGAGCGTGTGCTCGGCGTGGTTGACCTGCAGGGTCAGGGGGCGGGGCGTGTTCATCGGGGGCTGGGGGCGGTTTGAACATCACGCATCGCGGCGCCGCGCCCCTTCGTTGGCGAGGGGCGGCGGCGGGCAGGGCGGTCAGGCGATCAGGCGGCTACGGACAGCGGCTTGCTCCCGGCCGGCACCAGCGGCACGTTGAACACATCGTAGCCGAAACACCAGTCCGGGTTCTCGTTGCTGCGCAGCCAGGTGTTGTTGTGCGAAACCAGCTGGACCTTGCCGGCGCGCTCGGCGCGGTTGGCCTCGTACAGCGCGAAGGCGCTGGCGTAGTCGTCGGTGCCGGCCTCGGTGAAGCAGCGCGTCAGCATGGCGGCATCCTCGATCGCCATCGCGGCGCCCTGCGCCATGTGCGGCTTCATCGGGTGGCAGGCGTCGCCCAGCAGCACCAGGCGGCCGCGGCTCCACAGCGGCAGCGGGTCGCGCTCCAGTAGCGGCCACTTGGTCACTTCGACGGTGCCCTCGATCAGCGATTGCACGCCTTCGTGCCAGCCGTCGAAGGCCGCGCGCATCTCTTCGATGCTGCTCGGCACCCAGCTCTTGCTCATATCCCATTCGGGATCGGGCACGCCGGTGACGTAGTAGATCTCGTCGAGCTTGCTGGTATCGAAGTAGACCATCATGTGGCGGTCATCGGTCCACCACTTGGTGCAGCGCTCGTGCGTGAAGCCCTTGACGCGCGCGATCGGGAACACCGCGCGGTGCGCCACGTAGCCGGTGTACTTGGGCGGCTCGGCGCCCAGCAGGGTCTCGCGGATGCGCGAATTGACGCCGTCGGCGCCGATCACGATATCGGCCTCTTCGACGGTGCCGTCGGTGAAGCGCAGCTGCACCACATCGCCCTGGTCGGTGACGCTTTCCAGCTTCTTGTCGAAGAACAGCGTGCCCGGGGCGACCGCGTCGGTCAGCAGCTTGTGGAAGTCGCCGCGGTGCACGGTCAGGTAGCTGGCGCCGTAGTGGCGCACCGCATAGTCGCCCAGCGGGATCTGCGCGATCACCTCGCCGGTGAGGCCGTCGCGGCTGTACCAGTAGTCGGGGTGGCAACCCATGGCGTTGAGCGCGTCCTCGATGCCGATGCGCCGCATGATCTTCATCACATTGGGCCCGACATGGATGCCCGCGCCCAGGCGCGAGAACGCCGGTGCCTGCTCATACAACCTGACTTGGAAGCCGGCTCGCTGCAGCAGGGCGGCCGCGGCCGTCCCTCCGAGTCCGGCGCCGACGACTGCGATTCGCGGTTTGCCTTGCACGTTATTTCTCCTGGCAATGACACAAGGTCGATGGGGGCTGGGGCGGCCATGCGGCCGACCGTTGAAAACGAGTGTACACACTCAAAATATCAAGGTAAAGGCGAAATCTTCCCAACCTATGGAAAACCCTGATCGCGATGTGATCGCTCGGCCATGATGCGCTGCAATGGCGAATTCATGCGCAAAAACAGGGATTCATTCATTCAGAATGCACTGAACGAGTGAATCCGCGCAGGCGCAGAATCTGTTTGCACAGATAAAGTGTGTACACTACAATCAATCGCAGCATGCCGGCCCCGGGCCGATGCAGGCGGACAGACCGACAGCGCGACCACAGCGCAACCAAGGGCAGACAAACAGATGACGGAGTCGACAGTGCAGAAAGTTTTCCGAATCGGCCAGATCGTGCCGAGCTCCAACACCACCATGGAAACCGAGATCCCGGCGATGCTGGCCGCGCGCCAGCTGGTGCGCCCGGAGCGCTTCACCTTCCATTCGAGCCGGATGCGGATGAAGAAGGTGGTCAAGGAAGAGCTGGCCGCCATGGATGCCGAATCCGACCGCTGCGCGGTGGAGCTGAGCGACGCCCGCGTCGACGTGCTCGGCTACGCCTGCCTGGTGGCGATCATGGCGATGGGCCACGGCTACCACCGCGTCTCCGAGCAGCGCCTGCAGGCGCATACCGCCGAGAACGGCGGCGACGCACCGGTGATCACCAGCGCCGGCGCGCTGGTCGATGCGCTCAAGGTGATGGGCGCGAAGCGCATCGCGGTGGTGGCCCCCTACATGAAGCCGCTGACCGAACTGGTGGTCGACTACATCCGCAACGAAGGCTACGAGGTGGTCGACTACCGCGCGCTGGAGATCCCCGACAACCTGGAAGTCGGCCGCCACGATCCGGCGAAGCTGCCGGAGATCGTCGCGCAGATGAACACCGCCGATGCCGACGTGATCGTGCTGTCCGCCTGCGTGCAGATGCCATCGCTGCCCGCGGTGGCCAGGGTCGAGGCCATGACCGGCAAGCCGGTCGTGACCGCTGCCGTCGCCACCACCTATGCGCTGCTCAAGCGCCTGGGGCTGGAGCCGGTGGTGCCGGGCGCGGGTGCGCTGCTGTCGGGCGCGTACTGAAGGGGCGGGCCATGGCAGACAGTACTTTTCTCTACGGCGCCAACGTCCACGCCAACGGCATCCGCCAGCACTACCTGCGCTATGGCGGACAGCAGGGCGAGCGCGCGCGGCGCGATGCCGTCATCATCGTGCCGGGCATCACCAGCCCCGCGGTGACCTGGGGCTTTGTCGGCGAGCGCTTCGGGCAGCAGTTCGATACCTATGTGCTCGACGTGCGCGGCCGCGGGCTGTCGCAGGCCGGCCCTGAACTGGATTACAGCATCGATGCGCAGGCCGCCGACGTGATCGCGCTTGCACAAGCGCTCGGGCTGCAGCGCTATGCCATCGTCGGCCATTCGATGGGCGCGCGCATCGGCATCCGCGCCGCGCGCGGCAAGCCCGCGGGCCTGACCCGGCTGGTGCTGGTCGATCCGCCGGTGTCGGGCCCGGGACGCCGCGCCTACCCGTCGCAACTGCCGTGGTACATCGATTCGATCCGGCTGGCGCAGCAGGGCATCGACGCCGAAGGCATGCGCCGCTTCTGCCCGACCTGGACCGAAGACCAGCTGCGCCTGCGCGCGCAGTGGCTGCATACCTGCGACGAGCGCGCCATCCTGGCCAGCTTCAACGGCTTCCATGAAGACGATATCCACGCCGACCTGCCGCAAGTGGCCGTGCCGGCGCTGCTGATGACCGCGGGCCGCGGCGACGTGATCCGCGTCGAAGACGTGCAGGAGATGCGTACGCTGCTGCCGGCCTTGCTGGTGGCGCATGTTGCCGATGCCGGCCACATGATCCCGTGGGACGACGAGGCCGGCTTCTACCGCGCCTTCGGCGACTTCCTGGGTGCGGCGCTGAACTGAACAAGGAGCGAACATGCCCGTAAGCGATTACGACCTGACCGCGGCGTGGAAGCAGGTGCTGACGCTGTCGAAGCTTGAGCCGGGACAGACCGTCACCGTGCTGACCGGCGCCGCCACGCATCCGCAGACGCTGCGCACCGCGATGGTGGCGGCGGCATCGATGGGCGCCATCGTCAACCGGCTCGACCTGCCGCCGGTCAATGGCGAAAAGGCGCTGAGCCGCGATGCGCTGGCCTATCTGGGAACCACGCCGCTGACCGGCAATCCCGCGGCGATCGCCGCGCTCAAGGCCAGCGACCTGGTGCTGGACCTGATGACGCTGCTGTTCTCGCCAGAGCAGCACGAGATCCTGTCCGGCGGCACCAAAATCCTGCTGGCCGTGGAGCCGCCCGAAGTGCTGGCGCGGCTGGTGCCGACCGAGGCCGACCGCGCCCGCGTCAAGGCCGCCACGCAGCGCCTGGGCAAGGCGCGCGAGATGCATATCGTGTCAGACGCCGGCATGGACCTGCGCTGCCGCCTGGGCGAATTCCCCGCCATCAGCGAATATGGTTTTGTCGACGAGCCCGGGCGCTGGGACCACTGGCCGAGCGGCTTCGTGCTGACCTGGCCGGACGAGGGCGGCACCGACGGCACCATCGTGCTGGACCGCGGCGACATCCTGCTGCCGATGAAGTCCTATCTGCAGGCGCCGATCCGCATCACGGTCGAGGCCGGCTACGTGCGCCGCATCGAAGGCGGCGTCGATGCCGAGCTGCTGGCCGACTACATGGCGTCGTTCAACGACCCGGAAGCGTATGCGATGTCGCATATCGGCTGGGGCCTGCAGCCGCGCGCGAGCTGGTCGGCGCTGGCGATGTACGACCGCGAGGCCACCATCGGCATGGATGCGCGCGCCTACGAGGGCAACTTCCTGTGCTCGTTCGGCCCCAACAACGAAGCCGGCGGCAGCCGCACCACCGCCTGCCATATCGATATTCCCGTGCGCCACTGCACCGTCAGCCTCGACGGCGAGCCGGTGGTGGTGCGCGGCAAGGTGATGGACGGCCACCATGCGCCGTCCGCATCGCTCTACAAGGCCAACCAGGATGCGCGCCATGGATGACGCAGTGCAGACTTACCAGCGCCAGGGCTTTGGCGCCAGCATGGAACTGAAAGCGCCGTACGGGCTGCTGATCATCGACTTCGTCAACGGCTTTGCCGATCCGGCGGTGTTCGGCGGCGGCAATATCCCCGAAGCCATCCGCAATACCCAGCCGCTGCTGCGCGCCGCGCGCGAGCAGGGCTGGCCGGTGGCGCACAGCCGCATCGTGTTTGCCGACGACGACAGCGACCACAACATCTTCACGCTGAAGGTGCCGGGCATGCTGACGCTGAAGGAAGCCGGCCACAACAGCCAGATCGTCCCTGAACTGGCGCCCGCGGCGGGCGAACTGGTGGTGCGCAAGACGGTGCCGTCGGCGTTCTTCGGCACCTCGCTGGCGGCCTGGCTGACCCAGCGCGGCGTGCAGACGCTGCTGGTGGCCGGCTGCGTCACCAGCGGCTGCGTGCGCGCCAGCGTGGTCGATGCGATGTCGCTGGGCTTCCGCCCGCTGGTGGTGTCGGATTGCGTGGGCGACCGCGCGCTGGGGCCGCACGATGCCAACCTGTTCGACATGGCGCAGAAGTACGCCACGGTGCTGACGCGCGACGAAGCGCTGGCGCAGGTGGCAGGCGTGCGCGCCGCCGCCTGAGCCTGATCGAGGAAGACCCGGGTGAGAGTCAGCCCGCCGCCGCGCGCTTGCCGCGTGCCGCCTTGCGCGGCGCGGCGGGCGGCGCAGCCTGCCCATCCGGCACGGCGCCGGGCACGGCCACCGCGCGCAGCGCGGTCTGCTGGATCACATCGCGCCAGTGTGCCAGCGCGGGCGGGCTCATCATGGGCTCGCCCAGGAAGGCGCTGAGCGTATGATGGTTGGAGTTGTAGAAGTAGCCAAGCGAGGCGATTACCAGGTAGACGTCGCGCGCTTGCGCATCCGCGCGGAACAGGCCGGCGGCCTTGCCGCGCGCGAGGATGCCGTCGAGCACGGAGAGCGCATAGCTGGAGATCTCGCGCAGCCGCACCGACTTCTTCGCGTGCTTGCCCTGGCTCATGTTCTCGCTGGTCAGGATGGCGACGAACTCGGGGTGGTCCAGGTAGTACTGCCAGACGAAGTCGATCAGCTGCGACAGCGCGCGCACGGGGTCGGCGGCGTCGAGTTCATGCTCGAGCTGCTGCTCGGCCTGGTTGAGCTGCAGGTAGATGGTCTCCAGCACTTCGACGAACAGCTTCTCCTTGCTGCCGAAGTAGTAGTAGATCATCCGGTCGTAGGTCTTGGCCAGCGACGAGATCCGTTCGATGCGGCCGCCGTCGTAGCCGCGCTGGGCGAAGACCTTGATGGCAGCCTTCAGGATGCGCTCGCGGCTGTCCTGCGCCTGCCGGGCCCGGGTGCCGGCTGCCGCCCGACGGGTGGCGGGCGCGGCCGCAGTCTTGGTGGTCATGGTGGGTGTTCTTGCCGTGTGCCTGTTGGCTGGCAGTATAACGGCGGCCCCGCGCGGCGGCTGGCGAAGGAGAGAGGAGAACGATGACCGCAACCCAGCTGCAACCCCCGGCACAGGCCGACGCCGCCACGCCGCGCGCGCTGCGCCTGGCGCTGCAGCAGGCCACCGGCGTGCTGCTGGTCACGCGCGCCCCGCAGCCGGCCGCGCGCCCGGCGCCGGGCCAGCCCGGCGCCGCGTCTGACTATGTGCCGGCGCTGCCGGACGTGTTTATCGCCGTGCGCGACAGCGGCGAGGTGCTGGCCTTCAACGGCCACGTCGACCTCGGCACCGGCATCCGCACCGCGCTGGCGCAGATTGTCGCCGAAGAACTCGACGTACCGTTCGGCCACGTGCGCATGGTGCTGGGCCATACCGAAGCCACGCCCAACCAGGGCCCGACCATCGCCAGCGCGTCGATCCAGATCTCGGCGCTGCCGCTGCGCCGCGCCGCCGCGCAGGCACGCGCGTGGCTGCAGGCGCGCGCGGCGCGGCAGCTGGGTGTGGACGCTGCCGCGGTGGAAGCGCAAGACGGCGTGTTCCGCGTGCGCGGCACGCAGGCCAGCATCGGCTATGGAGCGCTGGTTGCGGGCGAGCACGTGGAACTGCCGCTTGCCGAAGACGTGCTGACCAAGCCCGTCGAAGCCTACCGCATCGTCGGCCGCGCGGCGCCGCGCGTCGATATCCCCGACAAGGCCCGCGGCGCACTGACCTTTGTCCATGACGTGCGCGTGCCCGGCATGCTGCACGGCCGCGTGGTGCGCCCGCCGTATGCGGGGCGCGACAGCGGCGGCTTCGTCGGCAACAGCCTGCTGGAAGTCGACCGGGATTCGGTGCGCGACGTGCCGGGCCTGGTCGAGGTCGTGGTGCAGGGCGACTTTGTCGGCGTGGTGGCCGAGCGCGAGGAATACGCGGTGCAGGCCGCGCGCCGGCTGCGCGTGCGCTGGAAACCGGTGCCGCCCTTGCCCGCGCTGGACGATCCGGAGCCGGCGCTGCGCGCCAACCCGGCCACGCGGCGCGAGCTGCTGAGCGAGGGCGAACTGCCCGCCGCGGGCGCCGGCACGGTATTGCAGCGGCGCTATGTGTGGCCGTACCAGATGCACGGCTCGATCGGCCCGTCGTGCGCCGTGGCCGACTGGCACGAAGACGGCCTGACCGTATGGTCCGGCACGCAGAATCCGCACATGCTGCGCATCGACCTGTCCCGGCTGTGCGGGCTGGGCGAGGACCGCATCGAGATCGTGCGCATGGAGGCCGCCGGCTGCTACGGGCGCAATTGCGCCGACGATGTCTGCGCCGACGCGGCGCTGCTGTCGCGCGCGGTGGGGCGGCCGGTGCGCGTGCAGCTGTCGCGCGAGCAGGAGCACTTGTGGGAGCCCAAGGGCGCGGCCCAGCTGATGGATGTCAGCGCCACGCTCGGCGCCGACGGCGCGCTGCTCGGCTACGACTTCACCAGCCGCTATCCGTCCAACGACGCGCCCACGCTGGCGCTGGTGCTGACCGGTGCGGTGCCCAACGCGCCGCGCACGCTGGAAATGGGCGACCGCACCGCCGTGCCGCCCTACGGCTATGCCGCGCGCCGCATCGGCTGCGACGACACCCCGGCGATCGTGCGCGCGTCATGGCTGCGCGGCGTCTCGGCGCTGCCGAATGCATTCGCGCACGAGTGCGTGATCGACGAACTGGCGCTGGCGGCGGGCGCCGACCCGGTGGACTTCCGCCTGCGGCACCTGCCTGACGCGCGCGCCGCGGATCTGCTGCGCGCCGTCGCCGAGGCGGCCGGCTGGCAGCGCGGCGCGGCCGGTTCGCGCGGCGTGCCGGATGCCGATGGCCGGCTGCGCGGCCGTGGCGTGGCCTATGCACGCTACATCCACAGCCGTTTCCCCGGCTTCGGCGCGGCGTGGGCCGCATGGGTGGTGGACCTGTCCGTCGACGCCGGCACGGGCCGCATCGCCATCGACAAGGTGGTAGTGGGGCAGGACACCGGCATGGTCGTCAATCCCGACGGCGTGCGCCACCAGGTCCACGGCAACGTGGTGCAGACCCTCAGCCGCGTGCTGAAGGAACAAGTCCGCTTCGATGCCGACGGCGTGGCCAGCCGCGAGTGGGGCAGCTATCCGCTGCTGACCTTCCCGGAGATTCCGCCGATCGACGTGGTGCTGATGCCGCGCCAGTCAGAGCCGCCGCTGGGTGCCGGCGAATCGGCCTCGCTGCCGGGCGCGCCGGCGATTGCCAATGCGCTGTTCGATGCGCTGGGGGTGCGTTTGCGCAGGCCGCCGTTCGTGCCGGAGACGGTGCTGGCGGCGATGGCGTCAACGACATCGACCAAGGGCTGATGGGGTGCTCCCTCTCCCGCTTGCGGGAGAGGGTTGGGGTGAGGGCGGGAGCTTCCACGAAGTGAATGCCGTCGCTATTGCCAGCGCCGGCCCTCACCCCCGGCCCCTCTCCCGCAAGCGGGAGAGGGGAGCAAGCCGCTGGTATCGGGAAGCCCCGCTATGCGGCGCTACGCCCCATTCCCCTCATCGATCTCGCTCATCTTGCGCAGCAGGTAGGTCACCGCCACGCGTTCGGCCGGATTCAGGCTGCCGAAGGTCTGTTCCGAGATCTCCTTCGCGAACGGCACGGTCTCGTCGATCAGGGCCAGGCCGGCGGGCGTGACCGTCACCACGACCTTGCGCCGGTCGTTGGGATCATGCGAGACCGCGATCAGCTTGCGCGATTTCAGCCGGTCGATGATGCCGCGCACCGTCGCCTGGTCGATCGCGGTGGCGCGCACCACCTCGTTCATCGAGCACGGCTGCCGGTCGCGCACCGCGCACAGCACCACGAACTGCGCCGCGGTCAGCTGCGAATCCGGGATGGTTTGCTGGAAGATCGCCACATGGCGCTGGTAGGCGCGCCGCAGCAGGTGGCCCACCTGTTCGGTGAAGTCATAGTCGGCGGCGGGCTTGCCGGAAGGCGTGTCGGCGGGCTGGGGCACGAAGCAGGCGCGGTGGCTGGAGGTGACCCCGAGTATACCGAGGAAGGCCGCGCAACAGGGCGTGCGCGCGGCCGGGGCGGCGTCCGATGCCCTCGCGCCTTTTCGAATACAATCGTCGGGTCGTTTTGCGGGGCCGCCGTGCCGGCCCGCTTTCCTCCCGTATTCTTCGTGTCCGCCTCCCAGAAGTCTCTCGCCGTGCCCGCCGCGCTGCCTTCGCCGCAGCGCTCGGGGCTTGTCATCGCCGCCGTGGGCGCGGTGCTGTTTTCGGCCAAGGCCATCGTCGCCAAGCTGATGTACCGCTACAACGTCGATGCCGTGATGGTGATCACGCTGCGCATGCTGTTCGCGGTGCCGCTGTTCATGGCGATCGGCTGGTGGCAGTCGCGCCGGCTGGCGCCGCTGTCGTGGGCGGACCGGGGCCGCGTGGTGTTTCTCGGCTTTATCGGCTACTACCTGTCCAGCTTCCTGGATTTCATCGGGCTGCAATACATCACCGCCGGGCTGGAGCGGCTGATCCTGTTCCTGACGCCATCGTTCGTATTGCTGGTGACCGCGCTGGTGTTCCGCCGGCCGATCGGCACGCGCCAGTGGCTGTCGCTGCTGCTGGCCTATGCCGGCATCGTGCTGGTGTTCGCGCATGACCTCGATGTCAGCGGCAGCCGGGTGTGGCTGGGCGGTGCGCTGGTGCTGGGCAGCGCCATCACCTATGGTATCTACCTGATCCTGAGCGGCGAGCTGGTGCGGCGCATCGGCTCGCTGCGGCTGGTGGCGTATGCCATGTGCGTGTCGACCGCGTGCTGCGTGATCCAGTACCTGGTGCTGGGCCGGCCGCTGGCGGAGCTGGCGCAGCCGGCGCCGGTGATGTGGCTGTCGCTGGTCAACGCGGTGTTCTGCACCGTGCTGCCGGTGTCGCTGACCATGGTGGCGGTGTCGCGCATCGGCGCGCCGATGGCGTCGCAGGCTGGCATGATCGGGCCGGTGTCGACGCTGTTGCTGGCGTTCTGGCTGCTGGGCGAGCCCGTCAGCGGCGTGCAGCTGGCCGGCAGCGCGCTGGTGATGGGCGGCATGTATTTGCTGTCGGCAAGGAAAACCTGATTCGGGGCCCGCGCGGCGCGGGCCCGCCACAGACAACAGACAAGGGAGAAACACATGGATCTGGGACTGCGCGGCAAGCATGCGCTGGTATGCGGCGCCAGCAAGGGCCTGGGCTTTGCCTGCGCCGATGCGCTGGCGGCTGAAGGCGTTGACGTAGTGATCGTGGCGCGCGGCGCCGAGGCGCTGGAAAAGGCCGCGGCCGGCCTGCGCGCGCGCCATGGCCGCCGCGTGATCGCGGTGGCGACCGACATCACCACGCCCGAAGGCCGCAAGGCCGCGCTCGACGCCGTGGCCAAGCTGGGCGATCTCGACATCCTGGTCAACAACGCCGGCGGCCCGCCGCCGGGCAACTTCCGCGACTGGGAGCGCAGCGACTGGCTGGCCGCGCTGGACGCCAACATGCTGACCCCGATCGAGCTGATCAAGGCCACCGTCGACGGCATGATCGCGCGCAAGTGGGGCCGCATCATCAATATCACCAGCGGCGCGGTCAAGGCGCCGATCGATGTGCTGGGCCTGTCCAATGGCGCGCGCTCCGGCCTGACCGGTTTCGTTGCCGGCGTGGCGCGCGAAGTGGCGCAGCACGGCGTCACCATCAACAACCTGCTGCCCGGCCCGTTCAATACCGACCGCCTGTTCAAGACCATGGAAGGCGGCGCGAAGAAGGCGGGTCTGAGCGTCGAGGAAGTGGCGCAGCGGCGCGCCGCGGCCAACCCGTCGCGCCGCTTCGGCGAGCCCGCCGAGTTCGGCGCCACCTGCGCCTTCCTGTGCAGCCGCCATGCCGGCTACATCACCGGCCAGAACATCCTGCTCGACGGCGGCGCCTTCCCCGGCACGTTCTGACCGGCAGTGTCCCGACGTTCCCCGTACCCCGCCACCAGGAAGCCCTGATGACCCGGCTCACTATGCCTCGTATAGCGCTGATTGCCCATGACCACAAGAAGGACGACATCGTCGCCTTCGCCGCGCGCCATCGCGCCTTTCTGTCGCAGTGCGAACTGCTTGCCACCGGCACCACCGGCGGGCGCCTGATCGACGAGGTCGGGCTGGACGTCACGCGCATGCTGTCGGGCCCGTGGGGCGGCGACCTGCAGATCGGCGCGCAGCTGGCCGAAGGCCGCGTCAGCGCGGTGGTGTTCCTGCGCGACCCGATGACGCCGCAGCCGCACGAACCCGATATCAACGCGCTGGTGCGCGCCTGCGACGTGCACAACGTGCCGTGCGCGACCAACGTGGCCAGCGCCGAGCTGCTGCTGGCAGGGCTTGCGCGCGAGAACGGCGCGGCGCAGGCCGGCTGAAGTTAACCGTATTCCCGATCGATGCTTCACCAAGACAAGGAGCGACGCAGATGAGCAAAGCCATCCGGATCGAGCAGACCGGCGGTCCCGAAGTCATGCAGTGGGTCGATGTACAGGTGGGCGGCCCCGGCCCCGGCGAAGTGCGCGTGCGCCACGAGGCGGTGGGCCTGAACTATATCGATGTCTATTTCCGCACGGGGTTGTACAAGCAGCCGCTGCCGGGCGGGCTGGGCATGGAAGGCGCCGGCGTGGTCGAGGCGGTGGGCGAGGGCGTGCGCCACGTTGCCGTGGGCGACCGCGTGGCCTATGCCGGCCGTCCCACCGGCGCCTATGCGCAGGTGCGGGTGATGCCGGCCGACATCGTGGTGCGGCTGCCCGATGCGATCCCGTTCGACACCGCCGCGGCGATGATGCTGCAAGGGCTGACCGCGCAGTACCTGATCCGCGACAGCTACAAGGTGCAGCCGGGCGACACCGTGCTGCTGCACGCGGCCGCGGGCGGGGTCGGGCTGATCGCCTGCCAGTGGCTGAAGGCGCTGGGCGTGACCGTGATCGGCACCGTCGGCAGCGACGAAAAGGCCGAGCTGGCGCGTGCCAACGGCTGCGCCCACACCATCGTCTATACGCGCGAGTCGTTCGTCGATCGGGTCAAAGAGATCACCAACGGCAAGGGCGTGCCGGCGGTCTATGACTCGATCGGCGCGGATACTTTCCGCGGCTCGCTCGACTGCCTGGCGCCGCGCGGCACCATGGTCAGCTTCGGCAATGCCTCGGGCCCGGTGCCGCCGTTCGACCTGTCGGTGCTGGGCAACAAGGGCTCGCTGCGGCTGACGCGGCCGACGCTGATGACCTACGTGGTGCACCGCGAACTGCTCGAGCCGATGGTGGCCGACCTGTTCGACGCCGTTACCACCGGCAAGGTCAAGATCGACATCCGCCAGCGCTACGCGCTGTCCGAGGTGGCGCAGGCGCACCGCGACCTGGAAGCGCGCAAGACCACCGGCTCGACCATCCTGCTGCCGCACTGACGCCGTTTCTGCGCAGCATAAAAAATCCCCGGGGCACTTGGTGCCCCGGGGATTTTCTTGT